>NZ_VDEK01000007.1:0-139915 GCF_007668225.1 Cereibacter sediminicola | reverse complement strand
CATCGCAGCCCAAACCGCAAACGCCTGAGTGTCCGGTGAAACGGGGGCAAAACCAATCCGGATCTGCGTGACTCGCCCTAGATGATGCCACAGCACGGATTAACCAAAGAGAAAATGCAACCGAAGCTTGCGGCGACGCAAGAAGGACGCGCAAAGGCTGCATTCGGAGGCCGGTGGGCCCTCGTACCGCCCTGAGCAGCCCGAACGGCATCGGGGCCGGATGCCCCGGCGCCCAACGAAAGCACTGAAAAACGCCTTCAGCGGCACCGGTCTTCTGGCCGAGATCCGACTTCTGGCCGAGACGGCTCCTCTTGCAGCCGGGCGCGCGCTGTGAGCTAGTGGTGCGGTTGCCCCGAGCTGACCGAAAGACCCCCATGACAACCGCGACCGTGACCCGCTCCGGAACCCACCTGGCCGTGCTGGTGGTTCTGGGCCTGACGCATCTGCTCAACGACCTGATGCAATCGCTGATCCCCGCCGCCTACCCGATCCTGAAAGAGTCGGCGCAGCTCGATTTCGTGCAGATCGGCATGATCACCATGACGTTCCAGATCGCGGGCTCGCTTCTGCAGCCCGTCGTGGGCACGATCACCGACCGTCGCCCGGCGCCCTATTCGCCGGTGCTCGGCATGATGTTCACGCTCTCGGGGCTGGTGAGCCTGTCCATGGCGCAGAGCTACGCCATGATCCTCGTGTCGGTCGCGCTGATCGGGATCGGCTCGTCGATCTTCCATCCCGAGGCGACGCGGATGGCGCGCTACGCCGCCGGAGGGCGGCAGGGGCTGGCGCAGGGGATCTTTCAGGTCGGCGGCCAGGCGGGGGGCGCGCTGGGGCCGGTCTTTGCCGCGCTGGTGATCGTGCCCTGGGGCCAGCCGAGCCTTGCCTGGTTTGCCGTCACGGCGCTGATGGCCATGATGCTACTGACCTGGATCGGCAGCCGCCAGCGCGCGATCAGCGCCGAGTTCGCCGCCAGCCGTGCCCGCGCCGCCAAGGCCGGAACCGCCCGCCACCACGCGCCCGCCACCATAGCGGTGGGCCTCGTGGTGCTGACCTGCCTGATGTTCGCCAAGAACGCCTACAATGAGAGTTTCCGCTCCTTCTACACCTTCTACCTGATGGAGCGGTTCGGCCTGTCGATTCCCTCGGCGCAGATGATGCTGTTCATCTTCCTCGTGGCGGCCGCGGTGGGAGTGCTGGTCGGGGGCATCCTGGGCGACCGGATCGGCCGGCAGCGCATCATCTGGATCTCGGTGCTGGGGCCGCTGCCGCTCACGCTGATCCTGCCGTATGTGGACCTGTTCTGGACCGGCGTCCTGACCATCATGATCAATCTGATCATGGCCAGCGCCTTCGCCTCGATCCTGATCTATGCGATGGACCTTCTGCCGAACCGGATCGGGCTGATCGGCGGCCTGTTCTACGGGCTGAATTTCGGGCTGGGCGGGATCGCGGCCGCCATCCTCGGGGTTCTGGCCGAAAGCTACGGGGTCGAGACCGTCTATCAGATCTGCGCCTTCCTGCCACTAGCGGGGCTTCTGGCCTGGTTCCTGCCGCGTCTCGAGCCAGGCGGGCCCTGACTCAGGGCCCGCAGAGGGCGGCGGACGCCTCGTCGAGCCGCCCGACCACCTGCAAGGCGCCGGCCTCGAGCAGCAGCTCCCGATGGGCCGCCTGAAGCCCTTCGAGGTGACTGCCCCCTGTGAAGCCCACCGCGCGCATCCCCGCGGCGCACGCGCCAGCGATCCCGTGCGGCGAATCCTCAAGCACCGCGCACTGGTCGGGCGGCACGCCCAGCACGTCGGCGGCCTTGAGGAACAGGTCAGGCGCAGGCTTGCCGCGCGGCACCTCGTCGGCGCTGAAGGCGCGCCCGGCAAAGCGCGAGGCGAGCCCCCCGAGGCGCAGCGTCTCGTGCATCCGCCGCACCGACCCGCCGGTCGCGATGGCCGTGGCGAAACCTTCCGCCTCCAACCGGTCGAGCAGCGGATCCGCCCCCGCCATCGGCCGCAGCCGCAAGGCATAGGCCCGAAACAGCCGCGCCTCGACCCGGTCGATGAAATCCGCGGGCACCGGCGTGCCGGTGCGCCGCTCGATGTCGCGGCAGATGTCGGCCATCGAGACGCCGAGGAACCGCTCGCGCAACTCCTCCACGGTCGTCCGGGGCAGGCCGATGGTCTGCATCTCGCCCGCAAGTGCCGCCAGGGAATGCGGCTCGCTGTCCACGAGGCAGCCGTCGAGGTCGAAGATCACCGCACGGACCGGGCTCATGCTGAGAGGCCGCGCGAGGTCAGAGCCGCTTGCCGCTGTCGCGGTCGAACAGGTGCATCCGCGCCGGGTCGATCAGGAAGCCGATCTCGTCCCCCGGCCGCGCCGCGATCCGGTCGCGCACCACGGCGTCGATCAGGTCGCCCCCCTCGGCCCGCGCAAAGATCTGCGTCTCCGAACCCGTCGGCTCGAGCACCGCCACCCGGACCGGAATCCCGCCCGCGCCGATCTCGATATGCTCGGGCCGGATCCCCAGCGTCACCCCCTGCCCGTCCGCGGCCCCGCTGGCCGGCAACGGCAGCTCCAGCCCGCGGTCCGAGACGAACAGCCTGCGGCCGTCACGCACCGCCACCCGCCCGTGCAGGAAATTCATCGAGGGCGAGCCGATGAAGCCCGCAACGAACAGGTTCTGCGGCTGGTCGTAGAGATCCAGCGGCGCCCCGATCTGCTCCACCCGCCCGTCGCGCATGACCACGATCTTGTCGGCCATGGTCATGGCTTCGATCTGGTCGTGGGTCACATAGACGATGGTGGTCTTGAGGCGCTGGTGCAGCTCCTTGATCTCGAGCCGCATGGTCACGCGAAGCTTGGCGTCAAGGTTCGACAGGGGCTCGTCGAAGAGGAACACCTGCGGATCGCGCACGATGGCACGGCCCATGGCCACGCGCTGGCGCTGCCCGCCCGAGAGCGCCTTGGGATAGCGGTCGAGATATTTCGTGAGGTCGAGGATCTCGGCCGCCTTGCGCACCTTGGTCTCGATCTCCTCCTTCGGCCGCCCCGCCATCTTCAGCGGGAAGCCCATGTTGTCGAAGACCGTCTTGTGCGGATAGAGCGCGTAGGACTGGAACACCATGGCGATGTCGCGGTCCTTGGGGATCACGTTGTTGACCACCCGGCCGCCGATCGAGATCGTGCCGCCGCTGATCGGCTCGAGCCCCGCAAGCATCCGCAACAGGGTGGATTTTCCGCAGCCCGACGGGCCCACGAGGACGACGAACTCGCCGTCCTCGATCTCGACGTTGACGCCGTGCATGACCTGGACTGCGCCATAACGCTTGACGACGTTGCTGATCTGGACGTTTGCCACCTCTGGTCCCCCCTACTGCGGCAGCTCGATCTGCATCTTCACGTCGGAGGGCGGCGCCGAGGCCGCCACTTCGAAGGCGTGGACGCTGTCCTCGAAGGCGAAGGTGCGGGTGATGAGCGGCTTGACGTCGATGGCGCCGCTGGCCAGCATCGCCACGCAGCGCGGAAAGACATGGGCGTAGCGGAAAATGTTCTCGACCCGCGCCTCGCGCACCATGGCCGCGCCCGCGTCGTAGGAGATCGGGTCGGGCTGGCCGCCGATCATCACCACGCAGCCACCCGGCGCGAGCGGCTCGAACACGCCGGCGGCGGCCTTGGGCGAGCCGGTCGCCTCGAACACCACATCCGCGCCCCAGCCGTCGGTCTCGGCCTTGATGCGGGCCACGATGTCGTCGCTGGCCACATTCACCCCGGTGATCGCGGGGCTGAGGCTTTCGGCAATCTCGAGCTTTTTCGGCGCGAGGTCGGTCACATAGACCCGCGCGCAGCCGCCTGCGAGGGCGGACAGTGCCGTGACGAGGCCGATGGGCCCTGCCCCCATGACAAGGCCGATGTCGCCGGGGCGGATGCGGGCCTTGGTCGCGGCGTGGACGCCCACCGCCAGCGGCTCGACCATCGCGGCCTCGGCGAAGCTCACGTTGTCCGGCAGCTTGAAGGTGAACGCCTCGGGGTGGACGCAGGTTGGGCGCAGGATGCCGTGGATCGGCGGCGTGGCCCAGAAGCGCACCGCGGGGTCGATGTTGTACATCCCCATCCGCGCGGCCTTCGAGTTCGGGTCGGGGATGCCCGGCTCCATGCAGACGCGGTCGCCGACCTTGAGCGTCGTGACCTCCGGCCCCACCTCGATCACCGTGCCCGAGGCTTCGTGGCCAAGGACCATCGGCTCGTTCACCACGAAGGGGCCGATCCGGCCATGGGTGTAGTAATGCACGTCCGACCCGCAGATGCCGACGGTATGCAGCCTGATCCGCACGTCGCGGGGCCCGAGCACCTCTTCCTGCCGGTCGATGTCGGGGAAGTCGCGCAGCGACAGTTCGTCTTTCCGTTCGAGGACGAGCGATTTCATCCTGTCAGCCTTTCGTGATGATGAGCACGGCCAGCGCGAGCGCGATGGCGTTGGAGATCCAGATCGACGGCCCGAGCGGCTCCACGAAGCGGAACCAGAACAGGGACAGGGCGACCCAGATCACCACCGAGATGAACAGCCGGTCGAACCAGTTGGTCTCGATCGGCAGGAAGCCCACCTTTGGAGGCGCCGGGGGTGGCGGATCGTCCTCGAGGATGTCGATGGGCTCGGAGATGTTCTCGATCTTCTCGCTCATGGCCTATCCTTTCACCGCGCCGAAGGTCAGGCCGGTCACGATGTGCTTCTGCACCAGGCTGAAGACGATCAGCGCCGGGATCAGCGTGAACATCGAGATGGCGGCCATGATCCCCCATTCGGTGCCCGTGGTGGTCACATATTCCGAAAGGCCGGTGGTGAGCGTGCGGGCGTTGAAGTTCGTCAGCGTCGCCGCCAGCAGATATTCGTTCCAGGCGAAGACCCAGGTCAGGATCAGCGTCACCGCAAGGCCGGGCCGGCAGAGCGGGAAGACCACCTCGGTGATGACCTTCCAGGGGCTCGCGCCATCGACATAGGCGGCCTCGTCCAGCTCCTTGGGGATGCCGTCCAGCGTGGGGCGCAGCGTCCAGATCGCGAAGGGCAGGTTGAAGGTGCAATAGACGAGGATCATGCCGATCCGCGTGTCGAGCAGCGTGAAGTCGCCGAAACGATAGACCTGCGTCATCAGGAGGAACAGCGGCAGCAGGAACACCGCGGGCGGCGCCATCCGGTTGGTGATGGTCCAGAAGAAGATCGATTCCTTCCCGCTCATGTCGTAACGCGAGAGGGCATAGCAGGCGAAGAACCCGAGCGTGGTGCAGAGAAGCGCATTGCCCGACGAGATGATCAGCGAATTGACCATGTAGCTGCGCAGGGTGCGGTCGTTCAGCACGTCGATGTAGTTCTGCCAGTAGATGTCCTTCAGCAGGATCTCGGGCGTCGAGAACAGGTCCACCGCCGGCTTCACCGAGATCACGAACAGCCAGTAGATCGGGAACAGCGTCAGGAAGCTGACAAAGACCCAGAACAGCATGTAGAGCCAGGGATTGCCCCTCTGCATCGGATCAGCCCTTTCTCGATTTGCGCGGGGCGAGCATGCTCACATAGAGCAGCCAGCAGGCGACGATGGTGAGGTAGAGCACGATCACCGACACGGCCGAGCCGTAGCCGTAGTTCGTGCGCGGGAACACCTCCTTGAAGATGTGGACGCCGACGTAGCGGGTGGCCGATCCGGGACCGCCGCCGGTCAGCATCAGCACCTCGTCCACCGTGCGCAGCGCGTCCATCAGCCGGATGAAGACGGTGGCGACGACGGCCGGGGCGATCATCGGCAGCGTGATGTGCCAGAAGATCTGCCGCTTGTTCGCGCCGTCGATCTGGGCCTGCTCGAACGGGTCGGCCGGCAGCGAGACCAGCGCCGCGATCAGCGTCAGCGTCACCAAGGGCGTCCAGTGCCAGACATCCATGATCACCGTGATCACGAAGGCGGCCCCGGCGGACTGGCCGATGTTGAGATTGACGCCGAACCAGCTGTCCAGAAGGGTGGGGATGATGCCGATCGAGGGCGTGGTCATCAGCTTCCAGACCGAGCCCACGATGATCGGCGCCATGATCAGCGGCAGGGTGTGAATGGTGCGGAAGAAGGCCTTGCCAGGAAACTCCTTCATGAAGGCCTGCGCCAGCGCGTAGCCGATCACCAGCTCGGACAGGACGGCAAAGAAGACGAAGGCCACCGTCACGCCCAGCGAGGCCAGGAAGCCCTGGTCGAACACCACGCGGCGGAAGTTGTTCGCTCCGCTGAACACCATCTTGGGGTTGGCCGCGAACGGGTTCCAGTCGTGGAACGAGACATAGAGCACATACAGGAACGGCAGAACGCCGAACAGGAACAGGATGACCAGCGTGGGCGCCAGCAACAGCCATGCGAGCTTTGGGGAATACACGGACCTACCCTCTGCCGAAGGTTGCGAGTGAGCGGGCCGCGCATCGGGCCCTCGGTCGAAGGAGCCGCCGCCCGAGCGGGCGGCGGCGGTCGGGAGGCGTTTACTTGCGGTAGCCGAGGCTCGTCAGCTCTTCCTCGGCCTTGGCCGCCATCCGGTCGAGACCCTCGTCCGGGCCCACGGCGCCGGTCAGGATGTCGTAGAAGATCGGCGCGGTGGCTTCGCGCAGCTGAGCGTGGAACGGATATTCCGGCGCGCCCTTGAACAGCTTGCCCTGATCGCGCAGCATCGAGAAATAGCCGCCGAGCTGCTCGTCGAGCGCCTGGACCTTCGGCGTCTTGTAGGTCGAGGTCAGCGTCACGCGCGAACCTGCGGCCGCCCATTCCTCCTGCACCTCCGGCAGCGCCATGAACTGCAGGAACAGCACCGCCGCGTCCTTGTTCTTCGAGGTGACCGGGAGGCCGAAGGCGCCGCCGTCATAATAGCCGATGTAGCCCTCTCCGCTCTCGGCGGCGGCCATCACCCCCTCCTCGACCGGCGGCAGCGCAACGGCCACGTTGCCCACGACGCGCGACTTCGACGTATCCGAGGCGATCCAGGCGACGTTCTCGCCATAGACGAGGCCTTGGGCCACGCGGCCGGCGGCGAAGGTGGTGGCGACCTCGGTCCAGGTCGATTGCACCGACTCGGGCGGGGCGATGTCGCGCATCGACAGCCACCACTTCATCGCTTCTTTCGCCTCGGCCGAGTTCATGCGACCGCCGTTTTCGACGCTGGCGGCATAGTTGTTCGAGGCGTCGATGCCCCAGTCGTAGACGCCGTAGGTCGGCGCCACGGACTCGAAATACTCGTACCAGGAGGCCGGGTGGCCGGTGTGGGCCTGCGCCGTCGTGCCCCAGAGCTTGCCGCCGTTGTCCTTGCCCCACTGGGTGAAGAACTGCGCGATCTCGGCATATTCGGCGTGATTGGTCGCAGGGGCGAGGTCGCGGCCGGTCTGCTCCTTGAAGGCCGCCTGCACCTCGGGGTCGTTGAAGAGGTCGGTCCGGTAGAGATAGACCTTGATGAAGGCCTCCATCGGCATCCCGTAGAGGTTGCCATCCTCGGCGCCGCGGAAGTTGTCGGCAAACGAGGTCAGGTTCTCTTCGGAATAGTTGGCCGCCTTCAGATCGGGCTTCTCGTCCAGAGCCTGCGTCAGGTTCACGAGGAAGTTGCGCGCCAGATAGGCGTAGATGATGTCCTGCTCGATATAGACCATGTCATAGATGCCGGTGCCGGCTTCCATGTCCTTGATGGCCTTGTCGTACATCTGGTCCCACGAGGTGGTCTCGACATCGACGCGGATGCCGGTCAGCTCCTCGAACCGGGGTGCGAGTACATCGGCCACGAAGTTGGAAGCGGGCGTGGATTCGGTCACGCCGCGCAGCGTCGTGCCCTTGAAGGACGCGCCGGCCTCCTGCCACCAGTCGGCATTTTCGATCTGAAGATCCTGCGCAAAGGCCCCACCGGCCGCCAGCGCAAGCGCCAGCACCGAAGCGCCGTATTTCAACGAATAGCCCATGTGTCTCCTCCCTGAAGATCTTGCGGGTCTGCAGGGCCGCGCGGTGGTCCTTCCGCCGCGCTGCTCCTCCCGACGAGAACTTTTGCAAATGTAAGCGGCAACATGCAAGTGAATTTTTTGCGGATGTATGACTTGCGAAACATTTGTAAGTGGTGTCACATCCCCGAAGGACGACCGGCGCGGAGGAGGGCGCTCAGGATGGTTCGGGAGATGCACGACGATCCGTTTACCGCGGAAGTCTGCTGGCACTACTACGTCAACGGCATGACGCAGGCCGAGATCGCCAAGCAGCTCGACGTGACGCGGCTGCGGGTGAATCAGGCAATCCAACGGGCCAAGACGCTGGGGATCGTGCAGGTGCGCATCGATTCCCCCTTTGTTGCGCGGATCGAGCTGCAAGAGGCGCTCCGGGTCGAGCTGGACATCCCGCGCGTGCAGATCGCCCCCGCCCGCCGCGAGGATTATGATTGCCATTCGGCGGTCGGTGCGGCGCTGGCTGATTATCTGATCGAGAAGTTGCGAACCCGCGGCTGGCGCTCGATCGGCGTCTCGTGGGGGGTGACGCTCGAGCAGACCTTCCGCCGCCTGCCCGCACAACCCCATCCCGATCTCGAGATCGTCTCGATGCTCGGGGGCACGATGCAGGGCGCCTCCTTCAACTCGTTCAGCATCGTCTCGGGCTTTGCCGCGGCGCTCGGCGCGAAATATTCGCTGCTTGCGGCCCCGATCTTCCTGTCGGCGGGGGTCGATCGCGCGGCCTTCCTCGCGCAGGAGATCTTCGCCGACCACTTCGCCAAGTTCGAGACGCTCGACGCGGCGATCCTGACCGCAAGCGACGTGTCCGAGCGGTCGTTCCTCGTTGCGAACGGCCTGCCGAAGGAGGTGGCGCCGCAGGACCTGATCCGGGCCGGCGCCATCGGGGACGTGCTGGGCCATTTCCTCGACGCCGACGGTGCCGAGATCGACCATCCGATCTGCCGGCGCACGATCGGCGTCGATCTCGATACGGTGTTGCGCACCCCCGAGAAGATCCTCGCCGCGGCGGGGCCCCACAAGGTCGGGATCATCCGGGCCGCCTCGCGCCGCGGGCTGGTGGACACGCTGATCACCGACGACGTGACGGCCGAGCTGCTGCTCGGCAATCGACCCGGCGCGACCGGCTGACATGACAGGCGCCGCAGGCACGGCCCGCCCCGGCAAGACATCCGCCTGCGGGCGGAACGATCCCGGGCCGCCCGCAGGTGAGAGGTTCCGATGACATCCGCACTGGCCCCCGACGCGCTCGGCCCCACGATCTGCGTGGGCGAGATCCTCGTCGAGATCATGGCCACGACGGTCGGCTGCGGCTTTCTCCAGCCGCAGCCGCTCGAGGGCCCGTTCCCGAGCGGCGCGCCCGCCATCTTCATCGACCAGTGCGCGCGGATGGGCGGGACGGCGGCGCTGATCGGCGCGGTGGGCGACGACGATTTCGGCCGGATGACGCGGGCCCGGCTGGCGCGCGACGGGGTTGATGTCAGCGCGGTGGCGGTCCTGCCCGACCATCCGACCGGCACCGCCTTCGTGCGCTACCGCGCCGACGGCGCGCGCGATTTCGTCTATGGCATTGCCCGCTCCGCCGCCGCCTGCATCGCGCGGACCCCGGCGGTCGAGGCGGTTCTGGCGCGGGCGGGACATCTGCATGTCATGGGCTCGGCCCTCTCGATCCCGGCCGCGGCCGAGGTGATCGCGGCGGCCGCGGCCGCCGTGAAGGCGCGCGGCGGCAGCCTCTCGGTCGATCCGAACCTCCGCAAGGAACTGGCGCAGGATGCCGCCACCGCGCGGACCTTCGCGGCGCTGGTGGCCAGGGCCGACCTGCTGCTGCCCTCGGGCGACGAGCTGGAACGTGCGGCGGGCGTCGCGGGCGAGGCCGCGGCGCTGGAGCGGCTCTTCGCGCTCGGCATCCGCGAGGTCGCGCTGAAGCGCGGCGCCGCGGGGGCGAGCGTTCATGCGCCCGGTGCCGCGCCGGTCCATGCGCCGGCCTTTGCGGTGGCCGAGGTTGATCCGACCGGCGCGGGCGACTGTTTCGGCGGCGCCTATGTCGCCTGCCGCCGGCTTGGCCTGCCTGTGGCCGAGGCGCTGACCTACGCCTGCGCCGCCGGTGCCCGCAATGTCACCCGCCGCGGCCCGATGGAAGGCGCAGGCACCCGCGCCGAACTTGACGCCTTCATCGCCACGACCCCGAGGTGCCCATGCTGACGCTCGACGATCTCGCCCGCCTGCGCCGCGAGGGACGGCCGCGCGGCATCACCTCGGTCTGTTCGGCGCATCCCGTGGTCCTGCGCGCGGCGCTCCGCCACGGGCTCCGGACCGGCGCGCCGGTGCTGATCGAGGCGACCTGCAACCAAGTCAACCATCAGGGCGGCTACACCGGCATGACGCCGGCCGACTTCGCCGCGCTTGTGCGGCGGATCGCGGCCGAGGAGGGCTGTGCGCCGGATCAGGTGCTTCTGGGGGGCGACCATCTCGGGCCGAACCCGTGGCGCACCCTGCCCGCCGAGGCGGCGATGGCCGAGGCGGGCCGCATGGTCGCGGCCTATGTCGCGGCCGGCTTTTCCAAGATCCATCTCGACACCTCGATGGGCTGCGCGGGCGAACCGGCCGCGCTGGAGGATGCCACCACGGCCTGCCGCGCCGCCCGTCTCGCCCGCATCGCCGACGAGACCGCCCGCAGCCACGGCCTGGCCCCGCCGCGCTTCATCCTCGGGACCGAGGTTCCGCCTCCTGGTGGCGCCGATCATGCGCTCGACAGCGTCGCGCCGACCGCGCCCGCCGCCGCCCGCGCCACCATCGCGATCCACCGCGAGACCTTTGCGCAGGAGGGGTTGGAGGACGCCTTTGGCCGGGTGCTCGCCTACGTCGTCCAGCCGGGGGTCGAGTTCGGCAACCGGAACGTGGCCCTCTACGACCGCACCCGCGCCCGCCCGCTGACGGCGGTGCTCGAGGAGGAGCCGACCCTCGTGTTCGAGGCCCATTCCACCGACTATCAGGGGCCGGGCCCCCTCGCCGCGCTGGTCGAGGACGGCTTCCCGATCCTCAAGGTCGGGCCCGAGCTGACCTTCGTCCTGCGCGAGGCGCTCTATGCGCTTGACCTGATCGCATCGGAGCTGGTCCCCGGCTACGGGACCCGCCCGCTTGCCGCCACGATGGATCGGGTGATGCGCGACCGCCCCGCCGACTGGCAGCGCCACTATCCCGGCAGCGAGACCGAGCAGCATCTGCTGCGGCACTACTCGCTGTCGGACCGCATCCGCTACTACTGGCCCGCTCCCGCGGCCCGGCAGGCGGTCGATGCGCTGACGGCGGCGCTTGCGGGCCGGCGGGTTCCCCTGCCGCTCTGGCGCCAGTTCCTGCCCGCCGCGGAAGATCACGCCGATCGACCGCTCGACCCCGAGGCGCTGCTGATCGAGCGGGTGACCGCCAGCCTCGCCACCTATCACGCCGCCTGTCACCCCGATGAAAGGAAAGGATAAGCCATGTCCCTCGACAAGTTCCGCCTCGATGGCAAGGTCGCGCTCGTCACCGGCGGAAGCCGCGGCATCGGGCTTGCGATCGCAAAGCTCTTCGCCGAGGCCGGTGCGCGCATCATGATGACCGCCCGCACCGAGACCGAGGCCGTGCGCGCGCTCGTCGCCGCCGATCCCGACCGCTTCGCCTGGGTGGCGGGCGACGTGACCGACCCGGCGGTGCCGGATGCGCTGGTGCAGGCCACGCTCGACCGCTTCGGCCGGCTCGATGTGCTGGTGAACAACGCGGGCGTTGCCGACGGCGGCGATTTCCACGAGTTCGACGACACGCGCCTCGCCCGGATCATGGAGACGAACCTCATTGCCCCCTTCCGCATCGCCCGCGCCGCGGTGCGGCCGATGCTGGCGCAGGGCGCGGGTTCGATCGTGAACATCGGCTCGATCTCGGGCTTCGTGGCGAACAAGCCGCAGCTGCAGGTGGCCTACAACGCCTCGAAGGCGGCGGTGCACCAGATGACCACGGTCATGGCCTACGAATATGCGCACCGCGGCATCCGCGTGAATGCGCTGGCCCCCGGCTATGTGGTCTCCGACATGACGGCCAAGGGCATCGCCAACGAAGACATGAACCGCGTCTGGACCGAGAACACCCCGATGGGCCGCTTCGGCGAGCCCGAGGAGATGGCGACCTGCGTCCTGTTCCTCGCTTCGGATGCCGCCTCCTACGTCACCGGCGCCACCCTGGTGGCGGACGGCGGCTACATCACCCACTGAGAAAGGACTGAAGATGAGCGGACGTTTCGACGGCAAGGTGGCCGTCATCACCGGCGGCGCCTCGGGCATCGGGCTGGCAACGGTCGAGGCGCTTCTGGCCGAAGGCGCGACCGTGGTGGCGGTGGACCGCGACCGCGCGGCGCTGGAGGCGATGGGCGCGCGGTTGGGCCCGGCCTGCGTTGCGCAGGTGACCGACCTGCTCGACCCCGAAAGCTGCGACGCGATGGTGCCCGAAATCCTGGAAAAGACCGGCCGGATCGACATCCTGCATTGCAACGCCGGCAGCTACATCGGCGGCGACCTCTTCGAAACCAGCCCCGCCGCCATCGACCGGATGCTGAACCTGAACGTCAATGCGGTGATGAAGAACGTCCATGCCGTGATCCCGCACATGAGCGCGCGCGGCTCGGGCGACATCGTCGTGACGTGCTCGGTCGCGGGCCATTCGGCGATCCCGTGGGAGCCGGTCTATTCCGGCTCGAAATGGGCGATCACCTGCTTTGTCCAGACCATGCGGCGGCAGCTGATGAAGCAGGGCATCCGCGTGGGGCAGGTCTCGCCGGGGCCGGTGATCTCGGCGCTGCTGGCCGACTGGCCCGAGGAGAACCTGCGCAAGGCCAAGGAGAACGGCGCGCTGATCGAGCCTGCCGAGGTGGCCGATGCCGTCCTCTACATGCTCAGCCGGCCGCGCAACGTCACGATCCGCGACATGATCGTGCTGCCATCGAACTTCGACATCTGACGAACGGCCTCGGCCTCGCTGGCCCGGCCTGCGGCGGCGAGCCTGCTCTCGCCGCCGCCTTGCGCGGCGTTCGACCGCTGCAACCCGAGGTTCCTTGCCGCCGGAAACGCCTACCCGCCGCGCGGGCGGCCGCGACATCGCGTCCCGCGCGACATGCGGTCATGCCCATCCGGGCCGGAAAGGAATGGGATGACCGACTTTCGTAAGTCTTTTCATGGTTAAAGGACACGACCCGCCCCCCCGACCGGCAGACAGATCCACCCGGAAGCCTTTCTTTACTTCCGTGTGACAAGGCTCCAGACACCGTTGCCTGTGCAGTATCGGTGGCGGCGGAGGGACGGGCCGTGTCGGCCGGACGCTCCAGAGGGTAGAACATGGCATTTCACGGGACCGCAGAGTTGGTCGCCGCCCGTCCTTCAGACGTCCGGGATGGCGAGGTTCCCTTCGACTTCGACGAGATCTTCTTTTCGCGCACCGATGACCGGGGCGTGATCCATGCGGGCAACGCGGTCTTTCGCCGGGTCTCGGGCTACGAGGGCTCTCGCCTCATCGGGGCGCCCCATCGCATCGTCCGCCATCCGCTCATGCCCAAGGCGGCCTTTCATCTCTTGTGGGAGAGGCTGAAGGCCGGCTGCGCCACCGGGGTCTATGTCTGCAACCGCGCGCTGGACGGACGGGCCTACTGGGTCTTTGCCGTGGTGGTGCCCGTGGGCGAAGGCTTCCTGTCGGTGCGGATCAAGCCCGGAACCGCGATGTTCGACCAGGTGCGGGCCATCTACGCCGAGCTTCTGGCCGCCGAGGCACAGGGCGCCACGCCCGCCGAAGGGGCGGCCGAACTGATGCTGAGGCTGAAGGCCGCGGGCTTTCCCGGCTATGACTCGTTTCAGGCGCAGGCGCTCGCGGCCGAGCTGGCGCATCGCGCCGAAAGGGCCGGCTGCACGCCGCCCGCTCTGGTCCCCGCAGCCAGCGCCGCGCGGGCGGCCGACCGCATCGCGGCCAGTATCAAGCCGGTCCGCGACATGCTGCGAAAGGCGCTGCATATCGCGATCAACCTGCGCATCGTGGCGGGGCACCTCGGCAGCAACGGCCGCGCGCTCGGCGCGATCGCCGACAATTACGCATCCCTTTCGCGGGACCTGTCCGCCTGGATCGAGCGGCAGTCGGCCGCGGGGGCCTTCGCAAGCATCGCGGGCTCGGCCGGCGAGAACCTGTTCCTCAAGGCGGCCACGGGGCTGCTCGACGAGATGGCGGAAACCTTTGCCCGGGATGCCGAGGCGGGGCTCGGCGATCCCGCCGCCGAACGCGAGCGGCTCTCGGCCGCGGCCGCCTTCTACCGGGGCCGCGCGCAGGAGTGCAACGAGCGCGCCGCCCGCATGGCCCTCGACCTAGAGGCGCAGCTTGCCCAGATGCGCCACCGCATCAACGCGCTCGACGCGATCCGCATGCAGTGCCGCGTCGAAGGTGCGGCCACCGCCTGCGCGGGGGGCGAGCTGGATCACATCGTGGCGCAGCTCGACCGCTTCCAGGATGAGATGGGGGTGCGTCTGACAGAGATCATGTCCCACGGGCGCGACATCCAGGAGGCGGCCGCCGCAACCGATGTGCGCCTCGTGCCGCCGCCGGTCGCACGCGCCCTGAGGGCCTGACCCGCGGGGCCGCCTGACCGGCGCGGGTGGATGTTTGGGCCAGGGTGCGCTACGTCCCTCGTCACCGAGGAGGCCAGAATGCTGAAAGACGATCTACCGGAACGGCCGGGCTGGCGGGACAGGGCTGCCGAGCTGGGTTTCACCTTCGCCGACATGCATGGCGAACCCTACTGGGACGAAAGCTCGGCCTATCAGTTCAGCCTGCGCCAGATCGAGGAAGACATCGAGGAACCCGCGACCGAGTTGCATGGCCTCTGCCGCGAGGCGGTGGCGCGGATCGTGGAGAGCGACGAACTGATGGCGCGCCTTGCGATTCCCGAAGAGCACCGGGATTTCGTGGCCGAAAGCTGGCGGAGGCACGAGCCCGAGATCTACGGCCGCTTCGACCTCGCCTATGACGGCACCGGGCCCGCGAAGCTCCTGGAATACAACGCCGACACGCCCACCTCGCTTTACGAGAGCGCCTCGTTCCAGTGGATCTGGCTGGAAGAGCAGATCGCCGCGGGCGTCCTGCGCGAGACCGACGATCAGTTCAACGGCATCCACGAGGCGCTGGTCGAGCGGTTTCGCACGCTCTTTGCCCCGGACACCGACCTTCATTTTGCGGCCATGGCCGGAAATCCCGAGGATTACGCCACGGTCGAGGCGATGGCCTGGGCCGCCCGCGAAGCCGGCATGGGCGCCCATTACACCGATCTGCAGCGGATCGGCCTCTCGGCCGAGGGCCAGTTCACCGATGCCGAAGACCGCGTGATCGGCACCCTCTTCAAGCTCTACCCGTGGGAGGATCTGTTCCGCGACCCGTTCGCGGCGCACCTGAAGAACGCCGATTGCCTGATGCTCGAGCCCGCCTGGAAGGCCGTGGTCTCGAACAAGGGGCTGCTGCCGGTGCTCTGGCAGATGTTCGAGGGCCACCCGAACCTGCTGCCGGCCTTCTTCCTCGACGATGTCGAGGCGGCCGCCGCCGGCCGGCGCACGGCGCCCGGCACCGCCGAGGCGCTGGACCGCGTGCCCGGTCTCGCAACGGAACATGTCATCAAGCCCTTGTTCTCGCGCGAGGGGGCCTCCATCTCGATAGTCGAGCGCGGCGAGGTCACCGAGGCGTCCCCCGATACCACCTATGCGGCCCACCCCAGGATCGTGCAGGCCTACCATCCGCTGCCGGTTCATGGCGGGTTCCGCCCGGTGATCGGCGCCTGGGTGGTGGGAGAGGCCTGCTGCGGCATCGGAGTCCGCGAGGATCGCGGCCGCATCACGCAGGATCTCTCGCGCTTCAAACCGCATTACATACGCGACTGACCGAAGGATAGAAGCCATGCGCAAACGCTCGCACCGGGTCGCCCTCTGCATCGTGGGCGCGGCCGCCTTCACTCTGGCGGGCTGCCGCGAAGAGCAGGTGGACGCTCAGGCCTTTCCCGACCTCGACAGCTGCCGGGCCGCGGCCCAGACCGGAGGCACCGACTTTTCCACGGCCGACTGCGACGCGGCCTTCGCCGAGGCGCAGCAGATCCATCTCGAGTCCGCCCCGCGCTACGACAGCCTCGAGGTCTGCGAGGAGCAGCACGGCGAGGGCGCCTGCGGCAGCGAGCAGCAGGTTTCGGGCGGCGGCGGGATGGGCAGCATCTTCATGCCGCTCCTTGCGGGCTACCTGATCGGCAACATGCTCGGCCGCGGCATGCCGGCCGCACAGCCGCTTTACCGCGGCTCCGACGGCCGGTTCACCAACGCCACCGGCACCACGGCCTATTCCGGCAACACCGGCCGCACCCAGCTGTCGCCGAGCCAGTTCAACCGCCCCCCGACGACGATCGGCAAGCCCCCGATGACAAAGACCACCGTCACCTCGCGCGGCGGCTTTGGCAACAGCGCGACGGGCCGAAGCGTCGGCACCTGACGCCCGCGGCGTCCCGCGCACCAGCGCAGGCCCGCCCCACCCGGCGCGGGCACCCTCGCATCGCACAGGTCGCCGCGGCGATCTTCACCCAGGACCGATATCGGCCCGGCAAGGCCCTTGCGGCCTGCCCGAGGGTCGTCGCGGCCCGGCCGGTCCATTCCCGATCCGGCAATGTTCGCGCCCGAGAGGCCTGATCCTGCAACGCCGTGGCGGGGGCCGCGTCGCCGCGAATCCCGCAGTTCGGCCACATCTTCATCCCGACGGCGCGTCTCCCGCATCCGAAAGCCGCAGGTTATCGTCTTCGAGCCCGGAAACCGCCGCACGACCTTCCGCCAAAAGACGAAGCGCCACGTCCGGCCTGCCGAAAAAAGCCGCTATCCGCCTGATCCCCCAAAGGAAAGCAGCGGCTCAACCTCCAGTTTCGTGGACAGGGGCCACAGAGATCGTACCCTGCAACCAGAGGCGCGTGAAAGCCTCTCGCTGTCTTTCAGTCGTGCGGGGTGACATGGAAGCGGATCCAACCTTCGACGTCGCCATCGTGGGAAGCGGTCCCGCCGGTCTGGCCGTTGCCAGCCGACTTGTCGGACGCGGCCTCTCTCTCGTTCTGATCGAGGCCGGCAACGCCGAACGCGACCGGCACGACGAACAGGACAGCCTCTCCGCCGAGAATGAGGTGGGGCCCAGGCATCCTGCGGCGCATCTCTACCGCCGGCGCATGCTGGGGGGATCCTCGACCGTCTGGGGCGGGCGCTGCATTCCCTTCGATCAGGCCGACTATCTCATCGGCGGCGACGGGACCGGCTGGCCCATAGACCCCGCCGAGATCGAGCGCCACCAGCGGGCGGCAGCGGATTTCCTCGACTGCGGCGAGCCGCAGTTCGACGAGGCGGCCTTCGACACGCCGGCATGGCGAAGCCGCTCTCCGCAGATCGACCTCGACCTTGACCTGATCGAACGGTTCTCGCGCCCGACCAACCTCTGGCGCAAGATGCGCGACAGCCTGCGTGCGCAGAGCGACCTCAGGCTCCTGACCGATCATGTGGTGGTGCGGGTGGACCTCTCGTCCGACGGCACCCGCGTCGAGGGGCTGCGGACCATCGACCGGCGGTCGGGATGCAGCGACCTTCTGCGCGCGCGGCATGTGGTTCTTGCCTGCGGCGGGATCGAGACCGCCCGGCTGCTCCTGGCCTCGAGGAACGTCCACCTGCGCGGGATCGGCAACCACAGCGATCAGCTCGGACGCCACTACATGACGCATCTCATCGGCGATGTGGGAGAGCTGGACCTTTCGCCCGCCTTCGATCAGGCGCGCATCGACTACCGCCGGACCCGCGACGGGGTCTATGCCCGCAGCCTGATCCGGCTCTCGCCGGCCCTCCGCCTCAGGGAGCGTCTGCCGAATGCGGTCTGGCGCCCGGTGTCGCCGCCCTTCTGGAACCCGTCCCACCACGATCCGATCCTGTCGGCGGTTCATCTGGCCAAGGCGCTCCTTCCCAAGGAATACCACAGCCATCCCGCCGAGGTGCTCGCGCAGCGGAACGGCTGGCGCGATCCGGCCGCCCATGTCGCCAACATCCTGCGCGATCCGGGCACTCTGGCGGCCTATGTGCCGGTGATCATGGCAAAGCGCATTCTCGCCCGGCGCAAGCTGCCCTCGGTGTTCCTGCTTCGCCCGGACCGTCACTACCGTCTGGAGATCAACGCCGAGCAGCTCCCGGATCCGTCCTCGCGCATCACCCTGGGCGACAGCCGGGACCACTGGGGCATGCCGCGAATCCGCCTCGACTGGCAGGTGACCGCGCCGACCCTCGAAGGTGTGCGCCAAAGCCTCGCACACCTGGCCGAGCTGATGCCCAGACACGGGTTCGGCCGCCTTCTCATGCAGCCCGATCAGGCCGCCGAGGGTCTGATCTCGCAGGGCGGCCACCACATCGGCACCACCCGGATGGGCACGTCCCCCGAGAGGGGTGTGGTGGACAGCGATTGCACCGTCTTCGGCGTGCCGAACCTCCATGTTGCCGGAGCATCGGTCTTCCCGACCTCGGGGGCGGTGAACCCGACGCTGCTGCTGACCTGCCTGGCCTTCCGCCTTGCCGATCATCTGCTCGACCGGCTTGCGCCCGCACCCGTCCTGGCGCTCACGACGTCCGAGCCTGCCCTGCCGCGGCCGCTCGTCGAGCTGCCCCCGGTCGCGGCCGCCGTGCAGGCCATGCCCTGAGGGGCGAAGACCACCGACTGACCGTCGCGCGGCCGTGCCGGGGCCCGCACGCCATCCTCACTGACGGCGCCCGAACAGGGCCTGATGCGCATCCCCCGAGGCAAGCGCCCTGCGAAGATCGGCAAGGCGCCGCAGCAGCGGCTCATCCACGGCGAGGGTGAACAGAATGGCGAGGAGCAGGACGCCGGCGAAATAGGCGGGGGCGATCAGCGCCTCGGGCGCCCCGTTCAGATGCGCCCACGCCACTACCGTATAGAGCGGAGGCACATGCACGAGGTACAGGCCGAAGGAGATGCGCCCGAAAAAGACCGGCACGCGGGCCGCGAAGATCCGGGCCAGCGCAGGCAGCGTCAGCACCGCATAGAGCAGAAGCCCCGCCGCCAGCACCGGCACAAGGCCCCTCGGGCGGCCCACATGCCACTGTTCGGGCACATCCGGCAGATCGAGACGCAGGTGAGCCCCCTCACCGGGCGACCCGAGAAGGACCGCGGCGATCAGCGCCGCGACCGGCACCGCAGGCGGTACCGGCAGCAGGGCCCCGCGCCGGTGCGCCTCGTAAAAGGCGGCGCCGAGGACGAAGGCCAGGTAGGAATCCGGCAGCCACGCAACGACCGCAAGGCCCGAGGCCACCAGCGCATAGAGCCGGATCCTGCCCTGCGCCAGGAAATAGAGCAGGAAGATCCCGAGCGAGCCGAGAAGCTCGATCCTCATCGTCCAGAGCACGTTGTTGAAGCGTGAGTAGCCACGGACTAAGGTCGCGGCGAGCCCGTCGGCCACGGCGTACCAGGCGGGCCGGATCGGCTCCTGATAGGTGAAGTTCAGCCAGCGCGACGGCTCGGCGAGCGTCTGCTGCAGAGAGCGCGCGCTGTCGGGAAAGGCCGAGAGCCACACCCAGGCGAGCAGGCAGCTGACCGTGACCGGCAGGGCAAGGCGCAGGTAGCGCGTCACCGCGTTCGAGATCGGCGCGTCGCGGCGCCGGTCCGCCGCGGCCGCCATGACAAAGCCTGACAGCACGAAGAACACCGCCACCGCAAAGCGTCCGTTCCAGAGCATGTGGAGCGGCGTGTCGGCCAGCGCGGCAAGGCTCGAGCCCATCGACGGCGCCAGGTTGGGATGCATCAGGCAGAGGTAGTGGTAGAGAACCACAATGGCTGCGGCGACGCCCCGAAGGCCATCGAAAGCCTCGATCCGGGTCGTCGGCAATGCCGATACGGCCATGGAAGCCATGGAAAACGCTCCAGTTGGTCTGAGGGTGGATCACGAGCTCATCGGGCAGCCCTGTGCCCGGAACGACAACACGCTCTAGGGTATGGGTCGCGGGGGCACTGTCCACCCCTCCTCCGGCCCGTACGTGTGGCTGACGCTGGGTAAGCCCCATTCTGCGCCCATGCAGCCGCGCCTTGCGGGCAAGTCCCCGCTCACCACGGGCCGCTCGACGGATTGTGAGGAGCGTTCTTGGTACGGCGCGGCGGACCGGAAGACCGCGCGGCAGCCCCTGAAGCGACAGGCCGGGGGGAGAGGCTTCGGCCAAACCAGTTTTCAGCGCCGATGGGAACCCATCCGCACCCTGTGGCCGCAGCCGTGCACAGGAACCCTTCCGCCGGACGAGCGGGCGCTGTAATCTGGGCCGATGATCCGGGTTCTGATCCTGCGCCTCCTTTGCCTCGCGCTCGTCACGGTCGCCCTTGTGGCGGGTCCGGTCGCGCACGCGGCCAGCGCAGGCCACATGGCGGCGGATGCGGCGGTGGCGCATGCGGGGGCAGATCCCGCGCCCTGCTGCCCCGGCGCCGGACAGCACGATGGGGCCGATGGGCTTGTCTGTGCGGTCTCCTGCGCGATCGCGCCTTCGGTGCTGCCCGATCCTGTGCTCATGCTCCTGCGGCTCGGGCTCGGCGTGCGGCAGCTGCCGGACTGGAACCCACTGCCGGCGAGCCGCCACCCGCCCCCCGAGGATCGCCCGCCGAGACGTCATCCCGCCGCCTGAGCCGGCCGGCCCCGCGCCGGTCCTGTCCGACATCCGCCTCGTGCGGAACCTCAGGGATGAGAGATGATCTTCCTGCACCTGCACCGCCTTCCTGCGGCAGCGCCCCCCTTTCCGCCCGCGCTTGCCATTGAACCCGAACGGGCTGCGACCCCCGCCTCGCCCGCCACGGAGGCGCCGCTATGAAGCGCCTTGTCCTCCTGGCCGCGGGCCTCGCCGCCGCCGCCGCTCTCTGGCTTCTCCTGCCGGGCCCGGCCCCCACCGCGGCGGACCCCGCCACTCTCGCCCTCGGCCGTCAGGTCTATGTCGACGAATGCGCCGCCTGCCACGGGGCCAATCTCGAAGGCCAGCCGGACTGGCGCGAGCGGCTGCCGAGCGGCCGCCTGCCCGCTCCTCCGCACGATGCCTCGGGCCACACCTGGCACCACCCGGATGAACAGCTTCTGGCGATCATCCGCGAGGGCACGGCCGCCATCGTCGGCAACGGCTACGAAAGCGACATGCCGGGCTTTGGCGACAGCCTGACCGAGGCCGAGATCCGCGCCGTGCTCGACTACATCAAGAGCACATGGCCCGAGCGCGAGGCCAACTACCAGCGGCAGATCTCGGGCGACTGAGCGCACCCGAAGCGGAGAGCCGGCCCGCCGGCTCCCGCCCCATCAGGCTGACCTACGCCAGCCCCTCCAGCAGATCGGCCGCCAGTTGGAGCCGCTCGGCCGCGCCCGGCGTCGGCCGGCGCAGCACCAGTTGCCGCCCCTCCAGCTCCAGACCGTCCCGCCGGGCCGCCTCGCCGAACTCTGCGGCCGGGTCGATCCCCTCGCGAAAGACAAGCGCCACCCCCTCCGGCCCGAGGCTGGCCCGCTCGACGCCAAGAAGGGCGGCAAGCGCCCGCAGGCGGGCCTCGGTCAGCAGGGCCTGCAAGGGCGGAGGCGGCGGACCGAAGCGGTCGGCCACTTCCTCGGCCAGACTCTCGGCCTCGCCCGGATCGGCCACCCGCGCGATGCGGTGATAGAGTTCGATCCGCAGCTCGGGTTCGGGAACATGATCGGCCGGGATATGGCCGGTCTCTCCCTGAAGCTCGACCGGCGGCGGGGCGGGCGGATCGCCCCGCGCCTGCCGCAGCGCCTGCGCCAGCATCTCCTGATAGAGGCCAAGCCCCACCCGCCGGACATGGCCCGCCTGTTTCGTCCCCAGCAGGTCGCCGGCCCCGCGCTGGTCCAGATCGGCGGCGCTGATCGCCATCCCCGCGCCCAGCCTGTCGAGCGACTGCAGGATGGCGAACCGCTTGCGGGCCTCCTCGCCCGGCTCTTCGCCCGCCTCGTCCATCAGGTAGCAATATCCTTGCAGGGCACCGCGGCCGACCCGCCCCCGCAACTGGTGAAGTTGCGCAAGCCCGAACAGCTCGGGCCGCAGCACCAGCATCGTGTTCGCCCGCGCCACGTCGAGGCCGCTTTCGATGATGCTGGTGGCCAGCAGGACGTCGCCATCGCCCGCGGCAAAGGCGACCATCGTCTCGTCGATCTCGCGCGCGGGCAGGCCGCCGTGGGCGATCCGCAGCACCATCTCGGGCACGAGGTCGCGGAGCCGGTCGGCGGTGTCCGCGATGTCCTCGACGCGCGGGACGACGACGAAGCTCTGGCCGCCGCGCCGATGCTCGCGCACCAGCGCCTGCCGGATCGTGGCGGGCGAGGCCTCGGCCAGGAGCGTGCGGATCGGCCGGCGCCGCGCGGGCGGCGTGGCGATCACCGACAGGTCCTGCAGACCGGCAAGCGCCGCCTGCAGCGTCCGCGGGATCGGCGTCGCGCTCATCGACAGGACATGCAGCCCCCGCCCCAGGTCACGCAGCCTGCGTTTGTGCTCGGCGCCGAATCGCTGTTCCTCGTCGATGACCAGAAGGCCGGGCTCGGCGAAGGTGACGCCCTTGCCGACCAGCGCGTGGGTGCCCACCACGATGCGGATGCGGCCATCGGCCAGCCCCTCGCGCACGGCGGCGGCGGCCTTTCCCGTGACCAGCCGCGACAGATGCCCCACCTCGATGCCGAAGCCCGCGAAACGGCGGCGGAAGCTCTGGTAATGCTGGCGGGCGAGGACCGTCGTCGGACAGGCCACCGCAACCTGCGCCCCCGACAGCGCGACCGCGGCGGCCGCCCGCAAGGCCACCTCGGTCTTGCCAAAGCCCACGTCGCCGATCACCAGCCGGTCCATCGGGCGGCCCGAGCCGATATCCGTCAGCGCCGCCCGGACCGCCGCCTCCTGATCCGCGGTCAGCGGATGGGGAAAGCGCGCCGAAAGCCGCTCGTAGGCGGCCTGCGGCGGCTCGTAGGAGGGGGCCCTCGCGCGCGCCCGCTCGGCGGCCAGCCGGGCCAGTTCCGCCCCCAGCGCCTCGAGCGTCCGAACCAGTTCCGCCCGCCGCCTGCGCCACACGCCCGAGCCGAGCCGGTCAAGCGCGACCTCGCCCGTATCCGAGCCATAGCGCCAGATCCTCCCGGCCTCCTTGACCGGCACGAGCAGCCGCTGGTCGCCGGCAAAGACCAGCCGGATCATCTCGGTGCCCGCATCCTCGATCGGCTCCAGCCCGTCCAGCCGCGCAAGTCCGTGCTCTTCATGCACCACGATGTCGCCCAGCGCAAAGGCCGAGGGATCGAGCAAGGTGGGAGGCAGGCCGGGCGCGACATCGGCCGACTGCCCGGCCCGCCGCCCCAGCAGATCCGGCGCCGCGATGACGGCGAGATCGCCGCTCACGAAGCCCCGGTCGAGCGTCGCCACGAGCAGGGCCAGCGGGCTGTCCGAGTCTCGAAAGGCCGCCCAGTTGGGCACCTCGGCGGGCTCGGCGCCCCCTGCGCGGCGGACCATGCGCGCGATCCGGCCCCCCTCGGTCGCCGATCCCGCACAGAAGAGGACCCTGCGCCCGGCCTCGTTCTGCTTGGTCAGGAACCGCGCAAGCCGATCCCTCGGGCGCCGCTCGGCGGCAATGGACGGCACGGACGCAGCGGCCGGCTCTTCCAGCGGAACGGCGGCCAGCGCCTCCCACTCCCGGAGATCGAGGTAGAGCCGGTCCGGCGCCAGCGGACGCGCACCACCCTCCTCGGCATCGCTGTGGGCCTCGGCGATCCGGGCAAGCCGACCCCGGACCCCTGCCGCGGCGGCGGCGGACGCGGTGATGCGCGGCTGCCCCATATGCGCGGCCAGCGTCGCCAGATGCGGCCAGGCCTCCGGCAGACGATGTTCGGCGCCCCGCTCGTGCGCCTCTCCGACCGACGGAAGCTCGGTCACCGGCAGCAGCTCCAGCCCTGTCCGCTCATCGAGCGACCGCTGGCTCACGGGATCGAAGCTGCGCAGCGAGTCCACGATGTCTCCGGCGGTCTCGATGCGGCAGGGCAGCTCGTGGCCGGCGGGAAAGATCTCGATGGTCGTGCCGCGGACCGCGATCTCGCCCGGCTCGTCGATCCGCCCATCCGAGCGGTAGCCCGCGCCGAGGCAGAAGTTCTGCAGCGCCTCGGCGTCCAGCCTCTCGCCCACCCGGATGCGAAAGCTGCGCATCGCGCCCGGCGGCGGCACGCGCTGCAGCACCGCCCCGAGCGAGGCCACGACGAGCGTCCCCTCCGCGCCGTGGGCCAGTTCATGAAGCACCCGCATCCGGCGCCCCATGACCTCGGGCGAGGGCGAGGCGCTGTCGAAGGGCAGGCAATCCCACGGAGGAAAGAGACGAACCGCCCGTTCGGGCAGGGCCGACGCCAGAAAGCGCGCCAGTGCCTCGGCGCGCCGCTCGCCCGACGTGACATGAAGCAGGCTGCCGGCCGCGTCAGGCAGGCCCCGCATCAGCAGGACGGCCTCGAGGCCGATCGGTATCTGTTCGTCCATGTCGCCCGGTCACCCCGCCCCGGCGTGGACGAGCTTGCTCAAGCTGTCACCGCCCTGATGTCGCCGGCAGAAATGACGGGGCCCCCCGGATGGTTCCCCCCGCACCCCTGACACGCCACCGCACCGACCCCGCGCCCTTGCCCGGCAGGGGCGGACGAAGCCCCCGCAGGCGCCGCGCACCGGCGGGCCGGACTTGATCCATCTCAGATGGATGGACGGCAAACCTGTCCATACTGCGCGGGCAACATCCGACGGCGGGTCCTGGCGGGGCGGGAAAGCGGCCGCGTCGCCCAAGCCGTCGCGCCCTGCGCGGAGAGCCCGCATGCCGCAGAAAGGAGCAGGATCATGGACGAGCTGAGAGGAAGGGGCGTTCGCCGCCTCGTGACGGGCATGCACCCCATGCGCACCGCAGGTGGGCGCGCGCTGTGAGATCCGACGTGTCTCTCGAGAACCCGCACAGCCGACCCGCCGAAGACTGCCTCGCCAGCCTCGATGCCTGCCCCCACGGCCTCACCTCGCAGGAGGCGGAGCGTCGGCTCGATCTGCACGGACCAAACCGCCTGCCCGAGGCGCGGCCGCGGGGCCCGGTCATGCGTTTCCTCGCGCAGTTCCACAATGTGCTGATCTATGTGCTCCTTGTCGCTGCCGTGGTGACGGGCGTGCTCGAGCATTGGGTGGACATGGGCGTCATCCTCGCCGTGGTTCTGGCCAACGCCGTGATCGGCTTCATCCAGGAAAGACGCGCCGAGGCGGCGATGGCCGCGATCCGCGGCATGCTCGCTCCTCATGCGACCGTCCTGCGGGACGGGGTGCGGCAGACGGTCGATGGCGCGGCGCTGGTGCCGGGCGACATCGTGCTGCTCGAGGCGGGCGACAAGGTTCCCGCCGACCTGAGGGTTCTCAGGGCGCATGGGCTGGCCGCGCAGGAAGCGATCCTGACGGGGGAGTCCGTTCCCGTCGCCAAGGAGACCGGGCCCGTTGCACCGGAGGCCGCACTGGGCGACAGGCGCTCGATGCTCTGGTCGGGAACGCTGGTCACCAGTGGCACCGCCACCGGGCTGGTGGTGGCCACCGGCCGCGCGACCGAGATCGGCCGGATCGGCAAGCTGCTCGCGGGGGTCGAGACGCTGACCACCCCGCTCGTGGCGCAGATGGACCACTTTGCACGCTGGCTGTCGTTCCTGATCCTGATCGCGGCGGCCCTGCTGCTGCTTTACGGGTATTTCGTCGGGCACCGTGACTTTGGCGAGATGTTCATGGTCGTGGTGGGCGTGGCGGTCGCCGCGATCCCCGAGGGCCTGCCGGCGGTCATGACGATCACGCTGGCCGTGGGCGTGCAGTCGATGGCGCGGCGCAACGCCATCGTCCGCCGCCTGCCCGCGATCGAGGCCATCGGGTCGGTCTCGGTGATCTGCACCGACAAGACGGGAACGCTCACCCGAAACGAGATGGTGGTCGCCGCCGCCGAGACACCCGACGGGGCGTTCGCCATCTCTGGTGAGGGGTACGCGCCCGAGGGCCGCATCACGCCCGAGGGGGACCTCGCCCGCCTCGCCCGCGCGGCGCGGTTGTGCAACGACGCGGCCCTCGCGCTCCGCGACGGGGTGTGGCATGTCGAGGGCGATCCGATGGAAGGCGCCCTTCTCGCCTTTGCCCGCAAGGCCGCGGACGCCGCGCCGGACCCCGTGCGGCACGACGCCATCCCCTTCGACTCGCGGCACCGCTTCATGGCGGTCCTGACCGAAGAGGACGGCGCCCGCCTGATCCATGTGAAGGGCGCGCCCGAGCGTGTTCTGCGCATGTGCAAGGGCATCGCGCTCGACCATTGGCACGCGCGCGCCGAGGCGATGGCGCATCAGGGTCTGCGGGTGCTGGCCCTCGCCGAGCGGCCGGCGACGGGGGATGCAATCGACCCCCGAGACCTCGAGGGCGGGCTGGAGTTCCTGGGCCTCGTGGGGCTGATCGACCCGCCGCGCCCCGAGGCGATCACCGCCGTGGCCGACTGTCTTGCGGCCGGGATCCGGGTCAAGATGATCACGGGGGACCACGCCGGCACCGCCGCGGCCATCGCAGCCCGGATCGGGCTGGCCAACCCCTCGCGGGTTCTGACGGGCGCCGATCTCGACCGGCTCGACGAGGCGCAACTGGCCCTCGAGGTGGTGAGCGTGGATGTCTTTGCCCGCACCAGCCCCGAGCACAAGCTGCGCCTAGTGACCGCGCTGCAGGCCTCGGGTCTGTCGGTCGCCATGACGGGCGACGGGGTCAACGACGCGCCCGCCCTCAAGCGCGCCGACGCGGGCATCGCGATGGGCCAGAAGGGCTCGGAGGCGGCCAAGGAAGCCGCCGATCTCGTGCTGGCCGACGACAACTTCGCCTCGATCGCCGCAGCCGTGCGCGAAGGCCGCACGGTCTATGACAATCTCAGGAAGGTGATCAGCTGGACCCTGCCCACCAACGCGGGCGAGTCGCTCGTGGTGGTTCTGGCGGTGCTGGCCGGCCTCGCCCTGCCGGTGACGGCGGTCCAGATCCTCTGGATCAACCTGATCACCGCGGTCACTCTGGGGCTTGCGCTGGCCTTCGAGCCCACCGAGGCCGGGACGATGTCCCGCCCGCCCCGGCGGCGCGACATGCCGATCCTGACGGGCGGACTGGTCTGGCATGTGGTGCTGGTGGCCTTCCTGTTCCTTGCCGCGGTGTTCGGCATCTTCAGCTATGCCATCGACCGCGGCTATCCGCTCGCCCTGGCGCAGACGATGGCGATGAACACGCTCGTGGTGCTCGAGATCTTCCATCTCTTCTTCATCCGCAACATCCACGGCACCTCGCTGA
Source organism: Cereibacter sediminicola (assembly GCF_007668225.1). Classification (NCBI taxonomy): domain Bacteria; kingdom Pseudomonadati; phylum Pseudomonadota; class Alphaproteobacteria; order Rhodobacterales; family Paracoccaceae; genus Cereibacter; species Cereibacter sediminicola. The sequence goes on along the minus strand of NZ_VDEK01000007.1, from coordinate 112,522 downwards.
CATGGGCCGCGGTGCGGGGAACGCGCGTGGTCTGGATCGTTGTCGCCACAGTAACGGCGGCGCAGCTGGCCGTCACCTATGTGCCGTTCCTGCAGCGCCTCCTCGGCACCGAGGCGGTTCCGACCGCCGACGGCCTCCTGGTCGTCGCCATGGGCGCGGTGTTCTTCGCCCTGATCGAGATCGAGAAGCAGATCCGGCTCGGCCTCACCCGGAGCGACAGCCGCAGGACAGCGTGACGCCTCACGACCGCCGGCCGAGGGATCGGCCGGCGGCAGCCCTTCAGAGCGCGCGGTCGGCCTGCCAGCCTTCCTCCATCAGCAGATCGTCCAGTGGCAGCCGCTGGCGCCAGCCCTTGAGCGCAAGCTCGGGTGCGGCATAGAAGCGATCCACATGGCCCACGCAGAGATAGGCCACGATCTTCACCGCCTCGGGGATGCCGAGGATGGAGCGAAGCTCCTCCTCGCGGTAGATGCTGACCCAGCCGACCCCCAGCCCCTCGGCCCGCGCCGCCAGCCACAGGTTCTGAACCGCGCAGACCGTGGAATAGAGGTCCATCTCGGGATTGTGGGTGCGCCCGAGCACCACCTCTCCGCAGCGGTTGCGGTCGCAGGTCACGCAGATGTTCAGCGGCGCCTTGAGGATCCCCTCGAGCTTGAGCGAGCGGTAGGTGTCGCGCTTGTCCTCCGGGAACAGCTCGGCGGCCTCGTCGTTGGCGCGGCGGAAGGCGGCGTGCACTTCGGCGCGGCGGGCGGCGTCGCGGATCAGGATGAAGTTCCACGGCTGCATGAAGCCGACCGAGGGCGCGAGATGCGCCGCCTCGAGCACGCGGCGGAGGGCCGCCGGATCCACCGGATCGGGCAGGAACTCGTCCCGGACGTCGCGGCGCTCGGCGATGATGTCGTGGAGGGCCTGGCGCTCGGCTTCGGTGAAGCGGCGGGCGGGAAGGGGTTGCGGAAGGGTCGATGCCGACATGGATCGGATCCTCTGGTCATGACGATCCCGCCGCCGTCCACGCGGCAGGAACCTCTTTGTCAGGCCGGTCTTCTGGCTCCGGTTCACCTGCCCTCGGGCGCCTTCCCGGCGAACCGGTGGCCTCCTGCCCGAAGCATCCCCGTTACAGCGGCGGGCCCGCGCCGGACTTGCACCGGCTTCCCGATTCTCCGCCCGCGGGCGGCACCTGACGCACCGCTGAGACCAGATCGGAAGCGGAAGTGCAACCTGCCCCGGACAGGCCCGGCGCCGCACCTGCCGAGCGCGCATCCGGCGGACGGCAGGCCGCGTTTGCCCTGCCCGCCATCCGGCGTCTGCGATCCGCAGCGGCCAGGCCGTGGCGGACGCGGCAACTTCCGGTGCATCTGTACCTGTCAGAGGCGCAGACACCGCCAACCGACGACATCTGCACCGCCGATCCGGTTGTCGCGCCGGATCGGATGACGCTTTCCCATCCCCGCCGACTCGGCCAGGGTGAGAGCATCCCCTTGCCGATCAGAGAGATCGGATTTTTCACAAGGGGATTGAAAATGAAAACGCTCTTCCTTTCGGCCGTTGCTCTGAGCCTTCTCGCCGTTGGTGCCGCCGGTGCGGGAAACCTGTCGGTCACCGAGCAGCTGGGATCCTTCAATGGGTCGATGACCTCGCAGGGCGGAGACTGGAACCGCTCCTACACGGGTCAGCTCGGGATCGGTAACTCCAGCACGACGATGCAGCGCGGCATCGGCAACCTGTCCGAAACGATGCAGCGCGGCATCGGCAACAACTCGTTCACCGGCCAGATCGGCATCGGCAACGGGTCGATGACGAACCAGTCCGGCGTCCGGGGCCATATGTCCGAGACTTATCAGTCGGGCGTGGGCAACGTGTCGATCACGGATCAGCATGACTGAACATGAGCAGCCGGCGGCCCCGGAAGGGGCCGTCGCAAACCTCATTCCTGAACGGGGAAATGCCATGCTTAGATCCATGATGATGACGTCTGCCCTGATCCTGACACCTGCGCTCCTCGCCGCGCAGGAGATGCCGTTGAGCGACAGGTCATGGGGCAACCGCGCCTCGACCACACAGATCGGGTCGAACAACAGTTCCACCATCTCGCAAAGCGGCAAGGGCAATGTCGCGATCAGCGTTCAAAGCGGCGACGGACATGTCCGCAACATCACCCAGCAGGGCGATTTCCAGGGCTTTGCCGGGCTTCAGGTCTCAAGCCGCTACCAGCAAGCCGCGGGGACCGAGACCCGCACGGGGGGCAACGCACGATCGAGCGTCACCGTCGAATTCGAGACGGTGCCGAAATGACCCTGAGGTTCGGTCCTGCGGCGGGGCGGCGGCTGCTGGCCTCGGGCGCCGCGATCCTGTCCCTGTGCGGCGCCGTGCAGGGTGAGGAGCAACCGTCGGGCGGAGCGGCGGGCGACGGGATCCGGTGCGAGATCCGCATCACGTCGAACGGCGGCCTGACGGAATATGCGGGGCTCGCCTGGGCGGCGCGGCGGGTTGAGGGGGAGTATGATCTCACCGTGTCGTCGCGCGGGGCGGGCGGCGTCTCGAATACGGTTCAGCGGGGGCGCTTCGTGCTCGAGCCGCACAGGCAAAGCGTCCTGAGCCGCGTTCAGGTCATGGCCGGACGGGCAGGCACGGTTCAGGCACGCCTGTCGATCCGTTCGAATGGCCGGGAACTGTGCCAATTCACCTCCTGATTGCCTGGCGCGGTGACCGCAGTCAATGCCGGCGGCCCCGGCTGCGCCGACCATCGAAGCAATGGCGAGTACGGAGGGTTTCATGGAACTCCTGCCACTGCTTCCGGGCCATGTCGGTGACCTCTACGATCGGGCCCTCGACGGCGATCTGATCGCCGGGATACTCGACCTCCTGACGGAAGCTGCGACGAAGGCTACGGTCCTCGTCATCGGCCAGAACGACGACGCCCCCGCGGGCAATTTCATCCTGCACCGCGGGGGAGAGCTGAGTGCCGCGACGCTGGAGCGGCTGCGCCGCCGCCCCGCCGAGGCCTGGCTGCGAGGGCGCTGGCAGCAGCCGGTCGGGCGGATCTATCAGGAGGAAGCAGCCGACCTGTCGCGGAGCCGTCCTCCCGATGCGACACCGCCTCCCGAACTGGAGTGCGGCACGGGCGTGGTCCTCAACCGCTCGGGCAAGGCGCAGATGCTGGTCGAGATCCGCTATCCGCGCCGGTCCGATGCCGCCATGCGCAGCTCGAGCCGCCGGCTCCTGACCGCCCATGTCTCGCATCTCGTGCGTGCGGCGCGGATCGAGGATCTCGCCACGCGCGACCCGATCAGCGATCCCTCCTCGGCGGGTGTTCTGGAACTGGTGCCCTTTCCCGCCTTCGTGGTGGATGCGGACCGGCGGGTGGTCAACCTGAACACGCGGGCGGGCGGGCTGTCGCTGCGGCCTGACGGGCTGTTCGTGGGGCCCGGCGATCGGCTGACGGCCTGCAGCCCGACGGCGGATGCGGAACTGGGGGCGCTGGTCCGGCGGCTGGGCGACGCAAGCCGCCAGCGGACGGGCTTCCTGTCCTTTTCCGGCGAGGGGCTGACCCGCAAGTTCGTGACGCTGACGCGGCTGCAGAACGCGCCCCTCGGGCGCAAGGCCGCGCCCTACCGTCCCAGCCGTGCGTGGATCGGCATCACCCTTCATGACGCCGGAGAGCCGCTCCTGCTCAACCACGAGATCCTCTGGAGCACCTTCGGCCTCTCCGCGCGCGAGTCCGAGTTGGCCATGTCGCTGATCTCGGGCGAGACGATCTCGGATCAGGCGCAGCGCCGCAAAATGTCGAAGCAGACGCTGCGCAACCAGATGGTCTCGGTCCTGCGCAAGACACAGACCGCGCGCCAGTCCCAGCTCGTCGCACTGCTGACGCGACTGGCGATTTCGGTGCCGGCTTGAGGGGGAAGGACCATGGCCCGCAGGACCGGGGCGGCGGGCGCCGCCGGCTGGTGCATGGCGCTCGCGCTGCTGCCGGTGGCCGCCATCGCGGAAGAGCCGGAGGGCCGGGCCGCGAACCTGGCGGAGCGTCTGCGCAACGTCCTGTCCGACGGGGCGCCCCTCCTGCCGGTGACGGCCGGACCCGCAAGGGAGCTGCCGCATCCGAGGCCACGGTCGGAGTTCCGGCTGGGGCTCGCGGGGGGTGGCTTCAGCGGACGGAGCCACGCGACCGCCACGCGGCATCCCGAAGCCGGCCGGCCGATGGCACTGGCGGGGGGCAGCCGTTTCAGGGGCGCCTTGCCGTGGCCTCGGGCCACGATGCGCACGGAAACTCGGCCCGGGCCCGCATCGAGGCACCCGACGGTACGACCATCCAGAGCGAGGCCTTCTCGCCGGCCGGGCAAGCCGCCATCACGCAGCACGCCTACAGCCCGACCGAGGCGGGTGGTCTCTTCGTGGCGCTCGTCACCGGTCCGCAGGACAGCACCGCTGCTTACGCCGCGCTGATCGACCCGGGTGGACTGCTCGTCCTGTCGGAGGGCGCGGCGCAGGAGGCCGAGATCCGGCGTTTTGCGTCGGACGATGTGACGGGGCGGCACTACCGCTTCACCGTCGCGGGCCCCGAGCACAGCCTCGGCCGCTGGAGCCTGCTGCCGCTCGCCAGCCTCGAGCTGACCGAACGCCGTCATCAGGCGCGCACGGGCTTTGGCCTCGACATCGCCGAGTCGATCTCCGGTACCCGGATCCCCGAACCGGGATTCCGCACGGACGACCGGCTCGTGGCATCCGGCGTGGGGCTGGGAACGGGTCTTTCGCTGCGTCGCGGGCTCGGGCAGGGCTGGGGGCTCGGGCTCGAGTTGCTGGCGGGGCTGGGCCTGTCCTGGGCCGACTATACCGGCGCGGGCTCAAGCGGGGTTGCGGGCCTTCGGCAGATCCCGCTGGCGGTGGAGCATCAGTCGTGGCGGGGCGTCACGCGCTTCGGGCAGGTCTCGGCGGTGCTCGACCGCGACCTGGGGGGCGGCCGAAGCTTCAGCCTCTTCCTGTCGGGCGAACTGGCCGCCGGCCTTCCCCGCCTGCGCGACACCGGGCCACCCGGCATCCTGCTGGGCCAGACGACGGAAGGCGCGCTGAGCTACGAAGGCACAGGCGAACCTCACCGCCGCCGCCGCATCGCTGACGAGAGCCTGCACGACTTCCGCATCGGGATGTCCTTCGCCTGGCTGTTCTGAGGCGGCCGACTCTCTCACGATGAGAACAATCAATGACGCGGCCGCCGGCCTGCCGCACAGACGGAGGAACATGCACGCGCCTTGCGGCGCCAGAGCAGAGGAGGAGGAGAGAAGATGGGAGATCTGGACATCCGCCAGGACGTGCTCGACGGACTGGAGTTCGAGCCGAGCCTCGATGCGGCCCATATCGGCGTGTCGGTCGAGAACGGCATCGTGCTTCTGACCGGCCATGTCCGCACCTATGACGAGCGGTTGAAGGCAGAGCAGGTCGTCACCTCGATCAAGGGGGTGCGCGGGATCGCCCAGGATATCGAGGTGCGGCCCGTGGGCGCCAACGTGACCGCCGACGACGAGATCGCCCGCCGGGTGCTCGACGTGCTGAAGTGGAACGCCTCGGTTCCGACCGACGCGGTCAAGGTGAAGGTCGCGAAGGGCTGGGTGACGCTGAGCGGCGCGGTGGAGTGGAACTTTCAGCGCGAGGCGGCCGAACATTCGATCCGCGGCATCGCCGGCGTCGTGGGGATCTCGAACGCGATCGTGATCGCGACGAAACTCAGCCCGGCCGATCTGCGGCTGCGCATCGAACGGGCGCTCAAGCGGCGGGCGGAACTGGAAATGTCCGACATCCGGGTCGAGGTCTCGGGCGGCACCGTCACGCTCGACGGCAAGGTGCACAGCATCGGCGAGCGGCGCGCGGCTGAACAGGCCGTATGGGCCGCTCCGGGCGTGGTCGACGTGCGGGACCGCCTGTCGGTCGTCTGATCGCCGAGGGCGAGGGGCCGCCGCGTCGGGCGGCCCCTGCGGATGGCGGCCGAATGTCAGGCGTGATGATCCGCAACCGCGTGGACCACCTCGGCCGTCAGATCGCGTGTCGCGGAATGGGCGATGTCGCCGAGCGCCAGCATGCCCACGAGCCGCTTGTTGTCGTCGATCACCGGCAGCCTGCGGATCCTGCGCTCCTCCATCTGGTGGATCGCATCCGAGATCGGCTGGCTCGTCCGGCACCAGACGACGCCCTCGGTCATGACGTCGCTGGCCTTGGTCGTCTTAGGGTCGCGCCCTTCGGCCAGCACCCGAAGCACGAGATCCCGATCCGTGATCATCCCGATCAGCCGGTCATCGCGCCCCACGGGCAGCGCGCCGATGTCGTCGGCTCTCATCTGCCGGGCGACTTCGGATACCGGAGTGTCCGCCTCGACCCAGGCGGCCGGCTTGTGCATGGCTTCGCGAACTTCCATCGTCTCCTCCTGTGGTGTCCGGGTTGCAGGGTCAGTCCGGCGGTCCGGTGGGATCGAGAAGAGGGCCCACGGGGCCACCGCGGTGGATCTGGGCCAGCGCGGCCCCGATCAGCGGCGCGACCGAGAGGCAGTGAAGGTGCGGGGCGGGCTCGGCCGGCACCGCGCTGTCGGTGACGGTGAGGCTGCCCACCGCCGGATCGGCCAGCCGGGCGACGGCGGCCGCGTCCACGAGATGCGTCGCCACCAGATGCACCTCGGCCGCGCCACGCTCGGCGCAGGCACGGGCCGCACGCAGAAGCGTGCCCCCGCTCTCGATCATGTCGTCCACGATCCAGACCGTCCGGCCCTCCACCTCGCCCGCGAAGAGATCGCCCGACACGACGCCCTCGGACCGGTGCTTCTCCATGAAGCCGAAGCCGACGGGCCGCGTGCTCACCTGCTCGACCGCATCGCGCAGGAGCGCGGCGCGCTTCACCCCGCCGCCGTCCGGCGACACGAGGCACAGCGGATGGCCCGCGCTGCGGCTCAGGATCTCGGTCGCAAAGAGACGACAGGTGTCGAGATGCACCGTCGCGCAGCGGAAGGCATTCTGGAAGGCGGCGAGATTGTGGACCTCGAGCGTGATCAGCGCGTCAACTCCCACCGCCTCGATCAGCCGCGCGACGCCGGCCGTGTTCACCGGATCGCGCGCCTTCGTCTGGCGGTCCTTGCGCATGTAGGGCAGCCAGGGGCTGACGATCAGCACGCGCGCCGCCCCGTTGGTCCGGCAGCAGGCCACGAACAGCAGCAGCCGCACCAGCGCATCGTTCACCGATCCCACCTCACCCGCATGCAGGACCGAAAAGAGGCAGACCTCGTGTCCCCGGACGCTGACGAGCGGCCTGAGCTTGTGCTCGCCGCCGGAAAAGGCGCGGGCATCGTGCATGGCCACCGAAAGGCCCGCCCTGCGGGCGACCGCATGGCCGAGCGGATGGGACGGGGTGAGGTCGAAATACAGCATGGCCCACGATCCGCCCGCAGGGCCGGGTGCGGCATTGACGACAGTCATTGAGGGCGCGGCTCTGCGGCCCATCATCCGATCATTCCGGGAAGGAGTGCGCCATGAAGATCTCGGGGATTGCCAGCCTCGATCACGCGCCTCAGGTGGTGGCCGAATGGCTGAACGAGCTGCAGGAGGATCTCGGCTGGTCGGATCGGGCCCGGGCCTACCTGCTCTTCCGCACGACGCTTCAGACGGTGCGCGACTTCCTGACGGTGGACGAGGCGGCCGATCTGGCCGCGCAACTGCCGCTGCTGATCCGCGGCATCTTCTTCGAGGGATGGGTGCCGTCGCGCACCCCGGTTCATCCGCGGTCGGTCGATGACTTCCTCGAACGTGTCACGCGCCATTTCCCGACCGAGCCCCTGGCGGAGCCCGATGTCGCGGTGGCGGCCGTCTTCGACCTGCTGCGGCGGCATGTCTCGATGGGAGAGTTCCAGCAGGTCGCCTGGGCCATGCGGCGGCCGCTGCGCGATCTCTGGATGTGATGGGCCGGGCGCCGGCCGGTGCGCCCGCGTCCCCCGAGGCCGCCCCCCCAGCCGAGGACGCCGCGGCCTGTCTGGCGCGGCTGCCGGGGCTGGAGCGGGTGGTCGAGACCCACCTCGCGCGCGTCTTCCTGTTCCCCGACCGCGTGCTGAAGATGAAGCGGCCGCTGCAGACCGCCACACAGGATCTGCGCCTGCTGCCCGCCCGGCACCGCGCCTGCGCGGCCGAGGTGCGGCTCAACCGCGAACTGGCCGGGCCGGAGGTCTATCGCGGTCTGCTGCCGGTGGTTCGGACCGCCTCGGGCCTCGGGCTTGATGGGCGCGGCGAGGTGTTGGAATGGCTCGTCCACATGCGACGGCTGCCCTCGGACCGGATGCTCGACAGGCTGATCCTGGAGGGTCGCGGGCCCGGCCCGGCCGAGATCGAGGCGCTGGGGCGCCGTCTCGCCGGGTTCTGGCGCGCAACGCGGGGCGCCCCCGAGGGCGCCTATCTCCGCCACCTGCTGCATGAGGCCACGATCAACGCAGGTCATCTCGCCGCGATGGCCGGACATGTGCCCGGTGCCGACATCGCGGGGCTCTCGGCCGCCCTGTTGCACCGCCTGAAGGGCGGACGGCGAGAGATCGCACGGCGCGAGGCCCTGGGCTTCGTGCGCGAGGGACATGGCGACCTGCGCCCCGAGCATGTCTGCCTGACGCTGCCGCCCATCCTCTTCGACCGGGTTGAGTTTGCCCGCGACTTCCGCCTTGCGGATGCGCACGACGAGGTGGCTTTCCTCGGGCAGGAATGTGCGCTGCTGGGCCGGCCCGACATCGCGCCCCGTCTGGTCCGTCATCTGGAGGGTGCGGGCTTTCCGCCGCCCTCGCGGGGGCTGCTGAAGACCTTCCGCCTGCATCACTGCCTGACGCGGGCGAGGCTGGCCCTCGATCACCTGCTTGACCCCGCCTGCTCCGACCCCGCGAAGTTCCGCGAACGGGCGCGCGTGCGACTGGATCTGGCCGCCCGGCTGCTGGGCTGACGGGCTTACATCTTGCGTCCGAGATAGCCGAGGATCACCTGTGGCAGCTCATGGGCCGACACATGGATCAGGTTCAGCGGCATCTCGCACCGCACCAGCCGCCGCAACGCGGGCGGCAGCATCGTCCGCATGAGCCCGAGCGAATGCGGCTCGGCAAAGATGACGAGCTGGTGAACCTCGCCCGCCCGCCGGTGTGTCTCGAGCACGGCCACGACCTCGCGCAGGAAGGTGCGTTCATCCTCCTTCAGCGGATCGGAACCATATTCCATCGCCGAACGCCGGCCTCCGCCAAAGGACGCGAAGCTGCGCCCCGGCTTGTCCGACATCAGATCACGCAGCTTGTGCGCTTCGCACTTCAGGACAAGCTCCGCCGTCGGCGGAGGCCCACGGCGCGGCAACCCTCTCAGGATGCGCGCGCGCGTGCTGTCCAGAACCAGTGCCCAGGTATCCTCCTCACGTAACATCATCTTGGTGTCTCCATCCTCGGGACAGAATTGGCCGGATCCGGTTCACAGGCATTGACCGCCGTCACGGGCCTGCGCGCTCTTGCCCCGCGTCAATGCCATGAGCGGCGCTTGGCCGAGGATGCGGACCAGACCGGGCAGGCAGGGAGGAACCGGAATGAACACCACCCTTGGAAGCGATCCGGCGGACATGCGCAACCGGCTTTGCCAACGCGCGGACAGGACCATCGTCGGGGGGGCGGTAACGGACCCCGTGCCCCCCTGTCCGCGCGCGGCCGAGCGGATGGGGCCGGACCCCCGGGCTGTGTGCGAGGCCTTTCGTGATCTCGGACTGACCGTCGCCGAGATCGGGCGCTACTTCGGCCTGTCGCCGGCCTGTGTCCTGACCCTCGATCCGGGGACCGGGCCCGGGCTCAGTCCAGCACGAGATCCTGCCCCGAGGCCTGCACCAGCCGCTTCGGGTTGCAGATGCGGTAGCGCCGCGCCGCTGCGTCCAGACTCTCGATCACCTGCATCCGCTCGAGCGTGCGGAAGGCCCGGCTGAGCGATTCGGGTCGGGCCCCGAGGTAGTGCGCGAGGTCCTTTCGGCCGAGGGGCAGCGCCACCTCGCCCCCGTTGCCCGCACGACGGGCCAGGATGATCAGGAAGGAGGCCACGCGCTCGACCACCTTCAGCCCGTTCATCATCATCAGCCACTCGCGTGCGGCATCCATCTCGTCGAGCAGATGGACGAGAAAGATGCGCTCCAGTTCGGGGTCCTGATCCAGCAGCGCCTGAAACTCGGCCAGGGGGAAGGTGACGAGCCGGCTGTGCGACAGGGCCGTGATCCGGTAGGTGAGCGGCCCGTCATAGACGCGGCCGAACAGATCGGTCGGGATCAGCAGGCCGATGATGTGCTGCCGATCGTCCGGCAGCATCTTGATCATTCCGAGAGCCCCCTCGAGAACATATCCGATCTCGGTCAGGGTGCTGCCCTCGACGGCGATGACCTGTCCCTGAGCCACCTCATGCTCGCGCACCATCGACATCAGTGCCTCACGCGTCTGCGTGTTCACATGATCCAGCATCGAACGGAAATGGGCCAGATCTCCGGCGGCAACACCCGTCATGCGCGGCCCTCCGCGGTGCACATCCTCAACCACCCGCTCACCCCTTCGTGATCCCATCACCTCCAATCTAGCCCTGTGCATTGTCGCGCGTGTTGAAGCGCGACAATGCACAGGATCGGCTCCGTGCGACTCTGCAGCCCGAAAGCGATTGTTCGAGAATTTTATCAACCGCCAGTTTGACCGGGGGGAAGTGGCGATGGTTTCCAGTTCTGACAGCACGAACGACCGACAGGGCAGCACCAGCGCGAGAATGTCGGCCGGTCCACCATGCGCGGCCTCGGGGCGGCGGTTCCTGTCCAGGCCGTCGCTTCATGGCCGGAAGGTCCGCCTGTCGCTTGACGAGGTGCTGGTCGCAGAGGGCAACGACATCCGCAGCGTCTGGCTCCTCGAGAGCGGCATCCTGCGGGTCCAGCGGATCGGGCTCGAGGGCCGCAGGCAGATCCTGAATCTGCTCTTGCCGGGTGATCTGCTGGGCACGGATCTTCAGGGCCGGCAGGGCCTGTCGGTCGAGGCCTGCACCGAGGCGCGGCTACTGGAAGTGCCGATGGCCGACCTGATCCAGACGGTCCGGCACAACCCTGAACTGCGCCGCGCCGTGCACGAGGCCAATCTCGTCCATCTCGAACGGATGCGATGGCTGACCTGGATGCTGGGTGCGCTGAAACCCGAAGAGCGGATCTGCGCCTTCCTTGCGCTGGCCGGCCGCCTGCTCTCGCCCGAGCAGCAGCCCGACGGCAGCCGGATCGTCACCAACCCGCTGTCGCGGCAGGATCTGTCCGACCTTCTCGGCATGACGGTCGAATCGATCAGCCGGATCATTCACCGGCTGGAAGATCAGGGCGTGATCGAGATCCTGAGTCCCACCCGCTTCCGCATCCGCAATCTCGCGCGGCTGCTGGGAAAGGGCGGCGTGACGCAGGATCTCTCCGCGCTTGCGCTCGCCGCGCCGGACCTCGGCGAGTGGATCGGCGGAGCACAGCCGCCGATGACCGCAGTCAATGAAGCCAGCCCGGCCAAGGCGCAGGTTTCCTGAAGCCGCGATCTCCGGCCCGCCGCGGCGCGGCACGCGCCGCGGGCAAGGCGCGGGCGCCGGTCCTGATCCGGCAGACCTTCGATTTCGGGAGTATTGCAATGACCGACGAAACCAATGTGGACGTCCGGCGCGAGGCTCCGACGCCACCGGCGCAGCTGCGCGAATGGGAGCCGCTGGCCTACATGCGCCAGCAGCTCGACCGGCTGATGCACGACTTCGACTGGCCCGATTTTCGCTTTCTCAACCGCCGAACGGGCGGCGTCGAGGCGGGCCCCGCCTGGCCGCATCCGGGCCTCACGCTTCCGGCCGTCGATCTGATCGAGCGCCCCGACGGCTATGAGGTGCAGGCCGAGCTTCCGGGCTTCGACCCTGCGCGGATCGACGTTCGCCTTGCGGACGGAAGCATGACGATCCGGGCCGAGCGCAGCTCGCAGCGCGACGAGGACAAGGGGGACTATCACCTGCGCGAACGCAGCAGCGGCATGTTCCAGCGCATGTTCCGCCTGCCGGCGGGCATCGACGCCGACAAGGTGGCCGCTCGCTACGAGAAGGGCATCCTGACGGTCATGCTGCCGAAGACGGCCGAGGCGATGGAAAAAGAGCGCAGGATCGAGGTGAAGGCCGCCTGACCCCCGCGCGTCCCGAGGGCGGTCGAACCGGCAGGGGCCGCGCAGAGCTGGCGCGGCCCCTGTTGCCGTGGGCACCCGCCCGGTCGCCCCCGCCCGCGCTGCAACCGCCAGACGCTTAGCCCCGATGCGGCAGCCCGCAAGCCGCTGCACGACCTGCCCGACCAAGGAGAAAGAGAATGGACGGCCACATCCCGCGTCACCGGTTTGCCGCCCTTGCCGTGGCGCTTGCTCTCGGGCTGGGCGGATGCACCGAGCAGAAAAGCTATCCGCTGTCGGGCTCGCCCTGCAATCCGGGTGATCCGGTGCAGTCGATGCATGCCTCGGACTATGCCTCGCCCTGCCCGTAGCGGCGAGGGCCGCGGCTGGCGGATTGGCCTCATCGTCCTGCTCCTCGCCCTGACGACGGCCCGCCCTGCCGCCGCCGCCTGCGGTCTCGCCGGTGTCTCGGTCTCGGGATCGGCCGAGGAGATCGCGGAGGCCTGCGAGGTGCTGGCGGAGGTCACGGGCTACTTCAGGGCGCTCGGCTTCAGCCTGGAGCCGGAAGTCACCGTCGTCTTCGCCGACCGGATCGAGATCGAGTTGCCCGGCGAACCCTCCGGGGCGGAGCCCACAACCGGGACGCGGGCCGAGATCTCCGGCTGCTATGATTTCCGGCAGGACATGGTCTGCGTGGTGTCCGGCCACCGCGGACTGTCTCGTGATCGCCAGACCTGGGGCCTCGACTGGAGCCCGCCCGTCGCGCGCTCGATCCTGACGCACGAGCTGGTTCACGCCACCGTGAGCGACATCCTCGGGCCGCAGAGCGCGGACATCGGCATGGTCTGGCACGAGTTCATCGCCTATGCGGTGCAGTTCCACCTCATGCCCCCGGCGCTCCGGGCCGAGGTGCTGGAACGCCATCCCGACGTCACCGCCTTCGCCACCGCCGAGCGTATCAACCCGATGACCTACGCGATGGACCCCGAGGCCTTCGCGATCAGCGCCTTTCTCTTCGCCGAGGAGCAGGGCGGCGGCGCCTTCATCCGCCAACTGCTGACCGGCAGCACTCCCTTCTCCACCGAGGAGTTCCAGTTCCTCTGGACCGAATGAGAGGATCCTGCGCCTGCGTGACAGCGATCAATGCGCGCCCGACCGGGGCGGGGTTCGATGGCGGGGCAGCCGGAGTAGGCGGGACCATGGGGAAGACGGGCGAAAGGCGCATCATGACGATCGGGCCAGAGCGGCTCGAAAGCACCCTGCGCATCCCGGAAGGCAGCCGCTCGCTGGTCATCTTCGCCCATGGCGCGGACAGCAGCCGCCTCAGCCCGCGCAACAATCTCGTGGCCGAACGGATGGGCAAGGCGGGGATCGCCACGCTTCTCTTCGATCTCCTCACCGAGGCCGAGGCCGCGGACCGGCACAACGTCTTCGACATCCCGCTGCTTGGCCGGCGCGTGATCGGAGCCGTGAACCGGCTCTCGCAGGAGCCGGATCTCGAGGGCCTGCCGATCGGCCTCTTCGGCGCCAGCACCGGCGCCGCGGCCGCCCTTGTCGCGGCGGCCCGCCTGCCGCGCGAGGTGCGGGCCGTCGTGTCGCGCGGGGGCCGGCCCGATCTGGCCGGACCGGCGCTGGCCGAGGTCATCGCCCCCACCCTCCTGCTGGTGGGCGGGGCGGACCCGGAGGTGCTGGCTCTGAACGAGGAGGCGGCCCGCCTCCTTACCTGCCACTGGCGGCTGGTGATCGTTCCGGGTGCCACGCATCTCTTCGAAGAGCCGGGCGCGCTCGATCAGGTGGTCGATCTGGCGACGGACTGGTTTCTCGAGCATCTGGAGCGGGCCGAGCCATGACGGTCTTCCGCGACCGGACAGAGGCCGGACGCCGGCTCGCCGCACTGTTCGCGGGGCGGAACGACAGGGATCCGGTTGTTCTCGCCCTGCCCCGCGGCGGGGTTCCGGTTGCGTTCGAGGTCGCACGTGCGCTGTCGGCCCCGCTCGATCTGGTCATGGTGCGCAAGCTGGGCGTGCCATGGCAGCCCGAACTTGCCGCAGGGGCGGTGGCGGACGGCGAGGACCCCGAGATGGTGATCAACGAGTCGGTCGCGGCGATGGCGGGGCTCGACCGGGCGGATCTGGAAGAGCTGGCAGCGGTCCAGCTGGACGAGATCGCCCGCCGCCGCAGCCTTTATCTTGCGGGTCGCGCGCCGGTTCCCGTGACGGGCCGGACCGCCATTCTCGTCGATGACGGCATTGCAACCGGCGCCACGATCCGAGCCGCCCTTCGGACCACGCGACGGAAAGGCCCGGCCCGGCTTGTTCTGGCCGTGCCGGTCGCGGCGCGCGACACGCTCGAGAGTCTGCGGCCCGAGGTGGACGAGATCCTGTGCCCCCTGCCCGTCGATGCCCTTCGTGCCGTCGGCCTTCATTACGGTGACTTCACGCAGGTCACCGATCAGGAAGTGGTGCGCCTGCTGTCGGCCGCCGCGCCGCCAGACGGAAAGCTGGGATAGGATGCGCCGCCGGCAGAAGTCCCCCCGAGGCTCCTGCCAGAGCCGCGCAGCCCTGTCAGACCGTTGCCGGGGCGGTCCTGCGGATCACGCCAAGGCAGGCATATCCCCGGAACCGACTGTCCGAGCGGCTGATGCCCCCCACCCCTGCGGCCGCTTCGGCCAGCGCCGCCTTGAGGTCGTCGCGCGGCTCGACATGAAAGCGGCCGATCCAGCCGCGCAGACCTGTGCGGAACCAGCGCGGCAGGCCCGCCTGATCCCCGAAATCGACCACATGCAGTTCGCCCCCCTCGGCCAGCAGGGATGCGGCATGGGCCAGCGCAGGACGCCAGGCGGGCATCATCGACAGCGCGTAAGAGATCACGATGCGCTCGAACCGCGCGGCGCCGAGCAGCGCACGGGCGTCGAAGTCGGTGGCGTCGCCCTGCGCAAGACGCGCGCGGGTGCCAAGGCGGGCGCGCGCCGTCCGCAGCATCTCCTCCGAGATGTCGAGCCCGTAAAGGCGCAGCCCCGGCCAGCGGCGGTCGATCAGGTCAAGGTTGCGCCCGGTGCCGCAGGCGATCTCAAGCACACGCGCGCCCGGCGGCGGGGCGAGCGCCGCGATCAGTTCGTCACGCCCGAGCAGGAAGTGACGGCGCGTGATGTCGTAGATCCGCCGCTGGTGACGGTAGGTGGCGTCCATCAGCGCCGCATGGGGCCCCACCGTCATGCGCTGCGGCGCCGGTAGATGTGAAAGCCGCCATAGATCGCCGAGCGGTCCGCCTCGTGGCAGGCGCGGGCGAAGGCACGGTCGCTCTGCCACGCGGACAGGATCTCGGGCGGCAGCTGCTGGGGCAGGATGTCCGCCGCGCCCCCGGTGCGGAAGATCACCGTGGCCCCGGCGGCGGCCGTGCGGGTGATCTCGCGCCACAGATCGGCCAGCTGGGCCCGCGTCATCCAGTCCTGCGCATCCAGAAGCGAGAAGCCGTGGATCGTTCCCGAGGCCTCACCCCCCAGCGCCTTCGTGAGCGGCTGGTTCACCACTTCGGCACGCGCGGCGTGGGCGCGCAGGGCATCGAAGGCCGCGGGCTCCAGATAGGGCGGCAGCGCGCCCTCGCCGGGCTCGGGATAGCAGCGGGCGACCGCCTGCCAGGCAAAGTAGTTCTCGCGCAGCGGATGGTCGCAGAACAGCCGCCGCAACCGCTCGCGCAGCACCGGCAGCACGTCGCCGTCCCCGTCGCAGGCCAGCAACTCATATTGCGCGGGCGGGATGCCGAGCCCGAACAGCGCCGCCGGATGGCGGGCAAGCGACTGCACGAGGGGCGCGGCGAACAGCGGGTCGATGTGGCCGTTGAACCAGGTGCGCTGCTCATCGACCGTGCGGCAGGCCAGCAGGCCACCCAGATCGGTCCCGCCGAGCCGCGCGACCAGATGCGCCGCGCCGATGAAGCGGCCAAGCGCCCCGTGGCGGTAGAAGCCACGGGCAAAGAGGCCGATCCGCCGGCCGAAGGGCGTCCGCGCCTCCCACCAGCCCCGCGTCGCCGGGTCGAGCCGCGGCGCGAGGTAACGGTCATAGGCGCGGATGTTGGTGTCCCGGTCGGCGCGGCCAAAGAAGTCGAAGAAGGCCTCATGGTCGGGCAGGTGCCGGGCGGCCGCCAGCTTCAGCCGCCCCAGCGCGACATGGGCGGGCGAGAGATCCACGGCCAGCAGGCTTCCGGGCCCGGCGGTCAGGTAGGACATCATGTTGCATCCGCCCGAGGCGATGCAGGCCAGCCGCTGCCCCGGCGCGATGGCCAGCGCCTGCATGTCCACCACCGGGTCCTCCCAGATCTGCGGATAGACGAGACCGTGAAACAGCCGCGAGAACAGGCGCTCCATCACCCCCTCGGCGCTGAGGGGCGAGCGGCGGTGGACGGCCGCGCCGATCTGGCGGGCCACGGTCGGCGCGGAAACGGGCTGCGGCGCCATGTCGAGCATGAGGAGACCTTTCGTTCGAGGAAGGGAATCAGCGGCCCGGGATCGGCACAAGCGGCAGGCGCCGGTGCCCGGGAAGGCGCTGGCGCTGCAGGGCGACGATCTGGCCCAGCGCGCGGTGCGGCGGAATGGTGCGGAAGATGTCGCCCAGCATGAGGGCATCCGCCGCAAGGCCCGCCGCCAGCCCGCGCTTTCCTGCCTTGGCGGGGCTGGCCACATCGGGCCAGGGCACCACGGCCAGCCGGGCGGCCGAGGCGATCCAGAGGGCGTTCAGATAGGCCTCGAAGCCAAAGCGCGGCAGGCGCGCGATCGTATCGAGCCGATCCGCCAAGAGGGCTCGCGGCAGGACGCGCTCGCCCGAGATGTAGTCGAGCCCCAGAAGCCGCCAGGGCAGCGGAGCGTTGCCGCGCAGGCTCAGGCTGCCCTCGGCCTCGTCGAGCAGGACCGGCGCGAGCAGATCCGTGACATGGTTCGTCGTCAGCCCCCGAAGGTCGGCGTCGAGCAGCAGGATCAGCTCGCCCTGTGCGGCGGCGATCCCTCGTGCCAAGGCCGCGCTCTTGCCGCGGTTGGCGGGCTGGCGCAGCACGCGCACGCCCGCGCGTTCGGCCACCTCGGCGGTATCGTCGGTCGAGCCATCGTCGATGACGATCACCTCGTCCACCAGCCGGTTGGCGCAGGCCGCGGCCAGCACCGCACCGATGCGGCGACCCTCGTTGAAGGCGGGGATGAGGCAGGTCACGGTGGCAAGGCTCATGAACAGGATCTCCGGCGATAGAGGAGGAAGAGGAGGACAAGCAGGATCGTGAGCGACAGCGCGCCGACCGCAATCCAGCTTCCCATCCGGGCGTGGGCCGCACCGAACCACCAGCCGAGGCTCACGAAGAACAGGCTCTTGGGCAGGGTGGCCGCCGCATTGCAGGCCATGAAGAGGCCAAAGGGCACGCGCGCGGCCCCCGCCGCCAACAGGACGGCGGCCCCGGCGGCATGGGTGAGCTTTGCGCCGATCAGCACGGCGGGCGCGCGGGCGCGCAAGCCCGCCGCAAGATCCTCGATCTGCGCCTGCCGCACCCGCAGCAACGACAGCGCAGGCCGGCCTCCGCGGCGGCCCGCGGCGTAGAGAATCGCGTCGCCCACGAGGTCGGCCGCCATCACAGTGAGGGTGACGGCCGTCAGGTCCAGCACTCCGCGCTGCGCGAGCCAGGCCGCGATCACGGTGACGATGGGCCCCTCGACCAGCGCCAGCGGCGCGATCAGGGCCAGCCCGTGGACGGCCAGAAGCGTCACGACGGTCTCTTGCGCGATCATCTTGCACCCCTGCGTGAGACGACGGCTTGCGTGCCCGCCCGCGCGGCACCGCCGCGGAGAAGCCGGGAGAGACGATGTCGGGGCGCGGACGGGCGGGCACTGATCATGGCCCTACCCTATGACGGGACTCGGCCACGATTTTGTGACGGTTCCGCTGGCCGAAGTGCCGGCCCGGCGTTGACAGCACGCTTGGCGAACGGCGGCCGGGGCTCAGACCCTCGGCGCGTCGGACGGGGGATCGGGGGGCGGCTCGGCGCCCGGCACGCCCTTCGTGCGCTCGGCCCGATCCCGGTGGAGCGCCGCCCGCCCCAACATCAGGAGCGTGACCGGCGTCGTGATCATCACAAAGCCGCCGATCACCAGCTCGTGCACGATGGGCCGGCCCCGCGACAGGCTGAAGAGCAGCATCGAGGCCAGGATGATCCCGGCCGTCCCCCAGCTGGTGCCCAGCGTGGGCGCGTGCAGGCGGTCGTAGAAGCTGCGCAGCTGCACGAGGCCGATGGTGCCCAGCATCGTGAGCGTGCTGCCCAGAACCAGCAGCAGGGCCACAGGAATGGCAAGCCAGAGAGGGATGGCCTCGAGATGGTTCATTCGATGATCTCTCCGCGGATCAGGAACTTGGCCAGCGATACGGTGGCCACGAAGCCCAGGACGCCGATCACCAGCGAGGCCTCGAAGAAGAAGGTCGTGCCCATCCGCATCCCCGTCACCACGAAGAACAGCATCGCCGTGACATAGAGCGTATCCAGCCCCAGCACCCGGTCCTGCGCGCGCGGCCCGCGCAGGGTGCGCCAGCAGGCAAGGCAGGCCGCGATGCCCAGCATGGCCTGGGCATAGGTCAGGGCCGCGGCGAGGATCGTGGCGCTCATTCGAAGATCTCCAGCAGCAGGGCCTCGTAGCGGTCGCGGATCAGCGCGATCCATTCCGCCTCGTCCTTCATGTCGAACACATGCAGAAGCAGCACGCCCGCCTCTGCGTCATGTTCCAGCCAGGCGGTGCCGGGGGTGGCGGTCAGGATGATGGCCAGCAGCGCCAGCGCCGGCTGCGAGCGCAGGCGCAGCGGTATCCTCAGGAAGGCCGAGCGCCGGGCGCCGTGGCGGCCTGCGTTCAGGATCAGAAGCGCCACGGCCGCATTCGAGCGGATGATGTCGAGGCTGACGATGCCCACCAGCCGCAAGACAGGCGCCCAGCGGCGGATGCGGGGCTTCTCGGGCTGAAGAGCCACCATCGCCCGCCCCGCCACCAGCGCGATCCCCGTTCCAAGCAGCAGATGCCCCAGCGAGAAGCGCGTGAGCAGCAGCCACATCAGCACCAGCGACAGCGAGAGCAGCGGATAGGGCACGAGGCGGCTCAGGCTTGTCATGGCGCGGCGGTTCCTTCGGTGACGCGGGGGGCGGCAAAGACGCCGTCGGCGTAGATCGCCGGCTCATGCAGGGCGCGGGCCGTGGCCTGCATGTAGCGCAGCGTGTCCTCGGCCCGGACCGTCAGGGTCACGAGCAGCGCGATCAGCCCCAGAACCGGCGCGATCTCGAGCGCGAGGACCTTCGGCACCGAGCCGTCCGTCGCCCAGAAGGTCTGGATGCCGATCCGCACCAGACCGATCAGCGTGGCCAGCCCCGCCAGCATCAGAAGCGACAGGAACGACCAGCCCAGCACCGGATCGACCGTCGGCGCGGCCAGCAGCGGCGCCAGCATCGCCACCTTGCCGATGAAGCCCGACAGCGGCGGCAGCCCGGCCAGCACCAGAAGGCAGGCCCCGAAGCTGAGCCCCAGCACGGTGAGCGTGCCGGGAATGGCGAGGCCCACCTCGGGATCGTCCTCCTCCAGCTCGTCCAGCCCGTAGGCGTCGGCCGTCAGCGCGAGCATGCCGGCAATGGCGCCCTCCTCGCGACTCATGGGCTCGATCAGCAGGAAGAGCGCGCCGGTGGCGAGTGTGGAACTGACAAGATAGTAGAGCGCGCCGCCCAGCATGTCGGGCCCGCCCCCCGCCAGCGTGAAGCCCACCGTTCCAAGGACCGTCCCCGACGAGATCAGCACCATGTGAGCCGCCATCCGGCCCAGCCCCTGCGAGGCCAGCACACCCAGAAGGCCGAACCCCACCGTCGCCATCCCGCCCGCGATCAGCAGACCCGAGCCGAAGCCGGCCGATGCGGCGGCGGCCGGCCCGAACAGCAGCATCGAGAGGCGCAGGATGATGTAGATCCCGACCTTGGTCATGATGGTGAACATCGCCGCCACCGGCGCGGCCCCCGCCATGTAGGCGGTGGGCAACCAGAACGAGAGCGGCCAGATCCCCGCCTTCACAAAAAAGGCAAGCCCCAGCAACGCCGCCCCGGCCTTGAGGAGCGGAAGGTCGGCGTCGGTGACCGTCGGCACGATCCGGGCCAGATGCGCCATGTTGAGCGTGCCCGTCACGCCGTAGATCAGGCTGACGCCGATCAGGAACAGCAGCGACGCCGCAAGGTTGATGGCGATGTAATGCAGGCCCGCCCGGATCCTCAGCTGCCCCGAGCCATGCAGCAGAAGACCGTAGGAGGCCGCCAGCAGCACCTCGAAGAAGACGAAGAGGTTGAAGAGGTCGCCGGTCAGGAAGGCGCCGTTCAGCCCCATCAGCAGGAACTGGAACAGCGAGTGGAAATGCTGCCCCTGACGCTGCCAGCCCGCCCCCGCATAGAGCAGCGTCGGGATCGCCAGCAGCGCGGTCAGACACAGCATCATGGCCGACAGCCGGTCGCTGACCAGCACGATCCCGAAGGGCACCGCCCAGTCGCCCAGCAGGTAGAAGGAGATCTCGTTCCCCCCTGCCCCGCCTCCCTTCGAGCGGTTCAGAAGCTCGACCGCCACCAGAAGGAGCGCCAGCGCCGAACCGATCGACAGCGCGAACTTCGCCCGCCGCTGCCGGTCGTCGTAGAGCAGCATCAGGGCGCCCGCCACGAAGGGGATCAGGACGGGCGCGATGACGAGATGGCCGCCGGTCACTGGTCACGTTCCTTTCCGTCCACATGGTCGGTGCCCGTCACCCCGCGCGAGGCCATCATCACCACCAGAAACAGCGCCGTGGTGGCAAAGCTGATGACGATGGCGGTCAGCACCAGCGCCTGCGGCATCGGGTCGGCGTAGCGCGTGGGGTCGATGAAGCCGCCCTTGGGCATGATCGGCGGCTGCGCCAGCGTCAGCCGCCCCATCGAGAAGATGAAGATATTGACCGCATAGGACAAAAGGCAGAGCCCCACGATCACCTGGAAGGTGCGCGGCCGCAGCAGCAGCCAGATGCCCGAGCCGGCCAGGATGCCGATGGCGAGCGAGAGGACGATCTCCATCAGGCGGCCTCCCTGCGGGCGGCATCCTCGGCCTCCTGCTCGCGCAGGCGGACCGAGCGCAGCGACTGGTGCGCGATGGCGATGAGCATGATCACCGTCGCCCCCACCACCAGCGCATAGACGCCCAGATCGAACAGCAGCGCCGTCGCCGCCGGCACGGGTCCGACAAGCGGCAGCTCGACATAGCGGGAATGGGCGGTCAGGAACGGATAGCCGAAGAGGAACGCCCCCATCCCGGTGGTGCCCGCGACCAGAAGCCCGGCCCCCATCCAGCGGATCGGCAGCACCGTCAGCCGCGCCTCGATCCAGCGGACATTCGTGGCGAGATACTGCAGCAGGAAGGCGATCGCCAGCGTGACGCCGGCCGAGAAGCCTCCGCCCGGAAGGTCGTGGCCGCGCAGGAACAGATAGGCCGACAGCACGATCAGCGCCGGGAACATCCACTGCATGATGACAGCCGGCACGGTCAGGTAGCCGCGCAGCGCCTCCGCCGCCTCGCCGCGCTGCTCGTCGGGCAGCGCCACGCTTTCCGGGGCGGGGCGGAAGCGGCGCAGCAGCGCATAGACCGTCAGTCCCACGATGGCGAGCACCGTGATCTCGCCGAACGTGTCGAAGGCGCGGAAATCGACGAGGATGACATTGACGACGTTGGTGCCGCCGCCTTCGTGATAGGCGTTGCGCAGGAACCAGTCGCCGATGTTGGGGACGAGCGGCCGCGTCATCACCACATAGGCGAGGGTGGCCAGACCCGCGCCCGACAGGCCCGCAATGACAAGGTCGCGGCCGCGGCGCAGGCGGGCGGGCAGCAGCTTGTCCTCGGCGATCTCCTCGCGCCGCTTGGGCAGCCAGCGCAACCCCAGCAGCAGCAGCGCCGTGGTCACGATCTCGACCAGAAGCTGCGTCACCGCAAGGTCGGGGGCCGAGAACCACACGAAGGTCAGGCAGGTGACCAGCCCCGCGCCCCCCAGCAGCACCAGCGCCGCAAAGCGGTGATACTTGGCCTGCCATGCGGCTCCGAGGGCGCAGGCCACGCCCACCACCCACATCAGGACGAAACCGGCGCTCAGCGGCGTCTGGCGCGCCGCCTCGAGCGGCCAGAGGCTGCCCCAGAGCGTCACCGCCCCGACAGCCAGCGCCAGCAGCACCAGAAGCCGCAACTGCGGCTGCAGCCGCTCGGTCCCCACCAGCTCCAGGATCATCCGCGGCCAGATCCAGCTGAGGCGCAGCAGGAGCCACTCGTAGATCTTCTGCGCCCGCAACCGATGCAGGAGCGGCGGCCCCTCGGGACCCGCGCCGATGCGAGAGCCGAGCAGCACATGCAGCCCCACCCCCAGCAGCAGCGCCGCAAGGCTCATGACGAGGGGCGCATTGATCCCGTGCCAGATCGCGATCGAGGTCTCGGGCAGGGCCTCGCCCACCACGGATCGGGCAGCGAGGTTCAGCGTCGGCCCCAGTGTCAGCCCCGGCAGGATGCCCACCAGCAGGCAGAGCGCCACGAGAAGTTCGACCGGCCGGCGCATCCAGGGCTTGGGCTCGTGCGGGGTGCGTGGCAGGCCGACGGGTGGCGACCCGAAGAAGACGGTGGCGATGAAGCGCAGCGAATAGGCGACCGAGAATATCCCGGCGAAGGTCGCCAGCCACGGCAGCGAGACGTCGAGCCAGGTGCCGTTGTGCCAGTCCACCGCCTGCGCGAAGAACATCTCCTTGGACAGGAACCCGTTCAGCAGCGGCACCCCGGCCATGGCCGCCGCCGCCACGATGGCCAGGGTCCCCGTCACCGGCATCAGCCGGATCAGGCCCGACAGGCGGCGCATGTCGCGCGTCCCGCTCTCATGGTCGATAATGCCCGCCGCCATGAAGAGCGAGGCCTTGAAGAGCGCATGGTTGGCGATGTGGAAGATCGCAGCGAGGATCGCAAGCGGCGTGCCGATGCCCGCCAGCGCCGTGATCAGACCGAGGTGGCCGATGGTGGAATAGGCCAGCAACCCCTTGAGATCGTGCCGGAAGAGCGCGATCACCGAGCCGAGGATCAGCGTCGCCATGCCGGTGCCGGTGACGGCGTAGAACCACAGCTCGGTCCCGCCAAGCGCCGGGCTGAAGCGGACGAGCAGGAACACCCCCGCCTTCACCATCGTCGCGGAATGGAGATAGGCCGAAACCGGCGTCGGCGCCGCCATCGCGCCCGGCAGCCAGAAATGGAACGGGAACTGCGCCGACTTGGTGAAGGCCCCGATCAGGAACAGCGCCAGCACCAGCGGATAGGCCTGATGCGCCCGGATCGCCTCGCCCGAGGCCAGCACGGCGTCGAGATCGTAGCTGCCCACGATCTGGCCCAGAAGCAGCATCGCCGCCAGGAGGCAGAGCCCCCCGGTCGCCGTCACCACCAGCGCCGTCCGTGCCCCGTCGCGCGCCGTCTGGGCCTGATGCCAGTAGCCGATCAGCAGGAAGGACAGGATCGAGGTCAGCTCCCAGAAGACCACCAGCATCAGGATGTTGCCCGACATGAGGATGCCGACCATCGCCCCGGTGAAAGCCATGAGGAAGGAATAGAACCGCGGCACCGGATCGGTTTTCGACAGGTAGTAGCGGGCGTAGATCACCACGAGCCCGCCGATCGCCATCACCAGCGTCACGAACATCCAGGCGAAGCCATCCAGCCTGAAGTCGAGCGTGAGCCCGATCAGCGGCACCCAGTCGATGCCGACCCGCAGCACCTCTCCCCGGGCCACGACACCATGAAGGCTCGCCAGCACCAGCAGCGATCCCCCCAGAACCAGACCCGAGATCCAGGCCGCCGCATTGTGGGCATTCACCGGCAGCGTCGCCGCCGCCAGCGCGCCCAGGAACGGCAGGGACACGAGGATCAGGAGAAGGTTCTGTTCGATCATGCGGTGCCTGGTCCCCCCTCAGGATTGTTCTGCCGGAACCACCGGAGATGACGCGGCGCATCGCAGCCGGAACGACCGGCGCGTGGGCGATTCATCTCGGGGACCGATGGCCTCAATGAAAGGCAGTCGGAGCGGAAATCAAGGCGAGAGGCACAGATTGAACAGGCTGCGGCTCCTCTGGCCGCATCATCCGTCATCGGGGAGCGGCGAGGGGGCGTCCGACATCAGCCTCCGGCCCCGCGCGCGCCGGTGGCAGATGGTGCGGCGACCGCCGAGGGTGGCGCCGGTGGCGGGCCTGCGGCCGGCCACCTATCGGTTCGAGCAGCCGAACTGGAAGCCGTTGTTGCAATGGGCCTTGAGGCGCTCGGTATCCGCGTCGGTCCAGCCGTCGGGCGCGGTGACCTGCACCCATGGCTCGATATAGTCCTGCGCATGGTAGGAATGTCCGTAGCCGGCCGGCGCGGTGGTCGAGAGCGCCATGTCAAGCCCGAGCTGGAGCTGCGTGACGATCGGCATGAACCTCAGGTGGGGCGAGACGCCGTCGCCGGGCGGCTCGCCCATCCAGACCGGGGGGCGGAAGGTCGAGAACGGATCGAAGAAGACGATCGGGTCACTGGGATACTGAAGGAACATGATCCGCATCGCACCCCAGTCCGCCTTGCCGGCGTCGCCGCCCTCTCCGCGCGCCGCGTAGCGGATCAGCGAGCCGTCTCCGATCCGCGGCAGGACCCAGGGGCTGCCGTCGGTCCGGGCGCGTTGGACCCGGTTCCAGAAATCCGAGGGGAAGGGGGGGCCCGCCCAGAAGGCGCCCGCGATCGGATCGTTCACGAGATGAAACAGGCTGGTCGCATACATCGACGACCAGGCCCCAAGGCTCAGACCATGGATATAGAGCCGCGGCCGTGTCTCTTCGGGCAGCCGTCGCCAGTAATCGTGGATGGTGGAGACGGTCGCGGTCGCCTGATCGAGCCCGGTGCTCGTCTCGAAGAGCAGCGCGTAGGGGGACTGGAGGTAGGAATACTGGACCGCAACGGTGGCGATGTCGCCCCCGTGCATGTATTCGACCGTGTCGTGAGAGCCCGGGTCCATCCAGCCCGTGCCGGTGGGACTCGTGACGACAAGGATCCTGCGGTCGAAGGCGCCCAGCCGTCGAAGCTCTGCCAGCGCGAGATCTGCGCGCGCCTGCGGGGTCTGTGCGTTGGCGCGCCCGACATAGACGCGGATCGGATCGAGGGCGGGCCGGCCGGTGAAGGCCGCGATCACTGCCGCATCGGGGCCGGACGTCACGAAGTCGCGTCCGGGCTCGCCCATCGCCTCCCAGTCGATCACCGAAGCCGGGCTGCCGGGCATGCGCGCCTCGGTCGGCGGTGGTGGCGCCGTGTCGAAGAGGTTCTGCGCCGCCTCGAAGGAGCTGTCCATCGCGCGGATGGTCGTGTCGAGCAGGCCGTCGCGGGTAAGGATGAAGAGGGCGATCCCCACGAGCAGGAAGCCCAGAACATCAGCCCGGCGCCGGGGCATCACCCGATAAAGGCGCGACCGCACGAGGCGCGCAAAGGCCGCCACGACCTGACCCGCGGCAAACAGGATCGCAAAGACCGCAGCCGCCAGGAACAGAACCTGAAGGAGGTGCGTGCCCGGGGCGGGCTCCATCCCCATCCGCAGGCGCAGGTCGTTCTGCCAGACGTGGCTGTAGCGCAAGGCCAGGCCCAGCGTGCCCAGCACGGCGACCCAGAGGACCAGCTGCACCGGGCGCCAGGCACGGCCCCGCAGCACCGGCATGTCCGCAAGCCGCCACACGGCCTCGATGATCCGGCCGACGAGATGGCCAAGCGCAAGGACGACTCCGCCGAGGACACCCTGCATCACGGGGCCGCGCGGGATCAGTGACGGGGTCAGAGAGGCGGCCAGGAACAGCACCCCCAGCAGCAGGCCGATCGTCGAGAACCGCGACAGCAAAAACCGCATACCCAACTCCGTCTGACGGGCGGCCTGCCCGTCGTGGCGTCGCGGTCCGGCACCCAGGACCGCCATCGGTGGTTCGTGTCTCAGGAACAGGACGTCATGATGGCTTCGGGCTGCGACGATGTCGAGCCCATCTTCATCTTGTCACTGCAGGACATGGCGCGGCTGCCCGAAGTCGCTCCTTATTCGATGTGACGAGGGAACAGGTCGCTGGGACAGCCGTGGCGGGTATACGGGGAAGGCTCTGAAAGGCCGAACGGGCGGAGCCGCAGCTCCGCCCGTTTGGCGAGAGAGGACGCACGGGCGGGCGCGCCGGCGCCGCACCCGTGCAAGGGTCCACGTCCGGTGACACCGGACGCGGGGGAATGGGATCAGATGTCCTGCTCGGCGGGCTCCCAGCGGTCTTCCGACTTCTCGAAGCGCTGCATCTGGCTCAGGTCGTCGCCGGCTCTGTCGAGCACGAACTCGCCCGTGGCGTCACCTTCGGCCGAGGAAAGCTCATCCAGCGAGATCATCACATGGCGCTCCTCTTCGGCGAGGCCGACATCGCTCAGCTCGACGACGGCCTGATCGATGTTGCCATCCTCGCCGATCGCAAGATCGACGATCCGGCCGACCGTTTCACCGTCGCTGTTGACGATGCTGGCCTGCATCAGCTCATCGGCCGAGCGGTCACCGGCCACCTGGCCGTTGAAGTCATCGGTTTCGCTGTAGGAATCGTACGCTTGCATCATGCCGGAGGTCGCGCCCATCGTCGCGTCATCCTGCGCAAAGTCCTGGTCGGTCTGGCCCGGCATCAGCGGATCCGTCTGATCCTGGCCGATCTGGTCCTGACCCATCGGGGCCGTATCCGTCATGCCCTGGCCGGTCTGGCCGGGCGTCTGGCCACTCAGGTCCGACAGAGGGGGCGTGCCCTGCGTGTCGGTCTGCGTGTCCAACTGGGCGAAGGCCGGCGCGGCAGCGATCAGACCCATGGCGACCGTTGTCAAAAGTGCTTTCGGCATGGTCGTCTCCTTCTGGTTGGGATCGTGACTGTCTGGTCACGGCGCAGGAAACAGCGGGTCGGGGTCATCGTTCCGGCGCCTCACGGACGCTTGAAGCGCACCCCTCCGCCGTCCCGATCCGTCAGAGGGCGGCCAGATCCCGCCGCAGGGCCGTGGCCGTGCCGGCGGGCAGTTCGGCCTCGAGCGCGGCATGGGCCTCGCGCCAGACCTCGGCCGCCTCACGCATCAGCGCCACCCCGTCCGCCGTGATCCGCAGCCGGCGCGACCGCCGGTCCGCCGGGTCGGGCTCCACCAGCAGGAGGCCGCGCCGGGCCAGCGGCTTGACCGCCGCAGTCAGGGTCGAGGGCTCCATCCCGAGGAAGGCGGCGAGGCGGCCCAGCGGCGGCGGATCGGGCTGGTTCAGCGCCACCATCAGCGAGAACTGGCCGTTGGTCAGGCCAAAGGGCCGCAGCACCTTGTCGAAGCGGCGGGCAAGTCGGCGCGCCGCCCTTTGCGCAGCCAGGCACAGGCAGGTGTCCCGGATGTGCAGGACGGTCTCGCGGGGGAGAAGCTCAAAGGTTGAATCCGACATGAATATTTGATACCAAAGTACCGGGGCACGGGCAATGCGTGCCTGCGGGAGGAATGATGACAGATGCCAGCCTGATGCGGGGAGTGATCCCCTACCTTTCCATGGGCGGTCGCGGGGCCGAGGCCTGCGACTTCTGGTCCCGTGCCTTCGGTGCCGAGGATTTTGGCCGCATGCCCATGCCCGACGGACAGCCGGGGCTGATGCATGCGCAAATTGCGATCAATGGCGGTGCGCTGATGCTGACAGACCACGGCGGAAGCGGCCCCGCGCCGGGCTTCGGGCATCTGCAACTGGTCGTGGAGGACGGCCGCGGCTGGTGGGATCGGGCCGTTGAAGCCGGCTGCCGCATCCTCGCCCCCTACGAGCGTCAGTTCTGGGGCGACGACTGGGGGCTGCTCGAGGACCCGTTCGGCTTCAGGTGGGCGGTCCTGCAACCGGGCCCGGCGAGCGCGCCATGATCCCCAAGGCCACGCTCTGCCTCTGGTTCGACCGCGATGCCGAAGAGGCCGCCCGCTTCTACGCCGAGACCTTTCCCGACAGCCATGTCGGATCGGTCCATCGCGCACCCGCCGACTATCCCTCCGGGCGGAAGGGCGACGTGCTGACGGTGCAGTTCACCGTCTGCGGCCTGCCCTGCCTCGGGTTGAACGGCGGGCCGGCCTTTCCCCAGACCGAGGCCTTCTCGTTCCAGATCATGACCGAGGATCAGGCCGAGACCGACCGGCTGTGGGAGGCCATCATCGCCAACGGCGGCCGCGAGAGCGACTGCGGCTGGTGCAAGGACCGCTGGGGGATGAACTGGCAGATCACCCCGCGCGTGCTGACCGAGGCCCTGGTGGCGGGCGGCGAAGAGGGGCGCCGCGCCTTCGACGCCATGATGACCATGAGGAAGATCGACGTCGCCGCCATCGAAGCCGCCCGACGCGGCGCATCACAGGAGGAGCATCCATGACCTGCATCACCGGATTTGTCGGCGCCGTGCCCACCGGGAACCGCCAGGCCTTCATCGAGCACGCCCGTCTCGCCGCCGAGGGCTTCCGCGACCACGGGCTGTCGGATGCCGTCGAATGCTGGGGCGAGGATGTGCCCGACGGCAAGGTGACGTCGTTCCCGCTCGCGGTTCAGGCGCGCCCGGACGAGACGGTGATCTTCTCGTGGTATCGCTGGCCCTCGAAGGCCGCGCAGGACGAGGGGATGCGGCGCGCGATGGAGGACCCGCGCCTGAGGGCCGAGACGAACCCGATGCCCTTCGATGGCCAACGGGTGATCTGGGGCAGCTTCGAGCCGCTGTTCGAGGTGGGTGCGCCGCAAGCCGGCGGCTATTTCGACGGGTTCGTGATCCCCGTTCCCCGGGACAAGCGCGAGGCCTTCCGCGCCTTCGCCTCGGCCTGCGATCCGATCTTTGCCGAACATGGTGCGGTCTGGATCGTCGAGGCATGGGAACTCGACGTGCCTGACGGCAAGCTGACCGACTTCCGCCGCGCCGTCGCGGCCACGCCCGACGAGGCCATCGTCTTCTCGTGGGTCCAGTGGCCCGACGCGACAGTGCGCGCGGCGGGCAATGCGCGGGTGATGGACGACCCGCGCATGGCGGCGCTGGAGTGCCCGTTCGACATGAAGCGGGTGATCTGGGGCGGCTTTTCCCCGGTGATCCAGACCTGAGGTAGCCGACATGCCCCATGACCTCACCCTGATCCGTGTCCTGCGCGCACCCCCGGCGCGCGTCTGGCGGGCGCTGACGGAACCCGCTGCCATCGTCAAGTGGAACCCCCCGGACGGCTATGTCTGCGAGATCGAGACGCTCGACCTGCGCGAGGGCGGCCGGTTCCGCATGTCCTTCCGCAACCTTGCCACGGGCGAGGCCCACGGCTTCGGCGGCTCCTACCGCGAGGTGGTGCCCGAGGAACGTCTCGTGGCGAGCGATCTGTTCGATGAACCAGGCCTGTCGGGCGAGATCCAGACCGCCTACCGCCTGCGGCAGGTCTCGGCCGGCACCGAGCTGACCGTGGAACAGACCGGTCTGCCCGATGCGATCCCGCCCGAAGCCTGCCGCATCGGCTGGCAGCAGAGCCTCGAGCTTCTGGCCCGCCTAGTCGAGGCCCAGACGGACTGAAGGCCCGGAAGCGCCTCTGGCGGACGGGGACGCACCCCGCCCGCCAGACCGCGTCCCGCGCCGCTTTCTTCCGGCCCGCAGCCGAGGGAATTGCGGCCGCCCCCTCGACCTGACGCGATCGCGCCCCAGGTTATCCGTCTTTGAGGAGAACCGTATGAATCGGATTCCGACAGCGCGGGCAGTCTTCGAGGGCTTTCTGCAGGGTGCGGACCACCGCCCCGACGAGCCCCGGCTTGCGCCGCAACAGAAGCGGACGTCGAAGGAACTGCAGGCCGAGCGCACCACCGAGGCGGCGCGGCTCCGCGTGGAGAGTGAGCGGGAGGAGCGGGCCCTGAAGACCCGCAGGCTCGCCGAGGTGCGGCGCCGGAAGGAGAGCGAGGCGGGCCCTCGCTGACGCTCCGGCCGAACCGGCGGACGTGGCCCCTGCGCGCCGCTCCGGGCTCAGGCTGTCCCTGCGCGGGCCGCCACAAGGGCCGGGGCCAGATGCGCCGCCGCCGCCACCCCGTCGATCAGCGCGAGGCCGGACAGGGGTGCGAGCCTCTGCGCATGGGGCGCCATGCCCGCACATCCCAGCACGGCCGCGCTGACGCCGTCTTCCGCCTCGGCGGCGGCCAGCTCGGACGCGAGCCGGGCCAGCGTGGCGGGGGCCGCGGCCTCGACCTCGAGCACGGCAAGGCCCGACGCCCGGACACGCGCGCATCGTGCCGCGAGCCCGTAGCCGGCGAGGTTCTCCTCGATCACCGGCACCGATACCGGCAGCGTGGTCACCACCGAGAAGCGGTGCCCCAGTAACGCGGCCATGTGGAAGGCGGCCTGCCCGATCCCGATCACCGGGCAGTGGGCCGCGGCGCGCACCTCGGCCAGCCCTGTGTCGTCAAAGCAGGCCAGCACGATGCAGTCCGCGCCCGCCTCGGCGGCGCGCGGCAGCAGGGCAAGCAGACCGGCCACCGCCGCCGCACCGTCCTCGGGGCCCTGGATCGCGGGCGGGCCGGCCCGGTTGGTCCAGCCCATGACCTCGAGATCCGGCGCCGCGGCGCGGGCGACCTCGACCACGCCTTCGGTCATCGAGGCCGTGGAGTTCGGGTTGATGTAGAGCAGTCGCACTCAGACCCCCTTGCCCGCGTCCGACCCGGCGCGCGCCCGCCGCCGCCCCAGAACCGCGACGATGACCAGAAAGACCCCGATCACCCCGAAGGAAAAGACGGTGGTCAGCGTGCCGAGCGCGAAGATCACCGGCGTCGTGACGTTCGTGGTCATCCCGTAGATCTCGAGCGGCAGGGTGTTCCGGCTTCCCGAGGTCAGCAGCGTGCGGGCGAACTCGTCATAGCTCAGCGTGAAGCCGAAGAGCGCCACCCCGATCAGCGACGGCGCGATGATGGGCAGCACGACATGCCGGACGGTCTGCCAGGCGCTGGCGCCCTGGTCGCGCGCGGCTTCCTCGTAGGCGGGATCAAAGCGGTTGAAGACCGCGAACATGATCAGAAGGCCGAAGGGCAGCGTCCAGGTCAGCTGCGCGCCAAAGCCCGAACCCGCCCAGTGCACCGGCAGCCCCGCCTGCGAGAAGATCAGCCCCACCCCCAGCGACACGAGGATCGAGGGAATCACGAGGCTCGCCACCACCAGCTGGAACAGAACGGCCGAGCCGGCGAACCTCTTTCGGAAGGCCAGTCCGCCCATGACCGACACCACGACGGTCGTCACCATGACCATGAGGCCCAGGAGAAGCGACCGCCCGAAGGCGCCCCAGATGTCGCCCACCGCCTGCTGCTGAAAGAGGTCGCGGAACCAGTGCAGCGAGGCGCCCCGCATCGGGAAGGTCAGCCCGCCCTCCGGCCCCTGAAAGCTCAGGATCGCGATGGTGATGGTCGGGCCGTAGAGGAACAGCAGGAACAGGCCGAAGATGGCCGCAAGGATGTAGAAGGATCGCGGGCGGGGCCCCATGGTCAAAGCTCCTTTCGGATATCGACGAGGCGCAGGAGCGCCGAGATGGTCAGGAGCACCGTGACCAGCAGCACGACCGCCGTGGCCGAGGCCGAGGGATATTGCAGCAGCGCGATGTCGTTCGAGATCAGCCGGCCCACGTTCGCCGCCTGCGAACCGGACATGAAGCGCACGGTGATGAAGTCGCCCATCACCAGCGTGATGACGAAGATCGAGCCGATCATGATGCCGGGCTTGGTCAGCGGCAGGATCACGTTCCACAGCGTCTGGAACCCCGTGGCTCCGGCGTCGGTCGCGGCCTCGATCAGGTTCCGGTCGATCCGCATCATCGTGTTGAAGATCGGCACCACCATGAACAGCGTGTAGAGGTGGACGAAGGCAAGGATCACCGAGAAATCCGAAAAGAGCAGCCACTCCAGCGGCTCGTCGATCACTCCCCACGAAATGAGGGTCGAGTTCGCGATCCCGTTCCTCCCGAGGAAGGGGATCCACGAGATCATGCGGATGATGTTCGAGGTCCAGAACGGGATGGTGCAGAGCAGGAACAGCGTTGTCTGCCACGTCCGGCTGCGGACATGGAAGGCGAGGAAATAGGCCACCGTGAAGCCCAGAACCAGCGTCACGGCCCAGGTGATGGCGGCATATTTGAAGGTGTTCAGGAACACCCGGTAGGTCACGGGCGAGCCGAACAGGAACTCGTAATTCTCGAAGGAGAAGGCCGGGACGATGGAAAATTCCGTGGCTGTCCAGAAGCTGACGACGAGGATCATCAGGATCGGCAGCACGAGGAAGGCCGCCAGCACGAAGGCCAGCGGCGAGGCGAGAAGCCACCCCGTCACGTTCGGCGATGTCAGGAGCCGCTGCATCTTGTCTCCGCTGGCTGGATGGCCCCTCCGCCGGACGGGCGGAAGGGCAGATGCGGACCCCCTTGGGGTCCGCGCCGGATCAGGCGGCGATGAACTCGTTCCACTTGCGGACCATGTACTGGTTCTCGTCCATGACGGCGTTCCAGCAGGCCACCGCGCCCATGCGGTCGTAGAACGAGCCGCCGTCGCGGATGTCGCCCGCCCCGGCGAGCTTCTCGCCGAAGGGGTTGGTGATGTCGCCCTCGGCCGGCTTGCCCTCGAACCAGTAGCCCCATTCGTCGGGCGACATGAACTCCTTCGAGGTCTCGGGCACCGCGGAATAGTAGCCCTGCCGCATCAGGAAGCCGCCGACCCAGCCCGAGAGATACCAGTTGATGTATTCATAGGCCGCATCTAGCTCGAGGCCCGAAAGCGACTTCGACAGGCCGATGCCGCCGCCCCAGCTGCGGTAGCCCTCCTTCAGGGGCTGGTAGACGCAAGGTATGCCACGCGACTTGACGGCGGTGATGGCGGGCGACCACATCGACTGGATGACGACCTCGCCGGAGGCCATCAGGTTCACGCTCTCGTCGAAGGTCTTCCAGAAGGCGCGGAACTGGCCGTTGCGCTTGGCCTCGGTGAAGATCGCCATGGTGCGGTCGATCTCGTCGCGGGTCATGTTGCCCTTGTCGCCATACTGGATCTCGCCCATCGCCTCGCAGACCATCGCGGCATCCATGATGCCGATGGACGAGATGTCGAGGATCGAGGCCTTGCCCTTGAACTCGGGGTTCAGAAGCTCGGTCCAGCTTTCGATCGGGCGGCCGATCAGGTCGGGGCGGATGCCCAGCGTGTCGGCGTTGTAGATCGTGGGGATCAGCGTCATCCAGCCCGACTCTTCCTGCACGAAATCCGTGCCGCCCGGACCCGAGGTGAAGCCCACGCTGTGGGGCGCGGTGCCTTGGGCGATGGTCGACTCGGGCGTCAGCTTGCCCGAGCGGAAGATCCCCACGATCTTGTCGTAGTTCCTGATCTTCGAGGTATCCATCGCCTGAAGGTTGCCGGTCGGCCAGACCTTCTTGCAGATCCAGTATTCGATGTCGGCGATGTCGAAGCTGTCGGGCTGGGTCGCGGCGCGCTGGGTCACGGCGTCGCTGTCGAGCGCGGTCATCGTCAGTGTGAAGCCGAGGTCCTCCTTCACCTTCTGCGCCACCTCGTTGAGGTTCGAGACGCCCGTGCCGAACTGGCGCAAGGTCACGTTCCGAATCTCCTGCGCCCAGATCATCGGCGCCGGGAAGGCCGAGGCGACGGCGGTGGCGGCGGCGCCCTTCAGGAGCGTCCGCCGGCTGTAGTGGTTCTTCTTCATGGAATTTCCCTCTGTTGGACCTGGGTCATGCGTGAAGGCGGTGCAGCCGCCCCTCGTCCCACGACAGGCGGACAGCCTCGCCGGGGTTTTTCGGTTGCTCGAAGAAGGCGGCTTCGGGGATCAGCGCCACGATCTCCTGATCGCCCACCGCCCGGACCGTCAGCGCGACATGGGCGCCCTGATACTCGACGGCCTGCACCACGCCCTCCTGCCCTGCGGGATCAAGACGGATCTCGTCGCAGCGGATGGCGAAACGGCCGTTAGGCAGGCCGATGACGTTGTGACCGCCCATGAAGCGGGCGACGAACTCGGTTCGCGGCGCGTTGAACACCTCGCGCGCGGGGCCGGCCTGCTCGATCCGCGCGTTGTTCATCACCACGACCTCGTCTGCCAGGGCCAGCGCCTCGTCCTGGCCGTGGGTGACATGGATGAACGAGATCCCCAGCTCGCGCTGCAGCCGCTTCAGCTCGGCCCGCATGCGGATGCGCAGGAACGGGTCGAGCGCCGAGAGCGGCTCGTCCAGAAGCAGCACCTGCGGCCCCGTGATCAACGCCCGCGCCAGCGCCACGCGCTGCTGCTGGCCGCCCGAAAGCTGGGCCGGCAGGCGGTCGCCATAGCGGGCCATGTCCACCAGTTCGAGCATCCCGGCCGCCTTCGCCCGCCGCTCGGCCGCGGCTACGCCTTTCATCTTCAGGCTGAAGGCTACATTGTCCGTCACGGACAGATGCGGGAACAACGCATAGTTCTGGAACATCATCGCCGTGCCGCGCCGCGCAGGAGGCAACCCCGTCACATCCTTGCCCGAGAGCAGGATCGAGCCTTCGCTCACCGTCTCGTGCCCCGCGATCATCCGCAGCGTCGAGGACTTGCCGCAGCCCGACGGACCCAGGAGGCAGACGTAGCTTCCGCCGCGGAACAGGTGGCTCACATCCTCCACCGCGACCGCAGACGTCCCATACCGCTTCGTCACATGAACCAGTTCAAGATCGTGTCCGCCGCGCATGCCACCCTCGCCGATGCCTTCCGCAAGCCTGAACCAGCGTGGAACGTCGGGCCAAACGCCACGGGGTCACGGGAGGGGCGGAAACTGCGCCTGCACAAACTTTCGGCGATCGTATGCGCAACACGGTCGGATCCGGTGCGAAGTTGTATACAATCCTGTTCGCGACCGCGCCGGGCTTGCCGCCCGCGCGACATGGCGCGAGGAATCGGGCGAGGAGCATGAACGCCATGAGCGACACCAGACAGATCCAGTCCGGCAGCAGCGATACCGTGGCCGAGCGGCTGGCACTCGCCATCCACGAGCACCGGCTGCAACCGGGCACCAAGCTCTCGGAGGACGAGGTGGGCGAGATCTTCGGCGTGAGCCGCACGGTCGTCCGGGCGGCCCTCCAGCAGCTTTCGCACGAACGGCTCGTGACGCTGCGGCGCAACCGCGGCGCCTATGTGGCGCAGCCCTCGGTCCGCGAGGCGCGCGAGGTGTTCGAGGCCCGCTCGCTGCTCGAGCCGCGCACGGCCCGCTCGGCGGCCGAACGGACCACGGCCGAGGACATCGCCCGCCTGCAACGCCACATCGACGCCGAGCATGCCGCGCTCGACGCGGGCGATCCCGGCCGCGCGCTGCGTCTGTCGGGCCTGTTCCACATCGAGATCGCGCGCATCGCCGATCAGGACACGATCCGCGACTTCATCACCCAGCTCGTGGCGCGCTCCTCGCTGATCATCGCGCTCTACTGGCAGCGCCGGGCCGCGCTGTGCGAGAGCCATGCCCATCATGCGCTGCTCAGGGCGCTCGAGTCCCGCGACGGCGGCCATGCGGAAGAGCTGATGAAGGGCCACCTGCTCGACCTCGTCTCGTCGCTGGACCTGCGCCGTCCGGCCCCGCCCGCCCATTCGCTCAAGGAGGCTCTGGACCGCCCATGATCCGCAGGATGACGCTGCCCGACCTGACCCGCGTGCTCGGCTGGGCCGCCGACGAGGGATGGAACCCGGGGCACGACGATGCCGCGGCCTTCCTCGCGGCGGACCCTGACGGCTTCTTCCTGCATGAAGAGGCCGGAGAGCCCGTCGCCGCCATCTCGGTGGTGAACCATGACGAGCGCACGGCCTTCCTGGGCCTCTATATCTGCCGTCCCGGGTGGCGGGGGCGCGGGATCGGGCTGGCGCTCTGGGCCCATGCGCTGGCCCATGCCGGGGCGCGCACCGTGGGGCTGGACGGCGTGGCGGCGCAGCAGGCCAATTACGCCCGGTCGGGGTTCGTGGGGGCGGGGGCGACGCTGCGGCTGGAGGGACGGCTTGCGGGCGAGCCCCTGCCCGAGGCGATCGACCCGCGCCCGCTGATCGCACTGGACCGTGCGGCGAACGGATATGACCGGACGGCGTTTCTCGCCGCCTGGCTCGCGCCGACGGCAACTCGTCGGACCGTGGTCCACGGCAACGGGTTCGCCACCGCCCGTCTCTGCCAGAGAGGGTGCAAGATCGGGCCGGTGGTCGCCCCCGATGCTGCGGCGGCCCTTGATCTGATCCGCGGCGCCGCCGCCGCGGTCGGATGCGAGGAGGTGATCGTGGATGTCCCGGACACCAACCCGGCGCTGATCGCCGCGCTGGAGGCGCTGGGGTTCCGTGAGACCTTCCGCACCGCGCGGATGTATCGCGGCCCCGCGCCCGTGGCGGGGCCGACGCTTCAGGCGACGGGGACGCTGGAACTCGGCTGAGTTACAGGCTGTCGCCAAAGTCGGCGCGGAACCGCGCCGCCAGCTTCTGCTGCCAGTCGCCCACGGGGTCCAGCCGGCCGTAGAAGAAGCGCAGGATCTCGGGCTCTTCCACGAAGACCAGACCACCCACGAGGTCGCGGTTCCGGTACAGCCAGTCGAGCCGGTCGATGGCGTATTTCACCTGGCTCAGCGTGAAGACCCGGCGCGGCATGGCCAGACGCAGAAGCTCCATGTTGGAATAGACCTCGGTCCCGTCCGGATTGCGCTGCTCGGAGAGCGAGCCCCGCTCCATCCCCCGGATGCCCGAGGCGATGTAAAGGGCCGAGGCCAGCGCCCCCGCCGGATACTGCGACTGCGGGACATGCGGCAGGAACCGCATCACGTCGATGTGGCAGCCAAGGCCCCCTGCGGGCGTGATCACCGGCACCCCGCGCTTCACGAGTTCATTGACCATGTATTCGATGAACAGCGGCCCCTGGCTGATCATGTCGGTGTCCATGGTCTCTTCGAGACCCACGGTCAGCGCCTCGATCTCGCGCACCGACATGCCGCCGTAGGTGAGGAAGCCCTCGTAGAGCGGCACCAGCACGCGCATCTTGCGGTAGAGGTCCTCGCTGCGGATGCAGATCGCGCCGCCGCGCGCGCAGCCCAGCTTGCGCGCCGAGAAGTAGATCACGTCGCACAGATCGGCGATCTGCCGGGTGATCTCGGGGATCGAGAGGTCGCGGCAGCTCTCCTCGCGGGTCTTCATGAACCAGAGGTTGTCGGCCAGAAGGCTCGCATCCAGCACGAAGATGAGCCCGTGCGCGTCGCAGACCGTGCGGATCTCGCGCAGGTTCGCCATGGAGATCGGCTGGCCGCCGATCAGGTTCGTGCCGGCCTCCATCCGCACGAAGGCAATGCGGTCGGCGCCGTGGGTGGCCACGAGCCCTTCGAGCTTGCCCACATCCATGTCGCCCTTGAACGGGTGGGTGCTGGTGACCTCGAGCCCGCGGTCGTGGCAGATCTCCTCGACCGAGCCGCCGTTCAGCACGATATGGGCCTTGGTCGTGGTGAAGTGGTAGTTCATCGGCACGATGGTGCCCGGCCTCACGAGAACCTGGCTCAGGATGTTCTCGCAGGCGCGGCCCTGGTGGGTCGGCAGGATCCACTCCATCCCGAACAGGTCGCGCAGCCTCGCCTCGAACCGCTCGTAGGTGGACGAGCCCGCGTAGCTGTCGTCGGCCACCATCATCGCGGCCATCTGCCGGTCGCTCATCGCGTTCACGCCGCTGTCGGTCAGCATGTCCATGAACACGTCGCGGTTCTGAAGCAGGAAGGTGTTGTTGCCCGCCCCGGCAATGGCCCTGAGCCGCTCCTCGATCGGTGCAAGCGTCAGCTTCTGCACCACGCGCACCTTGTGCATCTCGAGCGGGACCGTGTCACCGCCGAAGAACTTCACCGTCATACTCTCCCCCCGGGCCCGAGCCCTTACCGATACCGCCGGAAGGATCGAGCGCGACCGCCCGGGGATCAACCGCGCGGGGATGCGTCACAAGATCACGCCGTCCCCGGAGGCCCCGGTTGCGGTGCGCGGGCGGGAGCAGCCCCGCGCACCGGCTGGCCCGGATCAGTAGGCCACGCGCTTGTAGTAGCGGCGCGTCACCAGCGGGTGATCGCGCATCACCTCGAGATGGGCGCTCAGCCGCTCCATCAGCGTGGCCATCACGGCGGGCGAGATCAGCGCGCGGATCTCGGGCGACAGGCTCCGCGGCAGGTAGTCGGCCGTCGAGATCACGGTGAAGCGGTCGGTGTAGTGCGGGGCGAACTGCGCCACGCGCTCGGCCAGCGGGTCGCACTCATCCTCGCCGCGGAACAGGACCAGGCTTACCCCCTTCTCGATCAGCTCGAGCGGGCCGTGGAAGAAGTCCGAGGCATGGACCGGCCGCGTGCGGATCCACTGCATTTCCTCGAGGATGCAGGTCGCGTAATAGAGCGCCTCGGGCCACATGTTCCCGGCGCCGGTGAACATGTGATAGTCCGCGCCCGCGATGATGCGCGCATGATCCTCGGCCTTCGGCTCGAAGGCCTTCTTGGCCTCGACCAGCGCCGCGGGCACGGTCGCCAGCTCGGCCACCAGCGCATCGTAGTTGTCGATCTCGCCGCGGGCCTTCAGCACCGACAGGGCGACCAGCAGCGACTGGAGGTAGAAGCTTTCGGACGAGGTGTCATCCTCGGCGAAGTTCACCAGCGCCGGGTTCCCCCCCAGCCCCAGCGGCGTGTCGGCGTGGCCCACCAGCGTGATGATCTTCGCGCCGATCTCCTTCAGCCGGTTGAGCATCGCGACGCTTTCCTTGGTCGTGCCGGACAGCGAGGGCATGACCACGATCGACTTTTCGGTAAGGTTCGCCGATCCGGTCAGGACCAGCTCGGCCGGGTAGTCCTTGAAGGTCGGAAAGCCCGAGCGGCGATGAAGCAGCTGCACCGCCGGCTCCATCAGATAGGCCACGCCCCCGGTGCCGAGGAAATGCAGGTTCTCGGCGCCCGCGGCGATGGCGGCGCCGATCTCGGCGTCGATCCGCGGCGCAAGCGCGACGGCGCCCGACTGGATGCGGAGGAAACGGTCCTCGTCGAAGTTCAGCATGTCTGGTCCTCTTGGTTTCGCCCCGCGGGGCAGGTGTCGGCAGCCCCGCCCGCAGGCGGGGAATGGGTCAGTCGCGAAGCGCGGCGACGCGGCCGGCAAGTCGGGCCGCGGCCTCGGACAAGGCCGCCGTCCGGGCCTCGCGCGCATGGGCATCGGCCGAAAGCCGCGCCTGCATCCGGTCAAGCATCGCGGTCACGACCTCGGGCGCGGTGCCGCCCGGCACGGTGCGGGCGCGCACGGCCTCGACCGGGTCCATCCAGCGGCGCAGGCGCTCTTCGGGCAGGTCGAAGCGGCGGCCGATCTCGTCCTCGGCCGCGGCATTCAGCACCTCGACCGTCAGCTCCCCGGCCCCGCCGCCGGTGGCGAGCACCATCTGCACCGCGCGGCCCACCACATGATGCGCGTCGCGGAACGAGATGCCGAAGTCGCGCACCAGCCCATCGGCCAGATCCGTCGCGGTCGAGAAATTGGCCTTGCAGCGCGCCAGAAGCTTTTCGGCATCCGGCGTGGCCGTCTCGAGGATCAGCCGCAACAGCGGCAGCGCGGCCCGGAACCGGGCGAAAGCGGGCCAGGCGTCGGCCACCCCCTCGCGCACGCTGTCGAGACCGATCGAGTAGTTCGACCCCTTCACCGCCGAGAGCGCCCCGGCCAGCGCCCCGATGCTGCGCCCGGCCTCGGCCCGGAAATATTCCAGCGGCAGCATGTTCTTCTTCTGCGGCATGATCGACGAGGTGCCCGCCACCCGGTCGGGAAAGCTCAGCGCGCCGAATTCCCAGGTCGTGAAGGTGTAAAGATCCTGCGCCACCCGCGAGAACAGCACCTGCGCGCTGGTGACGGCCCAGAGAAGCTCGGTCACGACATCGCGCGAGGCGACCGCATCGAGCCCCGGCACGGCGGGGCCGGCAAAGCCCAGAAGCGCCGCCGTCTGGTTGCGGTCGATGGGAAACGAGGTGCCGGCCAGCGCGGCCGAGCCCAGCGGGCAGGCGTCGGCACGGTCGAGCACCGCCGCCAGACGCTCGTGCTCGCGCTCCATCCCCTGTGCCACATTGGCGAGGTAATAGCCGAAGGTGATCGGCTGCGCGGGTTGCAGATGCGTATAGCCCGGCATCACCGTCAGCACATGCCGCCCCGCCGCCTCGAGACAGGCCCGCCGCGTCGCCTCCATCTCGGCCAGCAGCGCAAGGCAGGTCTCGCGCACCGCCATCCGGTCGAGCGTCGCGCCGATGTCGTTGCGGCTGCGCCCGACATGCAGCCTGCCCGCCACCCCCCGGCCCGCGATCTGGCCCAGACGGTTCTCGAAGGCGAAATAGCTGTCCTCGAACTGCGGATCGAGGTCGATGGCGCCCGGCCCTTCGGCCCGGATCGTGGCGATGCCGCGCAGAAGGTCGCGGGCGCAGTCGGTCGGGATCAGCCCGCAACCGGCCAGCATCACCGCATGGGCCTCGTTCAGCGCGCACATCCGCTCCAGCGCCGGGGCGTCAAAGCCCTGCATCGGCGGCTCGTAGATCGTGCGGGCCACCTCGGCCGCGGTGCGTTCCGTCAGGCGCGAACTCACGGAGTTCTTCATGTCAGCTCTTCCGAAGGATGGGGGCTGCGGGCGCTGCCGCGGCCGGGGGAATGGGCGTCAGGTGCGGACCGCGATGGCGGTCTCGATCTCGCGGGCCTGCGTCTCGACCCGTGCCTCGTCGGCCGCGGACCAGGGGCGCAGGAAGTGCCGCTCGATCCGCCCGCCGATCAGCGAGATCAGGGTGCAAAGCGTGAAATAGACGACGAGGATCGAGCCATAGACCAGATAGGCCGGGCTGCCGCCGCGCATGATGGTGGTCTGCTCGATCAGCACCTGTCCCGTGCGCAGCAGCTCTTGCGCGCCCACCACGGCACCGAGCGAGGTCGCCTGCACCAGCGCGGTCAGAAGCCCGACATAGGGCGGGATGATCACCGGCATCGCCTGCGGCAGCGTCACGAGGAGAAGCGTGCGGACCGGGCAGAAGCCGAAGGCGGCCGCCGTCTCGCGCTGGCCCTTGCCGACCGAGGCCAGCCCCGCCCGCAGGATCTGCGCCCCGTTGGCACCGCCCCAGACCGAGATCGCAAGGCAGCAGGACCAGAACGGGTTGAGCCCGATCCCCGTCATCGGCAGCATGAAATAGACGAGCAGCACCGTCACCATCAGCGGCAGGTCGCGCAGCAGCTCGACCAGCGCGTAACTTGGCCGGCTGAGCAGCCGCGACCGCGCGGTAATCCCCGCGGTCAGAAGGATCGCGCAGAGCGTGCCGCCAAGCGCCACGACCAGCGCCATCTTCAGCGTCTCGACCAGGCCGGCCAGCAGGAAGGTGCGGTATTCGAAAAGCAGGTCCATGGATCACCGTGTCGCGTAGGGCCGGTCGAGGCGCTTTTCCAGCCGGTGACCCAGCGCCGAGACGCCAAGGATCACCACGAGGTAGATGACGCAGATCGACAGGAACATCTCGGTCGAGCGGAAGTCCTGCGCGATCCGGTCAACCGCGACGAAGGTCAGCTCGACAAGGCCGATGGCCTGCAGATAGGCCGAGTTCTTGATCGTGCCGACCACCGTGTTCAGCGTCGATGGCAGCGCCGAGCGCAGCGCGATCGGCAGCACGACCAGCGCGGCATGGGGCAGCCGGCGCAGCCCGAGCGAGGCCGAAGCGTCGTGCATCTCGCGCCCCACCGAGGCGAGGCCGGCGCGGAAACTCTCGATATGGAAGGCGCTGGCCCAGACCGTCAGCGCCAGCACCCCCGACCAGAAGATCGAGAGCGTGAGGCCAAGGCTCGGCAGTCCGTAGAATATGAAAAAGATTTGCACAAGATAGGGCGTGCCGCGGATGAACTCCACATAGCCCTTCACCGTCCAGGACACGGGCCGCAGGCGCGAGACGCGCAGCGAGCAGCCGATCAGGCCAAGCACCAGCGAAAACAGGATCGCAAGCAGGCTGACCAGCAGGGTCATGCCCAGTCCCCGCAGAAGATCGGGCAAGGCGTCGAGGATATAGCCCCAGTCGATGACGGTCATGGTCGGTCCGTTCCGGTGCGCCCGGCAGGCGGGGTGGATGGGCCGGGAGGCGCAAACGCCCCCCGGAACAGGATCAGATCTGCGGCGGCTCTTCGAGGAAGCCGCGCTTCATCACCTCGGCGACGGCCGGTTCGTCCACGAACTGCGGGATGATCTCCTCGTAGAAGCCGTCCTTGCGCAGCTCTTCGAGCACGGCATTGACAAAG
The DNA here is from genome assembly GCF_007668225.1 of Cereibacter sediminicola. Taxonomy (NCBI): domain Bacteria; kingdom Pseudomonadati; phylum Pseudomonadota; class Alphaproteobacteria; order Rhodobacterales; family Paracoccaceae; genus Cereibacter; species Cereibacter sediminicola. The sequence goes on along the minus strand of NZ_VDEK01000007.1, from coordinate 70,020 downwards.
GCCTGAAGCTCGGGCTCGTTCTTGCGCAGGCCGACGCCGTTTACGCCAAGGTCAAGCCCCTCCTCGACCACGCGCAGCTTGGGATAGTTGCCGCCCAGCGTGTAAACCAGCCCGCCGTCGCCCACGAACCCGTCCGCACGGCCCTGCATCAGCGCCTGTACGCCGTCGGCCGTGGTGTTCAGCTGCACGATCCTGATGCCGGGAATGTTGGCCTCGAGCCACTTGATCTGGGTGGCGCCCTTGACCACGATCACCGTCCGGTTCTCCAGATCTGCCAGCGTCTGCACCGGGCTGTCGGCCGCGACCAGCACGTTCGACGAGCCCCAGAAATAGATATTCGAATAGTCGATCACCTCCTGCCGGGCCGGGGTGCGTCCCAGCGTGGCAAGGATCAGGTCGAGCTTGCCCGAGTTCAGCGACGAGATGCGCGCCTCGCTGGTGACGCAGGACAGCGCCGCGCCCTCGGCCGAGCCGAAGGCGAACTCGCCGATCTTCTTCGCCATCTCGACCTCGATGCCCACCGGCTTGCCGTCCGGCCCCGAGGCGCCGAAGGGCGGGCTGTCGCATTTCACGCCGATGCGGATCTGCCCCGCCTTTTCGATCGCCTCGGGCAGCGGCGGAAGGTCCTGGGCCTGCGCGAACGCCGCGCCGGAAAGCGCGAGCGCGCCGGAGAGAAGGAGGGTAGAGAGCCGCATGGGCATCTGGCCTTTCTGCTGGAGGGAAGGGAGCCGCAGGCTCCGGTTGGCCCGATCCTTCTTCGGGATCAGTGCAGGATCTGGCTGAGGAACAGCCGCGAGCGTTCCTCACGCGGGTTCGAGAAGAAGTCCTCGGGCCGCGCGCTCTCGACGATGCGGCCGCGGTCCATGAAGATCACGCGGTCGGCGACCTGACGGGCAAAGCCCATCTCGTGCGTCACGCAGATCATCGTCATCCCCTCCTCGGCCAGCGACACCATCGTGTCGAGCACCTCACGCACCAGTTCGGGATCGAGCGCCGAGGTGGGCTCGTCGAACAGCATGATCTCGGGCTCCATGCAGAGCGAGCGCGCGATGGCCACCCGCTGCTGCTGCCCGCCCGAAAGCTGGCCAGGATATTTCCGCGCCTGATCGGGGATTCGGACCCGTTCCAGATAGCGCATGGCGCGTTCTTCCGCCTCGGCGCGCGGCGTTCCGCGCACCCAGCGCTGCGCCAGCGTGCAGTTCTCGAGGATGGTCAGGTGCGGATAGAGATTGAAGTTCTGAAAAACCATTCCGACGCGGCGACGCACCTGCTCGATGTTGCGCCGCTGGTGGTTCACCTCGACGCCGCCGACGCGGATCGTGCCGGACTGGTGCTCTTCAAGGCGGTTGATGCAGCGGATCATGGTGGACTTGCCCGAGCCGGAGGGGCCGCAGACCACGATCCGCTCGCCGGTCGCGACAGAGAACGTCACGTCCTGCAGCACATGCATCTGGCCGTACCACTTGTTGACGCGGTCGAAGGCGATGCCCTGCCCTGTCGCTCCCGTTCCGCTCATCCGTCCCCCGTCGCCACTGTCGCTAACTTGTCTGACAAGTATTGGAGCTTCGACCCGGCATCTGTCAATCCGATTTTTACAAGGACCGACATTTTCCCGCATTTATCTGACAAGTAACAATTTTCTTCACAATTTTCCCTCGCATCTTGTAAGACAACATGCATGAGGCTAGACAGAAATCCCTGCCCGACCGAGTCAGGCAGAGCAGCCCCGAGGGAGAACCGGATGACCGAACAGGCGCGCATTCCGAAGGTGGCGGTGATCGTGGGCGGCGGCACGCTGACCGCGCTCGCCCACGACCCGTTCGAGACCCGCGACTACGGGCAGGCGGGCAGCCTGACCGCGGCCGAGCTGATCGCGCGCTGCGGCGCAATTTCGGACCGCGTGGCGCTGGTGCCGCTCGACTTCACCCCGCTGCCGAGTTTCGACATGGGGCCTGCGCAGTGGCTCGCGCTCTGCCGGCTCTGCGAGGCGGCGCTGCGGGCAGAGCCGGACCTCGCCGGCTTCGTCCTCACCCACGGCACCGGATCGCTGGAAGAGGCCGCCTTCTTCCTCTCGCTCGTCTGGGATCTGCCGGTGCCGCTGGTGGTGACCGGCGCGCAGCGCCCCGCCTCGGCGCTCGGCAGCGACGGCTACATGAACTTCTTTCAGGCCGCCCGGGTCGCCTCCTGCCCCGAGACCCGGCCGCGGGGCGTCCTCGTGGTGCTGCATGGCGAGATCCATCGGCCGGCCGAGGTAACCAAGACCCACAATTTCGGCCTCGACAGCTTCCGCTCGCCCGACCTCGGCCCCGTGGGCCTCGTGATCGGCGGCGAGGTGCGCCTCGGGCGCACCCTCGCGCCCCGTGCGCCGCTGCTCGACTGGCGCGGGCTGGGGCCGCTGCCCCGCGTGGACATCCTGCACTGCCACAGCGGCGGCGACGCCTGCGCGATGGAGGCCTTCATTGCCGCCGGCGCGCAGGCCATCGTGGTCGCAGGTTTTGCGCCGGGCTATGCGACCAGCGCCCAGGCCGCAAGGCTCGAGACATGGATCCGCGAGGCGGGCGGCCTTGTCGTCATGGCCTCGCGCGCAGCGGGGCCGGTGGTCGCGACCAGCCGCAACGACGGGCACGGCTTCCTGCCCGCCGGGCGCCACTCGCCGGTCAAGGCGCGGCTGCTTCTGCAGCTCGCGCTGACCGCCGGACTTGCGCCGGCCGAGATTGCGCGGCAACTGGCATCCTGAAGCGGCGAAAGGGACAAGCCCATGGACAGGCCAAGGGAAAGCGGCATCGAGCGATTGCGCAGCGGCATCCTCGAGATGATCCGCGAGCTGGGCCTGTCGTTCGGCGACCGGCTGCCGACCGAGAAGGAGATGGTCGAACGGTTCCAGGTCTCGCGCCCGACCCTGCGCGAGGCGCTGAAGCTCCTGGAACAGGACGCGATCATCGACGTGCATCAGGGCAAGGGTCGTTTCCTTGCCGCCGGGGCGCTGCTGACCATCGCCCGCCCGATCACCAAGTTCGAGAGCGTCTCGCAGATGGTGGCCAGCCACGGCTACACGGCCGAGACGCGGCTCTTGGGCTTCACGATCGTCCCCGCCGATGCCGAGACCGCGCCCCGCCTCGCCGTCCCCGAGGGCACACCCCTTGTCCGTGTCGAGCGCCTGCGCAGCAGCGGCGGACAGCCGCTGGTCTATTCCATCGACTGGCTGCCCAAGGCGCTTGTCGAGGGCACCGAGATGACACCGGACTGGAGCGGCTCGCTCGTGGCGCTTCTGGCCGGCGCGGGGCGCGGGCCGGTCGCCTCGACGGCGATGGTCCGCGCCGTGCCCCTGCCGCCCGAGGCCGCCCGGCTTCACGGGCTTGAAGAATTCGGCCCCGCGCTCTTGATCGAGGAGGTCTGCTACGCCGCCGACGGCACCCGGGTGATCTACGCGATGGACTATCACCGGGGCTCGGCCTTCTCGTTCAGCTTCGTGCGGAAGTAGCCGCTTCCAGCTGCCGCTCGGGCGGCTGCTCGCGGGGCCGCAGGCTCTGCCCGTCCGCGCCGAAGAGGTGGAGATTCGCCGGATCGGCCGTAAGCGCGATGGACGCGCCCGGATGCAGGTCGAGGATGCCGGGAAGCTTGGCGATCAGCGGCTCGGCCAGGCCCGCGACTTCGACATGGGCAAGCTGCACCTCGCCCAGCTGCTCGAGATAGGAGATCCGCCCGGCCAGTAGCGGTGCGCCGTCCGCCAGACGCAGATCCTCGGGGCGGATGCCGACCTGCACCGTCGCGCCCTGAAGCGCCGCGGCAAGCGGAAAGGGCAGAGCCATGCTGCCGCCGGTGGCAAGGGCAAGCCCCGCGCCCGCGACCTCGGCCGGGATCACGTTCATCGCGGGCGAGCCGATGAACCGTGCCACGAAAAGGTTTTCCGGCATTCGGTAGAGCGCGAGCGGCGAGCCCACCTGCTCGATCCGCCCGGCCCGCAGCACCACGATCCGGTCGGCCAGCGTCATCGCCTCGACCTGATCGTGGGTCACGTAGATCATCGTCGCGCCCGGCATCGACTGCTTGAGCTTGGCAATCTCGATCCGTGTCGCCACCCGCAGCGCCGCGTCGAGGTTCGACAGCGGCTCGTCGAACAGGAACACCTTGGGATCGCGCACGATGGCCCGCCCGATCGCCACCCGCTGCCGTTGCCCGCCCGAGAGCGCGCGCGGATAGCGGTCGAGATAGGGCGCCAGCTGCAGCACCTCGCCCGCGCGCGTCACCCGGCGCGTGATCTCGTCCTTCTTCATGCCGGCGATCCGCATGCCGAAGGCCATGTTCTCGAACACCGTCATGTGCGGGTAGAGCGCGTAGGACTGGAAGACCATCGCGATCCCCCGGCGCGACGGGGCGACGTCGTTCATCAGCTCGCCATCGATGCGGAACTCGCCCGAGGTGATGTCCTCGAGGCCGGCGATCGTGCGCAGGAGCGTGGACTTGCCGCAGCCCGATGGGCCCACGAAGACCACGAAGGACCCCGAGGGGATGTCGAGGTCGATGCCGTGAAGCACCTCCATGGTGCCATAGGCCTTGCGCACGTTGCGCAGCGTCAGTTCGGCCATCTCTCTGCCCTTTCCTTGTGCAGCCGGCCCATCAGCGGCCCGGCGTGAGCGACGAGAGCCAGCGCACCAGCGGCCCCGCCGTCCGGTTCCCGATCTCGAGGTCGTTGCGGATGCGGATCGCCCGCCGCACCACCCGCGCACCCAGCGTGCGGATGGGCTCGGGCGGCAGAACCGTGCGCCGGTCGAGGCCCACGAGGCCGCAGCGGCTCCAGCGGTCGTCCCGCCCCAGCACGAGGCTGGCGAGGATGCGCCCCGCCACCGGCGTCTGGGCGATGCCCGTGCCGTTGAAGCCCACGCCGAACAGGATGTCCGGCTCATCCGGAAGATGACCGAAGACCGGCAGATGCTCGGCCGAGCAGTCGATCGGGCCGGACCAGTCGGCCGCGATGCGCGCGCCGCGCAGCTCGGGGTAGACCCGGTGCATCTCGCGCAGATTGTCCTCGCCGCCGCCCGGCCGGCGGTTGAACGCCGCGCCGAAGCGGTTGCCGTAGGCCACGTTCCCGCTGCCCCGGCCGAAGATCACCCGCCCGCCCGTCGTGCGCTGGTAATAGAGCACATGGGCCTGCGCGTCGCAGATCGACTCGCCCCCCGTCCAGCCGATCCGGTCGAGCGTGCCGCCCACCGGCTCGGTCGCGATCACCTGACTGTCCACGACGTAAAGGTGGCGCCGCAGCGCGGGCAGCGCCGCCGCCCAGGCGTTCGAGGCGATCACAACCTTGCCCGCCCGCAGCACGCCCCGCCCGGTGCGCAGCGTGCAGGGTCGGCCCGAGACGATCTCGGCCACCGGGCTTTTCTCGTGGATCACCACCCCGCGCGCCAGCGCCAGCGCCCGCAGCCCCAGCGCAAGTTTCGCCGGCTGCACCGTGCCCGCCCGCGCCTCGACCACGCCCACATAGGACGCGCCCGAGCCGGTCCGAGCCAGGATCTCCTCGCGGCCGATCTCGCGCAGGCCGGCCTCGCCCTGCGCACGGCAGATCGCGGCCGCGCCTTCCCACGCGCCTTCCTGCGCCCGCGAACTGGCGGTCCAGAGCCAGCCGTCCAGCCTCAGCTCCATGTCGATCGTGCCCGAGGTCTGCAGCGCGGCCAGCTCCTCGATGGCCTCGGCGGTGGCGCGGCAGAGCATCAGCGCCTCGTCCGGTCCCACCAGCCGGGTCAGCAGGTCGATCTCGGCAAACCAACTGTGGACCTGCCCGCCGTTCCGCCCCGAGGCGCCCGCGCCGCAGAAGTCGGCCTCGAGGATCGTCACGCGCAGCTCCGGCGCCTGCTCCTTCAGCCGCAGTGCGGTCCAGAGGCCGGTATAGCCGCCGCCGACGATGGCCACGTCACACTCGGCCTCGCCCGCGAAGGGCTGCGTCGCGGGACCGGCGCCCAGATCCCGCAGCCAGAACGAGCGGTCGCCCTCGGGCGCGATGGTGGGCTGTTCAAGCCTGTGCGTTGCCATCTCGGACCTCTCCTGCCGCGATCACATCGGAATATTTTTCCAGCAGCCACGACGGGATCGAGCGCAGCGGCTGCGGGAACCCGCCCTCGTGCAGGCAGGTGTTGGCGGCCGCGTCCGAGGCGCCCCGCAGCGCATCGGCATCCGCGCGCCCCTCGAGCGCCCAGAGCGCGATGAAACGCGCGATGAAGCTGTCGCCCGCGCCGCAGGTGTCCACCACCTCGATCCGCCGCGCCCGGACCTGCGTGACGCTGCCCCGGTTGTCGAGGAACGCGCCACGGCTACCGCAGGTGACGACGGTGCTGATCGCGCCGCGGTCACGGAAGTGCGCCAGCAGCGGCTCGACCGGCTCGGCCGGATCCTCGGGGCCCGAGGCGAAGACCAGCGGCACCCCGGCCAGATCCAGAAGGTCGTGATGCGTCGAGACATCGACCGAAAAGCGCGCGCCCTCCGCCACGAGGCGGCGGACCAGATCCGGCGCGCTGTGGGTGCCCAGATGCACCCAGCGCGCGGCGAGCATGTCCGCCAGCCGCTGACCCTCGGGGACATAGCCGAGGCCCACCCCCAGATCCTCGAGCAGGAAGCGCCGGTCGCCATCGCGTTCCAGCAGCAGCGTGACGGCGGTGCTGCCTTCGCGCCGCTCCATGTCGTCGGGGTTCAGCCCGGTGCGCGCCACCGCCTCGTGGATCGCGTCGCCCTCGGGGTCGTGGCCGATCAGGCCGAAGTAGCGGGCGGAGAGGCCCGCGCGCGCCCATTGCACCGCGACATTCAGCGCATTGCCCCCCACCGCCATGCGGTCCTTGGACAGATAGACGTCAAGGCAGTTGTCGCCGACGGCGATCAGCTCGGACGATGCGCTCACGCCGCGGCCTCCCCGGGTTCGAGATGCGGTGTGATGGCACGCAGGTTGCGCGTCCAGGCCGTCACCGGATCGAGTGCGTAACTTCCGTCGCCAAAGGGCTCGAAGGTCAGCGTGCCGGCGTAGCCCGCGGCCGCCAGCTCTCCCAGCCAGTCCGCCAGCGGCAGCTCGCCGTCGCCCCAGACGAGATGGCCCGCGGGGCGCCCGTCCACCACATGCACATGCACCAGCCGCTCGCCGAAGAGCCGCAGGTAGTCGCCCACGCTGTCGCCCGCGCAGGCCATCGCCACCAGATCGAGCACCACATCCATGTTCGCCGCGCCCACCATCCCCATCAGCCGGGCAATGTCGGCGGCGCTCTGGGCGATGTTGCTCTCGACCCGCTGCAACGGCTCGAGCAGGCAGCGCAGCCCCTGCCCCGCCGCGTGTTCGGCGATCTCGGCCAGCGCCTCGGCCGACCGCTGCCAGGCGCGCTCGGCGGGCTCACTCTCGAAGCCCCGGCCGGGGGTCAGGAACAGGTGCGAGGCACCAAGCTCGGCCGCGATATCGGCCGCGCGGCGAAAGCGGTCGATGCTGGCCGCGCGAAAGGCATCGTCGCCCGAGGCAATGTTCACCGGATAGACCACCTGCTCGGGCGTAAGGCAGCGCACCGTCAGGCCCTCGCCCGCCAGCACCCGCTTCACCTCGGCCACGCGGGCGGCATCGGCATGGAACAGATCGAGATGCGGCGCCACGCCCCAAAGCTCGATCCGGCTGAGGCCGAAGCCGCGCATGAGCCGCGCGACCTCGGCGAACGGATAGTGCTGGAAGGCAAAGTTCGACCCGATCAGCTGGCGGGCGGCAAGGCGGGGGCTGCTCATTTCGCCATTCCCTCGGTCAGGCCGCGGATGAAATACCGCTGGGTCAGGAAGAAGATGATGACGATCGGTAGCGCCGAGAGCGTCATGGCCGCGAAGACCTGCGAAAAGTCGGTGCCGTGTTTCGACATCATCGAGGTCAGGCCGACGGGCAGCGTCTGCACGCTGGGGCTGTTGGTGAAGATCATGGCGAAGAGATATTCGTTCCAGGCAAAGAGGATGTGGAGGACGACGCAGGAGACGATGATCGGCCGGCAGAGCGGCAGGATGATCCTGCGGTAGATCTGGCCGGGACTTGCCCCGTCCATCATCGCGGCCTCGTCGAGGTCGCGCGGCAGGTCGAGCATGTAGGCGCGGATCAGGAAGGTGGTGAAGGGCACGCGGAAGGCGGTGTAGAGGATGATCAGCGCCCATTGCGTGTCGTAAAGCCCGAGCGACTGGAGCATCCGCACCAGCGGCACGAGGGCGACTGTCGGGCTCAGCATCATGCCGCCCAGCACGAAGGCGGTGATCAGGGGCTTTGCGGGCATCGCCGTCCGGGTCAGCCCATAGGCCGCGCGGGCCGAGATCAGCACCGTGGCCACGGTCGAGGCGAAGGTGACCAGAAGGCTCGAGATCATGTAGCCCTGCACGCTCCGCCAGGCGGCGAAGTAGTTGTCGAGCGACCAGCCTTGCGGCAGCGCGAAGGGCTGGTCGAAGATCTGGCTGTTGGACTTGAAGCCGCCGAGCGCCATCCAGAGCAGCGGGTAAAGGACGACCACCCCTACCGCCAGCAGGAAGGCCCAGAGGAAGGCCCGCCCGATCCCCGGCCAGAAGCCCCTGTCGTTCGAAAGGGCTGCGCTCATGCCATCACCCTCCGCCGCCGCGTGTACCAGAGCTGCAGGATCCCCGTGAGCATCGTCACCGCGAAGACGACCGAGCCGATGGCCGCGGCATAGCCCATGTCGTTCTGGTTGAAGCCCTGCTCGTAGAGCCAGGTCCCGAGCACCTGGCTCGAATTGTTCGGCCCGCCGCCGGTCATCACCATCACCTCGTTGAACACCTGGAAGGCGCCGGTCACCGTCACGATGATCATCATGCCGGTCATCTCGCGCGTGAGCGGGAAGGTGATGCTCCAAAGCCGCCGCAGCGGCCCCGCCCCGTCCATCCGCGCCGCGTCGTAAAGTTCCTGCGGGATCTTCTGGATCGCGATGGTGAAGAGCAGCGTCGAATAGCCGAAGCCCTGCCACTGGCTCATGGCGATGATGGCATAGATCGCGGTCCGCTCATCGCCGAGCCAGACATGCGACCACTCCTGCAGCCCCGCAAGCTTCAGCAACCCGTCGAGGATGCCGATGTTGGGCTGGTAGATGAAGTAGAAGAGCAACCCCGTGACCGTGGTCGAGATCGCCGAGGGCACGAAATAGAGCGCGCGCCAGAAGTTGCGCCAGCGCTCCGACGCAAGGCCTTCGACGATGGCGGCAAGGCAGAAGGCCGCGAAGACCTGGAAGACGATCGACAGCACCGCATAGGCGCCGTTGTTCCAGAGCGCGCGGCCGATCACCGGATCCTCGGCGAGCCGTCGGTAGTTTTCCAGCCCGACCTGCGTCACCTCGCCGGTGAAGATGTCCTGGTTCGTGGTGCTGACGAAGAAGTTGTTGACGATCGGATAATAGACGAACCAGCCCACGATGACGAGCGCCACGGCGATCCAGCGCAGCGCCAGCAGCCGCGAGAGGAAGGGGCGCAGCCGCGGCCCCCTCGCTGCCCCGAGGGCGGTGCCGCTGAGGGCGACACCGCTCTTTCCCATGTCCGCGGACAAGCTCATCACTTGGCCGAGGCGGCGGCCTTGCGGACCTCGGCCACGACCTCTTCGGCCGAGACCGTGCCGCCGGCGAAGGCCTGCAGGTTCGAAAGCCACGCCGCCGCCACCCGCGGGTGGTTCACCGTGTCAAGCCACTGCATGAGATACGAGGCCTCGGCGATATCCTCGAGGCCGCCCACCACCGCCGGGCTCATGTCGGCCGGATCGGCGCCGCCGATCACCGCGCTCGGCTGGCCATAGGGCGGGGCCGACAGCACCTTGGCATTGGCCTGCGTCGTCACGAACTTCATGAAATCGAGCGCCAGCGGCACGTTTTCCGAGGCCGACGAGATCATGTAGCCCTCGGGCGCGCCCTCGAGCGCCTTCGGATCGCCCTTGGCATCCTTCGGCGCGGGCAGCGGGAAGAAGCCGAACTCCTCGGGCGTGAGCCTGGTCGTCGCCGAGGCGGCGTTGTCGAACTCGATGATCTCCTGGTAATACATCGCGGCCTTGCCGTCGCTCAGCTCCTGGATGGCGTTCTGGTAGGAAATGCCGTTCATGCCCGCGCCGATGGTGCAGCGGTCGGCAATCGCCTTGAACTGCTCGAGCGAGGCGACATAGCCGGGATCGGAATAGTCGGCCGTCGCCGAGTCGAAGTCGCGATCGAGCACCTCCTTCGGCACGTTGTAGGCCAGAAGCTGGCCGAGGTAGTGGACGGCCACCCACGGCTCCTTGTTGCCGATCGAGATCGGCGTGATGCCCGCCGCCCGGATCGTGTCGCAGGCCTCGAGCATCTCCTCGAGCGTGGCGGGCTCCGAGATCCCCAGATCGGCGAAGATGGTCTTGTTGTAGCCCATGAACTTCGCATCGAGATAAAGCGGGATGCCGTAATTCTTGCCCTCATAGACAAAGGCGCCGACTGCGGCGGGGGCAAACGTTTTGCCCCACTCGGTATCCGGCCCGATCACCGGCGTCAGATCGACCGCCCGCTTGCCACGCACGAAGTTGCCGCCCCAGGTGCCCGTCCACGAGAAGAAGACGTCGGGGATCGAGTTCGAGGCGACGAGCGTCTTGGTCTTGCCCTTGACGCTGTCGTCATCCTCCTGGATCAGCTCGATCTTCACGCCCGGATGCTGCGCCTCGTATTCCTTCGCCAGTTCGACGAAATAGGGTGCAAGGCGCTGCATCCCGAACTTGGTCATCACCCTCAGCGTGCCCTCGTGCTCGACCGGGGCCGAGGGATCGGCGACGGCGGTCTGCGCGGTGGCCGCGCCCGCCCACCCGATGGCCGAGATGGCGGCGACGATGGCTGTCATGGACTGCAGGGACCGTTTCATTTCTCTCTCCTGTTGGTGGGCTTCTTGTTGAGTGTTTCGTCAGGCCTCGACGCAGATCGGCTCGCCGCTCGGAGCCAGATGCGCGCCGACCCGCCCGAGCAGCGCGGCCAGCACGACCGGCGAGGCAAGCGCCCGCACCTGCGGCGCAAGGCCGGGCAGCTCGGCCGCGGCGGCATCGATCGTCCAGAGCCGGTCGGTGTAGCGCGGAACGAAGCTTTCGACCCGCTCGGCCAGCGGGCGCAGCGCATCCTCGCCCTTCACGAGCAGAAGGCTCACGCCCGGCTCGATCAGCTCAAGCGTGCCGTGGAAGAAATCGCTGGCGTGAACCGGGCGCGCGCGGATCCTCAGCCGCTTCTCGAGCGTGTCGAGCGCGAAGTGATGCGCCACCGGCCAGGCCGAGCCCGGCGCCGTGACGATCAGGTATCTCTCGCCCCGAAGATGCGCGGCCAGCGCCGCAGCCTCTGGCTCGAAGGCCCGCGCGGCCGCGGGCAGCATCGCCGGCAGGCGCGCCAGACCCTCCAGCGCCGCCTCCGCCTCGGGCATCGCGCCGACCTCGGCCAGAAGCGCAAGCGCGATGGCCAGCGCCTGCGCCGAGAGGCTCTCGGGCGCGGGATCCGTCAGCGCGCATGTCGCCACGCCCCGCCGCGCGAGGAAGGCCTCGACATCCGGTCCCGCCGCCACAAGGACCGCCAGCGCCCCGGCATCGAGCCCCCGCGGCGGCGCCAGCATCAGCTCGGCCGGCGACGAGGCCGCAGCGGGAAAGCGCGAGTGCCGCCGGATCAGCTGCACCGCCGGCAGCGTCAGAAGCCGCAGACCGGCCGGCCCCACGAAGAAGATCCGCCGTGCGCCTGCGTCCAGAAAGGCCCGCAGCCTCGGCCGCGCCTCGTGCAGCACGTCCCCGGCGGCAAAGCCGAGGCTGGGTAGGATGTCCGGCTGCCCGGCGGCTGACTGCATGAGACCGATCTCACAACGCTGCGAAAGAAAGGACCGGTCCGGGGGCCATCCGGCTGAGAGACCGATCTCACACCCACTACTGCACGGCTCTGCCCGCCAGGCAAGAGATTATTTCAGGATGCAGGTTAAGCTCCGGCGCGCCGCCCGAAATCTGCCCGCGCGACCGAGCCGCGGGTGATCAGCCGGGTCGGAAACCGCACATGGCGCGCCGGCGCGTCGCTGCCGCGGATTCGCTCGAGCAGCATCTCGACCGCCAGCGGCCCGATCTGGCCCACCGGCTGCGCCACCACGGTGATCTGCGGATCGGTGAAGGTCGCAAGGTCGAAATCGTCGAAGCCGATCAGCGACACGTCGCGCGGCACGGCAAGCCCCATCGAGCGCAGCGCCAGCAGCGCCCCGGTCGTCATCAGGCTGTCAACCGTGAAGAGCGCCGTCGGCCGCTCGGGCCGGCTGAAGAGGCGGATCGTCGCGTCGATGGCATGTTCCACCGTCGATTGCGACACGGCGATCAGCCCCTCCTCGACCGGCAGGCCGGCCTCGGCCAGGGCGCGCAGATAGCCCTCTCGCCGCTGCCGGGCGGTGGCGATGCGCGACTCGTCGTGGATCAGCGCGATCCGCCGGTGACCGTTCGCGATCAGCAGCGCGATCGCCTCGCGCGCGCCGCCCTCGTTGTCCACCGTGACGCTGTCGCAGTCGATCCCCGGCAGTTCGCGGTCGATCAGCACCAATGGAACCCGCTCGCGGACAAGACGCTGAAGATGCGGATTGTCCCCTTCGGAGGCCGGCGCCACGATCATCCCCCGCACGTTCAGCGCCCGCAGGTTGTCGAGCAGGCTCTGCTCCTGCGACAGGCTCTCCTCGCTGCTCGCGATGAGCAGGCTGTGTCGGCTCCGCCGCAGCGCCGCGTCGATGTCATGCGCCACGCGGGCGAAGAACGGGTTCTGGATGTCGCCCGGCACGAAGCCCACGATCGGCATCTGCCCCTGCCGCAGCGCCTGCGCAATGCGGTTGCCGCGATAGCCCAGCCGCTCGGCCGCCTCCTGCACCCGCCGCGAGGCCTCGTCGCCGACATAGCCGTAGCCGTTCAGCGCCCGCGCCGCCGTCGCGCGCGAGACATTGGCGGCGGCGGCGACATCCTTCACGGTGACGGCGCGCTTGACCGCTCGGGGCGGTCGGTCTCCTGACACTGGACTCTCCCCTCGGCAGGCGCGGTCGGACGATCCGGGCTTACCAGACGAGACGCGGCCTCTTCAAGGCTGGCACCCGGCTCCGCGGCCCGATCCCGGCCGAGCCCATCGGAGGTGTATGCCCGGCCTCTCGCCGACGCGGCCAAAGCCGCTCTGCAGCCGGAACCGGCTGGAAACGAAAGTCATCAATTTTGGTGATAAGACCTGACTGCCACCTGCCTTGCGGCCAACAGCCTGATTTACTGGAGCGGGCGATGAGATTCGAACTCACGACCCTTACCTTGGCAAGGTAATGCTCTACCCCTGAGCTACGCCCGCACTCCGTGAGAGGGCTATTAGCGCAGCCGTCCGGCGGCTGCAAGGGACCTTTCGCAAGTTTTTTCGTCCGCACCTGCGGAACGGCATCTTGCGCCCGAGGCAGCCTGCGGCGGCCCAGACCAGAGGGCGCGCGCGCCTTCCTGCGCGGCTCTTGCCACGGGCAGGGCCTGACGGGATCAGAATGGCCAGATGATCGGAACAAGGGTTACAGCCACGACGAAGAACCAGATCATCAGCGGCAGGCCGAGCTTCCAGTAATCGCCGAACTTGTAGGCGCCCGGTTCCATCACCATCAGGTTGGTGGGCGTGGCCACCGGGGTCAGAAGGGCCGCCGCACTGGCCAGACAGACCGCCATCAGGATCGGCTGCGGCGAGACACCCATCTGGGCTGCTGCAACCACGGCTATCGGGATCACGATCAGCGCGGTCGCCGTGTTCGAGATGATCTGCCCCATGATGGCCGAGAGCACGAACAGCCCCACAAGGAGCAGGTGCGGGCTTGACTGCCCGATCATGTCCACCAGTCCCTTCGCAAGCAGATCGGCCGCGCCGGTCTGCTGCATCGCGGTCGAAAGCGGCATCATCGCCCCCATCAGGATGATGGTCGTCCAGTTGATCGCGCGATAGACCTGATCGACGCTCTGGATGCCGCTGAGCAGCACCGCCCCCGCGGCCAGAACGCCGGCGATGGCCGGCGGGACAAGCCCCGTGGCCAGCAGCACGACCATCGCGGCCAGGATCACCAGCATCTTCCAGGCGCCCGGACCCATCGGCAGGGCCTGCCGGCGGACCAGATCGGGCGAGTTCACCATCAGCACCTCGGCGGGCTTCAGCCGCGCCTCGAGCGCGGACCAGGTGCCCTGCAGGAGCAGCGTGTCGCCGACGCCGAGCGGCGCGCTCGGGTCGAGATCCTCGCCGTGGCGCTGCACGGCAAGCACGATCAGATCGCCGCTCTCCGTAACCATGCCGGGAAAGAAACGCTCGCCCACCAGCTTCGAGCGCGGCGGGATCTGGATCTCGGCAAGGCCCGACTGCCGGTTGAAGAGCGTCCGCTCCATGTCCGGCGCCTCGTCTTCCGTGAAGCTCAGGCCCAGTTCGGTGACCAGTTCGGCCGCCGCCTCGGCCCGGCCCCGCACGACGACGATATCGCCCTGCCGGATGGTATCGCGCCGCGCCGAAACGCCGTCGGCCTCCTTCAGCGTCACCAGCGCAAGCCCGTCGCGGCCCGACAGGTCGAACGCCCGCCGCTCGGTGCCGACCAGAGGCGAGTCCTCGCGCACCCGCAGCCGATGGACGTCGCTGGCCAGCCGATACTGCTCGATCAGGGTCATGGCGTGGCGGCTGAGGTCCGGCGGCAGGGTGGCGCTGGTCCGCTCCGGCAAAAGCGCGCGGCCGAACAGCACCACGATCACGATCGAGCCGGCGATCAGCGGAAAGCCCACGAGGGCGAATTCGAGATAGGCAAAGCCGCCGCCCCCGGCCTCGAGCGAGGCCTCCGAAACGAGCACGTTCACCGGCGAGCCCGTCAGCAGGATCTGCGAGCCGGCATGGGCGGCGAAGACCAGCGGCATCAGAAGCTGCGAGGGCGACTGGCCCAGCCGGATCGCCATGACCACCACCACCGGCAGCAGCGAGGCCACGGCCCCGTTGACGCTGATGAGGCCGCTCAGCAGCCCGGTCACGCCCATCATCAGGACGATCAGCCGGGTGCGGCTCTCTCCGGCCTGCCGGATCAGGATCTGCCCGGCCCAGGCGGTGACGCCGGTCGCCTCGAGCCCCGCGCTGACCACGAACAGGGCCGCCACGAAGATGATCGCCGGGTCCCCGAATCCGGCCAGCGACTGGTTCAGGGTGAGAATTCCTGTCGCCCACAGAGAGAGGGCTGCGGTCATGCAGACCGCGATGACCGGAAACCTGTCCCAGATGAAGAGCAACACGACGACGCCAATGATGGCGAAAACGGTCCAGATATCACTCACAATGCTGCCCCACTCACCGCCCGCCCGATGCCGCAGAAGCACCGTGTTCGGGCAAAACCGCTGATGCCAATCGGAGCGTTGTCTACATGAGAAAGAAGGTCAGTTCCGCCCGAGCTTGACCGACCTTCCGCGATTCATCAAGCAGCGCATCCCGTCGTGCCCGCACCGGATCGGCGGACACCCACCGCCGCCGCGCGTTCAGGCAGCGCGCCGAGGATCATCCTGGTAATTTTCGTGGACGATTCGCGTGCCGCTCCGGTATGACTGTGGCAGCCGAATGTTCTCGTGGCGTGGCCAGATGCCATGCGGGCGAGTCGCGGATCCCACGGCGCACCGGCCGGTCGGCCGGAACGCGCTGCCCGGGGAACGACGACGGCAGCCCGATCCGCATTCATGGCACCCCATCGCGGGACGAACCTGCCGCACCGCCTCGGCAGCGGACGCAGAGACCGCAGGCCGCCCGGCGCCGACTGCCGCGCGGCCCGTGGTCCTTCCACCGGATGTTCCCGGTTCTGGCGAGGCCGCGGCCTCGCCCTGTTGCAAGTGACACGGGGAGGAAAGCGCAGGATGGCAAGCGCAAGGGACTCAACCGCCGATCCGGTCTTGTGCGGGTTGGTGCAGACGCACGCGGGACGCGGGGTGCCGCAACCCTCGATCACCTCCGTTCCAGCGATCGCGGCCAGAAGGGCGCTGCCCGAGATCCCGCGTGCCTCAAGACGCTTCGACGGCCATCCGGCGCTCGGCCAGATCGTCGGACGGACGACGCAACGACCCAGCCTTGTCACGGAGAGCGGAACATGAGGTCGCGCGCCATCCCGAACATCGCGCTTGCGATGGTGCTTGTCGCGGTTCTGGCAGCCTGCGACGAAGAGGAGACCGCCGAGCCCGAGCTGGTCCGCCCCGTCCGCACCGTCACCGTCGAAAAGCGCGCCATGGGCGAGGTGATCAGCCTTGCCGGCACGGTGGAAAGCCAGGTGCAGGCCGATCTGGGCTTTCGCATCGGGGGCCGGCTTGCCGAGCGCCTCGTGAATGTGGGCGACCATATCGAGCCGGGCCAGCTGCTGGCCAGCCTCGACCCCACCGACGAGCAGAACGGCCTGCGCGCGGCCGAGGCCTCTTTGGCCGCCGCCGAAGGCCAGCTGACCGAGGCCCGCACCGAGTTCGGGCGCCAGCGCCAGCTGTTCGACCGCGGCTTTGCCTCGCGTGCCGCCTTCGACCGGGCCGAAACCGCGCTGACCACCGCCGAGTCGGCGGCCGAAGCCGCGCGGGCGCAGTATCAGATCGCGGTGCGCCGCCTGAACGACACGGCCCTTCTGGGCGATGCGCCGGGCCGCGTGACCGCGGTGGGCGGCGAGGAGGGCGAGGTGGTCGCCGCCGGCCGGATGATCGTGCAGGTCGCCCGCGATGGCGGCATGGACGCGGTCTTCGACGTGCCGGCCGCCGTGCTGGAGGCAAGCCCCGCCGATCCCGAGATCACGGTGGCGGTGTCGCAATCGCCCTCGATCAGCACCAAGGGCCGCATCCGCGAGGTCGCGCCCCGCGCCGATGCCTCGACCGGCACCTTCCGCGTGCGGGTGGGCCTGATCAAGCCGCCGCCCGAGATGCGGCTCGGGACGGTGGTGACCGGGCAGGCGGTCTTCGGCGACACCGCCGGCATCGAGATCCCGGCCAGCGCCCTGACCGGCGGCGGTGGCAGGCCTGCCGTCTGGCTCCTCGATCCGGGCAGCGGCACCGTCGCGCTGCGCGAGATCGGCGTCGCCCGCTTCCTGCCGGCCTCGGTCGTGGTCTCGGACGGTCTTGAGCCGGGGGATGTCGTGGTGACCGCCGGGGTGCAGGCGCTGCGCCCCGGACAGGCCGTGCGTCAGGCGGAGACCCGGCCATGATCGGACCCAACCTTTCGGACTGGGCGCTGCGCAGCCGGCAACTGACCATCTACCTGATGATCGTCACCGTGGTCGCGGGCGCCTTCGCCTTTCTCAACCTCGGCCGCGACGAGGATCCGAGCTTCACCATCAAGACCATGCTCGTCACCGCCGTCTGGCCCGGCGCCACGATGGAAGAGACCCAGACCCAGCTGACCGACCGGCTGGAGCGACGCCTGCAGGAGACCACGGGCCTCGACGCGCTGCGCTCGATCACCCGGCCGGGGATCGTGACGATCTATGTCGATCTCGAGGGCCAGTTCCCGCCCGAGCGGGTGCCCGATGTCTGGCAGGAGGTGCGCAACGGCACAGGCGACATCCGCCACACCCTGCCGCAGGGGGTGCTGGGCCCGTTCTTCACCGATGATTTCGGCGACGTCTTCGGCATCATCTATGCCTTCACCTCCGACGGTTTCAGCGACCGCGAGCTGCGCGACCATGTCGATGTCGTGCGCTCGAGCCTGCTGCGCGACGTGCCCGCCATCTCGAAGATCGAATGGCTCGGCGTGCAGGACGAACAGCTGCTGCTCGAGTTCCAGCCCGACCGCGTCGCCGCCATGCGGCTCGACTACGGCGCGATCTTCAACGCCGTCGCGGCGCAGAACGTGGTGCGCCCGGCCGGCGTCGTCACCACCGGGCAGGAGAACATCGCCCTGCGCGTCTCGGGCTCGTTCGACACCGATGCCGACCTGCTCGACGTCTCGCTGGTGGCCGACGGCCGGATGATCCGGCTGGGCGACATCGCCACGGCGCGGCGCGCGCTGTCGGACCCGCCGCAGCCCCTGCTGCGCGTCAATGGCCAGCGAGCCATCGCGCTTGCGATCTCGATGAGCGAGGGCGGCGACATCCTCGAGCTGGGCGAGGAGGTGACCGCCGCCATGTCCGATGCGGTGGCGAACCTGCCCATCGGGATCGAGCCGATCCTGATCTCGAACCAACCCGCGGTGGTGGACCTCGCCATCGGGGACTTCACCGCCTCGCTCTGGCAGGCGGTGGGCATCATCCTGGTCGTCAGCTTCCTGATGCTGGGCGTGCGGCCCGGCGCTGTGGTGGCCATCGCCATTCCGGTGACGCTCGCCGGGGTGTTCCTCGTGATGCAGACGCTGCAGATCGACCTGCACCGCGTCTCGCTCGGGGCGCTGATCATCGCGCTCGCGCTGCTGGTCGATGATGCGATGACCACGGTCGATGCGATGCTGCGCCGGCTGGCGGTGGGCGACACGCTCGAGAAGGCCGCGACCTTCGCCTACAGCAGCCTCGCCGCGCCGATGCTGACCGGCACGCTGATCACCATCGCGGGCTTCGTGCCGATCGGCTTTGCCCAAAGCCAGGCGGGCGAATACACGATCTCGCTCTTTCTGGTGGTGGGGATCGCGCTGATCGCCTCGTGGCTGGTGGCGGTGCTGTTCACGCCGATCATCGGCTCGGTGCTGCTGAAGCCGCCTGCCGGCGGCGCGGCCGAGCCCGAGCCGGGTCGGATCCTGCGGACCTACCAGAGCTTTCTCGGGCAGGCGATCCGGTTCCGCTGGCTGACCTTCGCGGTGACGGCGGCGCTGTTCGCGCTCGCCTGGGCGGGGCTCTCGCAGGTCGACCGGCAATTCTTCCCGGCCTCGGACCGCAACGAGCTGATCGTGGACTTCCAGCTGCCGCGGTCCTCCTCGATCTTTGCCAGCGAGGATGCCGTAGCGCGGATCGAGGCCTTCATCGAGGCCTCGGGCGAGGCGCAGTTCTACACCTCCTATGTCGGGCGGAACGTGATCCGCTTCTACCTGCCGCTGGCCATCCAGCCGCCGAGCGATCACCAGTCGCAGATCGTGGTGATGGCCAGGGACTTCGCGGCGCGCCAGCGGCTGCAGGCGGCGCTGGAAGGCTGGCTGGGCGATGCCTTCCCCGAGGCGGTCAGCCGGGTCAGCCCGCTGGAGCTGGGGCCGCCGATCGGCTGGCCGGTGCAGTATCGCCTGACCGGCCCGGATCCCGAGGTGCTGCGCGCCCGTGCGCTGGATCTGGCCGGCATCCTCGCCAGCGATCCGACGACGCGCCACATCCACTTCGACTGGATCGAGCCCGCCCGTCAGGTGCGCATCGACGTCGATCAGGACCGCGCCCGCCGGCTCGGGCTGACCAGCGCGCAGCTGTCGGCGGTGCTGAACACCGCCGTCACCGGCAGCGCGATCAGCCAGCTGCGCGACGACATCTACCTGATCCCCATCGTCGCCCAGGCAGCGCCGGGGGATCGGCTGTCGCTCGACCGGCTGGAGACGCTGCAGGTTCCGGTGCCGGGCGGGCGCACGGTGGCGCTGGGGCAGTTCGCCAACATCTCGTTCAAGCAGGAGCAACCGTTCCTCTGGCGGCGCGACCGGCTGCCGACGCTGACCGTCCTTGCCGATGTCGCGCCGGGATCGACGCCCGAGGCGGTGGCGGCCGGGCTCGAGCCGAAGATCGCCGGGATGAACGCGGCGCTGCCGCCGGGCTACAAGGTCGAGGTCGGCGGCACGGTCGAGACCAGCGCCGAAAGCCAGGAGTCGGTCTTTGCCGTCGTGCCGCTGATGCTATTCATCATGGCGACGCTGCTGATGATCCAGCTGCAGAGCTTCCGCGACGCGGCCATGGTGATCCTGCTGCTGCCGCTGGGCCTGATCGGCGTCGTGGGCGCGCTGCTGGTCTTCGACCGTCCGCTGGGCTTCGTGGCGATCCTCGGGATCCTCGCGCTGATCGGGATGATCGCCAAGAACGCGGTCATCCTGATCACCCAGATCGGCGCCGAGCGCAGCGCGGGCCTCGGCGTGCACGAGGCCGCCGTGCGGGCCGCGACCAGCCGCTTCCGGCCGCTGCTGCTGACGGCGCTTTCGACTGTGCTCGGCCTTCTGCCCATTGCGCCCACGCTCTTCTGGGGGCCGATGGCCTTTGCCATCATGGGCGGTCTTCTGCTGGCCACGCTGCTGACGCTGATCTTCCTGCCCACCCTCTATGTGACGATCTGCGGCGACGAAGGCAGAACCGTCCATGCCTGAGGCCCGCGCCGGGGGCGGGATGCCGGGCCTTGCCTGGTCCGGCATCAGCGACAAGGCGAGCTACTACCGGCTGTTCGCCGGCTATGTCGTCGCGCTGGTGGCGACCGGCATCGCCACGGTGGCGCTCGCGCTCGTGGCCTTCGATCTCGCGGGCGAGGAGTCGGGCGCGGTCATCGGCACGGCGCTGTCGCTGAAGATGCTGGCCTATGTGCTGGCGGCGCCGGTCGTCGCCATCCTGACCTCGGGGATCCCGCGCCGACGGTTGCTGATCGCGCTCGACCTGTTGCGCGCGGGCTGCCTGCTGCTGCTGCCCTTCGTATCCGAGGTCTGGCAGATCCATGCCCTTGTCTTCGTCTTCGCCCTCGCCTCGGCGACCTTCACCTTCGTCTATCTGGCGGTCGTGCCCTATCTTCTGGGCAATGAGGCCGACTACTACAGGTCGCTGTCACGCTCGCGGGTGGCGGCCGAGCTTGAGGGGCCGATCAGTCCGCTGCTGGCGGGCCTGCTGATGGTCGTGCTGTCGGTGGCGGGGATCTTCACCCTGGCGGCGGCGGGCTTCGTGCTCTCGGCGCTGCTGGTCCGTGCGGCGCGGCTGCCGCGCACCCTCGCCGCACCACCCGGCGGGATCTGGCGCCGGCTGACGCGCGGGCCGCGTCTTTTCGTGGCGGTGCCGGCCTTCCGGGCGATCATCGCAATGGATGTGGTCGCGGCCCTCGGCACGGCGATGGTCATGGTGAACACGGTGGTGATCATTCAGGGCGTGCTCGACCGCGAGATCGGCTCCACCGCGAGCGCCTTCGCCTTTCTCGGCGCGGGCTCGATCCTTGGCGCGCTGGTGCTGCCGCTTGTGCTGCTGCGCATCCGCGACCGTGACGTGATGCTGGCCGGGGCGCTGATCGTCGTGGCGAGCCTCGCCTCCGGGGGGCTGGGCTTCGGCATTGCGGGGCTGCTGCTGCGCTGGGTGGCGATCGGCTTCGGGGTGGTCTGGACGGTCACCCCGGCGACCTATGTCATCCGCCGGCTGGCGCGACCCTCGGACCTGCAGGTGATGATGGCGGCGCAGATGACGCTGGCCCATGTCTGCCTGCTGATCGCCTATCCGATCGCCGGGTTTCTGAGCGCATGGGCAAGCATACCCGCAACCTTCCTGATCCTCGCCGCGCTCTCGGGCCTCGCCACGCTGGCGATGATCCGGCTCTGGCCCAGGGATGTCGCGCCGGACGTCTGACGGCGCGGCCCTATTCGGCGGCGTCCGGCAGAAGCGTCGGGATCGGCAGATGAGCGTCTCCTTCGAGGCTGTCGAGGTCCAGGGTCGAGCGCCGGCCGATATGGACGAAGTTCTCCTCGAGCCAGCCATCCGCCCAGCCGCGGCCCAGATCGAACAGCTTGCGCAGATAGTCCCACTCGGCGTTCAGCTTGCTCGAGGCCACCAGATCCTGCACCTCGAGATCGGTATGGATCAGGTGGAGATAGGTCCTCGTGTAGGTGCCGAGGTCGATCCCCTTCGCCTCGGCCACGCGCTGCATCAGGCCGATGGCCCGCAACTCCTTGACGAGGCTCGAGTTGAAGCTGATCTCGTTCACCCGGTTCATGATCTCGCGCGCGCTGCGGGGCAGGACGCTGCGCACCAGCGGGTTGATCTGCACCACCACGATGTCGGGGCTGTCCTCGCTGATCAGCAGCGGATAGAGCGCGGGGTTGCCGGTGAAGCCGCCGTCCCAGTAGGCCTCGCCGTCGATCTCGACCGCGGGGAACATCTGCGGCAGGCAGGCCGAGGCCAGGACCGCATCCGCCGAGATCTCGCCCGGATTGAAGACCCGCGGGCGCCCGGTGCGCACGTTGGTGGCGGTGACATGGACGCGCAGCCCCGGCAGGGCGTTGACCCGGTCGAAATCCACCAGCTTCCCGAGGATGTCGCGCAGCGGATTGAGGTTCAGCGGATTGAGTTCATAGGGTGAGAAAAGCCGGCTCAGCCCTTCGAAGAACAGAAAGCCGGGCGACCGGTCAAGGCTGTAGTCGCCCATCAACCGGGCCAGCGGCCCGCGCTGGATCGGCGAGAACCGCGCGGCGTTGCTGACCTCCTTCCAGAAGCGGGTCAGCGCATCGCGCGCGCCCTGCCGACCTCCAGACGCCAGCCCGTCGGCCAGCACCACGGCGTTCATCGCGCCCGCGCTGGTGCCGCTGATGCCCGTGATCTCGATCCGGTCATCCTGCAAAAGCCGATCCAGCACCCCCCAGGTGAGCGCGCCGTGCGAGCCTCCTCCTTGAAGAGCCAGGTTGATGGACTTGCGCTTGTTCGAGGTGCGGTCCGACATTGGGTCTCCTGTTCGTGTCGAAAACGTCAGGGAGCTGCATCGGGGTGTGCCGGTAGCTTACCCCGAGCGCCGCACTGCGACAACGGGCATCAGCGCCCATGTCCGCTTCGCCGCCGACCGCCCCCCGCATCGGAGCTGCGCCGGAACGCCGGGGCGTGTCAGGCGACGCGGACGGGCCGGCGGCGCCGGCGGTGGGCCGGCGGAATGTTCAGGATCTCGCGGTATTTCGCGACCGTCCTGCGGGCAAGCGGCATGTCTCGGGCCGCCAGCGCCTCGGCCAGCGCCGCATCCGACAGCGGAGCCGCCGCATCCTCTTGCGCCACAAGCTCCGATATCGCCGCGCGGACCGCTGCGGCCGAAGGCCCGCCCTCGGCCACGCGGCCGCTGAACATGCGCCTGAGCCACCAGGTCCCTCGGGGCGTGTCCACGCAGGTGCCCGACACGACCCGGCTCACCGTGCTCTCGTGGATCTCGAGCGCCCCGGCCACATCGGCCATGGTAAGGGGGACCAACGCCGCCGGGCCTTCGTCGAGGGCCGCCTCCTGCCGGGCCAGGATCTCGCGCGCGACGCGCAGGAGCGTCGCGTTCCGGGTCTCGATCATGCGCCCCACCGCCTGCGCCTGTGTCCAGACGGCGCGGGCGGCGGCCGTCGCGGGGCGCTTGTCCGGCTTGCGAATCCGCACCGACGGCAGGGCCGAGCGGTTGAGCGCCACCTCCCAGCCGGCATCGGTCTTCGTGGCGATCAGGTCGGGCTCACGAACCGGCGCGGCGCCGGGGTCGAACTGGGCGCCGGGCTTGGGATCGAAGCCGCGGATCAGGCGCAGGCGCGAGAGGATCGCTGCCTCGTCGGTGCCGCACATGCGGGCGAGCCGCGCATGTGCGCCCTGCGCCACGAGATCGAGATGATCGAACATGGTGGCGAGGACGGGATCGAGGCAACCGGCCTCGACGGCTTGCAGCCGCAGACATTCCGCGAGATTGCGGGCAAAGAGCCCCGCAGGCTCGATCCGCTGGAGGTGGGCGAGCACCGCCTCGACCTCAGCCACCGCAACACGGGCCTGGCCTGCAACCTGAACGGGATCGGCGCCCAGCCATCCGGTCGGCTCCAGCCCTTCGGCGAGCAGCATGGCGATCCGCCGCTCGGGCCCCTTCGGGAACAGCCGGTCGATCTGCCCCATCACATGCGCCATGAGGCTCGGACCGGCCGCCCCGGCCGCCTCGACAGGCGGCCCGTCCCCGTGCGCCATGCGCGGCAGGACGCTGGTCCAGCGCGGCAGCCACTCGGCGGATTGGACCCGTTCCAGCTGGATATGGGGGTTCTCGCCCGCCTGCTCCTCGAGGTAGCGGGTGAGGCCCTCGGCGTCCGAGCTGAGGATGCGGATCGAGGCGGTCAAGCCGAGGTTCAGCTGCAACCGCTGCGTCTGGGCGATACTGATGCGCTGTCTCGACTTCATGATCCGGCGAGGCTAGCAACCGCGCGATCACCATGCAACCACTGCGGGAACTTCTGCGCGCTGAAACCGCCTCAAGGCGCGTCCGGCCGGTCAGGGCTGGAACTGCGCCATGAACCGGCGGTCTATGCGGTCCTTCCACCGCCAGAGCAGCGCGCCTTCAAGCCGCAGGCCGAACTTGTCGGCAACAGCCACGCGCCCCCCGCAGGAGATGAGCTTCAGGTAATCGCGCTGCGGCCGATAGGCCTGCATCCGGCCCCCGGACAAGGCCGCCTGAAGGTTCCGGCGCAACACCGGCGCTTCGCGGACGGCGAAGACGCCGGCCTTGGGTCGTGGCGCGTGCGCCAGATGGGCACAGTCGCCGGCTGCGAAGATCGCAGGGTCCGACGTCTGGAGGCTCGGCCCGACGCGCACGAAGCCGCGCTCGAGCGCGAGGCCGGTGCCTTCCAGCCACGTCTGCGGCCGCGCTCCGGCCACCGTCAGGGTGAAATCCGACGCGATCCGCGCACCGTCCGCAAGGACCACCCCGTCAGCTTCGACGCGCGCCACCTCGGCCCCCGCAAGGAGGCGAATGTCCAGCCGCGCCATCCGGGCGAGCAGCGCCTTCCGCGCGCCGTCACCGAGGCCGGGAAGGGCCCTGTCCGCCCGCTCGATCACCGTGACGCGGGGCCGCGCACCCGCCGAGCGCAACCGGAAGGCCGAGGCCATCGCCAGCTCCACCCCGCCGGTGCCGCCCCCGATCACCACCAGCTGCGGATCTGGCGGTCGGGACGCGAGGAACCTGTCCCATCGGTCGGCGTAGGACCCGAGCGGCTTTGCGGCCACCGCATGTTCGGCGGCACCCGGCACGCTCGGCAGGTCCGACGAGATGCCCACGTCGATCGAGGCCACATCGTAGGGCAGCGCCCCACCGCCGGCGAGCAGCACCCTGCGCGCCGCGCGGTCGAGGCCCGTGGCCCGGTCGAGGACGAGCCGCGCCCCCCGTCGCCTGGCCAGCGCGGCCAGATCGATCATCATCTCGTCGCGGCTGTAGTGGCCCGCCACATGGCCGGGCAGCATCCCGGTGTAGGGCGCGGTCGGGTTCGGGTTCACCAGCGTCACCCGCACCTCGGGCGCCGGCACCCACCCATGCAGCACCAGCGCGTGGGCGTGCCCGCCGCCGATCAGCACCAGATCGCGCGGACCGCCCGCCATTCAGCGCCCCGCCACCCGCGCGACCCTCTCGGCCACTTGCGCCGCGAGGGCGGAAAGGTCGTCGAGCCTATCCGTCTCGACCAGATCGGCCGCCTTGCCCGCGCGGGCCCGATGTTTCGCATAGCGGGGATCGTAGTGGCGCTCCATCAGCCCCGCGGCCAGCTCTTCGAACCGGCCCTGCGCGGCCAGCCCATGCCACTCCTCGATGTCCTTCGCCGGATGCAGCGGACGGAGCAGGTCGATCACCCGCCCCAGCCTCGCCCCGTCCTCGACCAGATCGCGGTAGGCGCGGACCAGATAGGCCGCCCGCGCGCCCACGGGGGCGGTGACCTCGATCCGGGGGGCCGCCTGCATCGCCTTCCAGAGGCCGGGCGGCAGGCGGATCTCGCCCACCTTGCTCGACTCGGCCTCGACCACCACCGGCCGCGCCGGATCCAGCCGCGAGAGCGCCACCGCCAGACGGCTTTCGAACCCGCGCTGCGCGGGCTGCCCGCCCGCGAGCGCGCCAAAGAGCGAGCCGCGGTGGTTCGCCAGCCCCTCAAGATCGAGAACCTGCACGCCCAGCGCACCGAGGTGGGCAAGAAGCTCGGTCTTGGCCGAGCCGGTGTTGCCGTCGATCACCACGACCGGCGCGCGCACCGCCCGTTCGTAAAGTTCGCGGACGACGAGGCCGCGCCAGCTCTTGTAGCCGCCCTCGAGCACCTCGACGCGCCAGCCGATCTGGCCGAGGATCATCGCGAAGGAGTTCGACCGCTGGCCGCCGCGCCAGCAATAGACAAGCGGCCGCCAGCCGCCGGGCCGGTCGGCCAGAACCTCCTCGATGTGACGGGCCGCGTTGCGCGCGACGAGGGCCGCGCCAATCTTCCGGGCCGAGAACGGGCTGACCTGCTTGTAGATCGTGCCCACACGCGCCCGCTCTTCGTTGTCGAGCACCGGCAGGTTGATCGCGCCGGGAACGCGGTCCTCCTCCCACTCGGCGGGCGAGCGGACGTCGATCACGTCGTCGAAGCCGTGATGGATGAGCTGGTCGAGATCGGTCGCGCGGAAGGCCATGGCCCGTCCTACCCTGCCCTTCGGGACTTGACCAGCGGACGCACGCGCGCATCGCCTGCGTATCCCGGCCCGCCCGGCGCGCTGCGCGTCCTCACCCGCCCGACATGAGCGAAATGCATAAACATCCTGATTATTATGAAGATGGTGGTTTCTGCGCGACAAGGTATGGTCACGCCTTCCCTCACGCTGACGGACACGCCCGATGTTGCCCTTCTCAACTCCGCCCTCCCCCGTCTTTCCCGTGCTCGACGCGCTCGCGCGCGAGCGCATCCTGATCCTCGACGGGGCGATGGGAACGCAGATCCAGCAACTCGGGCTGGCAGAAGAGGATTGTGCCGGGGATTGCGCCTGCCGCCATCACTCGGACCATCCGCAGAAGGGCAACAACGACCTGCTGATCCTGACGCAGCCGCAGGCGATCGAGGAGATCCATTTCCGCTATGCGATGGCGGGCGCGGACATCGTCGAGACGAACACCTTCTCGGCCACCACCATTGCGCAGGCCGACTACGGCATGGAATCCGCGGTGCGTGATCTGAACGTCGAGGGCGCGCGGATCGTGCGGCGAGCCCTCGACCGGGCAACCGCCATTGACGGCAAGCCGCGCTTCGTCGCGGGGGCGGTCGGGCCCACGAACCGCACCGCCTCGATCAGCCCGGATGTGAACGATCCCGGCTTTCGGGCCGTCACCTTCGACGATCTGCGCACCGCCTATGCCCAGCAGGTCCGCGGTCTGATCGAAGGGGGCGCGGATCTCATCCTGATCGAGACGATCTTCGACACGCTGAACGCCAAGGCTGCCATCTTCGCCTGTTTCGAGGCCTTCGCCGAAGCCGGGCGGCGCCTGCCGCTGATGATCTCGGGCACGATCACCGATGCCTCGGGCCGCACGCTCTCGGGCCAGACGCCCACCGCCTTCTGGCATTCGGTGCGCCATGCCCGGCCTTTCACCGTCGGGCTGAACTGCGCGCTTGGCGCGGCGGCCATGCGCCCGCATCTGGCCGAACTCGCCGGCGTCTCCGACAGCTTCATCTGCGCCTATCCGAACGCGGGCCTGCCCAACGCCTTCGGCCAGTATGACGAGGGCCCCGAGGATACGGCCGCACAGGTGGCGCGGTTTGCACGCGAGGGGCTGGTGAATGTCGTCGGCGGCTGCTGCGGCACCACGCCCGACCACATCCGCGCCATCGCGGACGCGGTGACGGGCCTTGCTCCGAGGGCCGTGAAATGAGCCGGCACCTCCGCCTCTCGGGCCTCGAGCCCTTCGTGCTGACGCCCGGCATTCCCTTCGTCAACATCGGCGAGCGGACGAACGTCACGGGCTCGGCCCGCTTCCGCAAGCTGATCACCAACCGCGACTATGCGGCCGCCCTCGAGGTCGCGCGCGATCAGGTGCAGAACGGCGCCCAGATCCTCGACGTGAACATGGACGAGGGGCTGATCGACTCGAGGGCCGCGATGGTCGAGTTCCTCAACCTGATCGCGGCCGAGCCCGACATCGCCCGCGTGCCGCTGATGATCGACAGCTCGAAATGGGAGGTGATCGAGGCCGGGCTGAAATGTGTGCAGGGCAAGTCCGTCGTCAATTCGATCAGCCTGAAGGAAGGCGAGGAGATCTTCCGCCAGCAGGCCGGGCTCTGCCTTGCCTATGGCGCGGCCGTGGTCGTCATGGCCTTCGACGAAGAGGGACAGGCCGACAGCTTCGCCCGCAAGACCGGGATCTGCGCCCGCGCCTACCGTATCCTTGTCGAGGAGATCGGCTTCCCGCCCGAGGACATCATCTTCGACCCGAACATCTTCGCCGTCGCCACCGGCATCGAGGAGCATGACAACTACGGCGTCGATTTCATCGAGGCCACCCGATGGATCCGGGCGAACCTGCCCCATGCGCATGTCTCGGGCGGCGTCTCGAACCTGTCGTTCAGCTTTCGCGGCAACGAACCCGTGCGCGAGGCGATGCATGCCGTCTTCCTCTACCATGCCATCCGGGCGGGCATGGACATGGGGATCGTCAACGCGGGCCAACTGGCGGTCTATGACCAGATCGACCCCGAACTGCGCGAGGCCTGCGAGGATGTCGTCCTGAACCGGCGGCGCGACGGGACCGAACGGCTTCTGGCCGTTGCGGACCGCTTCCGCGGCGGCGCCCGCGAGGAGAAGGTGCGCGATCTGGCGTGGCGGGACTGGCCGGTGGAAAAACGGCTGGAACATGCGCTGGTGAACGGCATCACCGAGTTCATCGCGGCCGACACCGAGGAGGCCCGCCTCGCGGCCGAGCGGCCGCTCCATGTGATCGAGGGCCCGCTGATGGCGGGGATGAACGTCGTGGGCGACCTCTTCGGCGCGGGCAAGATGTTCCTGCCGCAGGTGGTAAAGTCCGCGCGCGTGATGAAGCAGGCGGTCGCGGTGCTTCTGCCCCACATGGAGGCCGACAAGGGCGGTGCCCGCGAGGCGGCCGGCAAGGTGCTGCTGGCGACCGTCAAGGGCGACGTGCACGACATCGGCAAGAACATCGTCGGCGTCGTGCTGGCCTGCAACAACTACGAGATCATCGACCTGGGCGTGATGGTGCCGCCGGCGAGGATCCTCGAGGTGGCCCGCGCCGAGCAGGTGGATGTGATCGGCCTGTCGGGCCTCATCACCCCGTCGCTGGACGAGATGGTGACGCTCGCCTCCGAGATGGAGCGCGAGGGCTTTGGGGTTCCGCTGCTGATCGGAGGGGCCACCACCTCGCGCGTGCATACCGCGGTCAGGATCGCGCCCGCCTACCACCGCGGCCCGGCGGTCCATGTTGCCGACGCCAGCCGGGCGGTGGGCGTGGTCAGCCAGTTGCTCAGCCCGACGCAAAGGCAGGCCTATGTCGAGGGGCTGCGCGCCGATTACGCGCAGGTGGCCGAGCGCCATGCGCGGTCCGAGCGCGCCAAGCAGCGCCTCTCGCTCGCCGCCGCGCGGGCCAATGCGCTCCGGCTCGACTGGTCCTCCTACGCCGCCACCCCGCCCTCGTTCACCGGCGTCCGGGTGATCGAGGACTGGGATCTGGCCGAGATCGCCCGCTACATCGACTGGACGATGTTCTTCCATGCGTGGGAGATGAAGGGGGTCTGGCCGCGCATCCTTCAGGACGAGGCGCAGGGCGAGGCCGCCCGTGCCCTCTTTGCCGATGCGCAGGCGATGCTCGAGCGGCTGGTGGCGGACCGCTGGTTCACGCCCCGTGCGGTGGTGGGCTTCTGGCCGGCCCATGCGGTGGGCGACGACATCCACCTCTATGCCGACGAGAGCCGGCGCGAGGCGCTCGCCACCTTCCACACGCTGCGCCAGCAGGTGCCCAAGCGCGAGGGTCGGCCCAACGTGGCGCTCGCGGACTTCGTGGCGCCCGAGGGGACGGGCCCCGACTGGGTCGGCGGCTTCGTCGTGACCGCCGGGCCGGAAGAGGCCGCGATTGCCGACCGCTTCGACCGCGCGAACGACAACTATTCCTCGATCATGGTCAAGGCGCTCGCCGATCGCTTCGCCGAGGCGATGGCCGAGATGCTGCACGAGCGCGTGCGCCGCGACTACTGGGGCTACGCGCCCGACGAGGCCTTCGCGCCCCAGGACCTTCACGCCGAGCCCTACCGCGGCATCCGGCCCGCTCCGGGCTACCCCGCCCAGCCCGACCATACCGAGAAGGTCACGCTGTTCCGCCTGCTCGATGCGACGGCGGCGACGGGGGTGGAACTGACCGAGAGCATGGCGATGTGGCCGGGCTCATCGGTCTCGGGCCTCTACATCGCCCACCCCGAGTCCTACTACTTCGGCCTCGCACGGGTCGAGCGCGACCAGGCTGAGGATTACGCGCGGCGCAAGGGCATGCCGCTGGCCGAGGTCGAGCGGTGGCTGGCGCCGGTGCTGGGCAGCCGCCTGGACGCCCCCTCTCTGGCGGCGGAATAACGGCCCCGGTCCGAGCCGGTCAGCCCCGCCGCTCCAGACGGGCGGCCGGCACCGGCTCGTCCTGCTGGCGCTTCATCGGCACGGCAAGCCCCTGCCGCGAAAGCAGCACCGCGATCGGCCGCAGCGGGTCGATCTCGGCGCTGACGATCATCAGCGCCACCATGATCGGCACCGACAGGAACATCCCCGGAATACCCCAGACCGCGCCCCAGAAGGCCAGGCTGATGATGATGCCGAAGGACGAGAGCTGCAGGGCGCGTCCCATCAGCATCGGATCGAGAACGTTGCCGCAAATGAACTGGATCGCGCCCACGAAGGCCAGCAGCGACAGGGCGGTGGCGACATCGACGGTCTGCACGAAGGCGACCAGCACGATCAGCAGCGTCGAGACGATCGAGCCGATGCTCGGGATGAAGTTCAGGATGAAGGTCAGCATCCCGAGCGGCGCCGCCAGGTCGAGCCCGAAGGCCAACGCCACACCCCAGACCAGCAGGCCGGTGATGGCGCTGACCAGGGTCTTGACCAGCAGGTAGCGGTTCACCCGCCGCATGATCGAGCCCACGATCTCCTCGACGCGCCGCGCGCGGTCGGGGTCTCCGATCAGGTTGAGCAGCTTCACCGGGAACCACACACGTTCGGCAAACAGGAACCCCACGAACAGGATCACCAGGACAGTGGCCTGCATCAGCGCCCCCGCCTGCGCGGCCAGCGTCCGCAGGTAGCCCGAGATCTCGACCGCCCGGATCGAGGAGAGCACCGCCGCTTCCGCATCCTGTCCAAGCCAGGAGAAGATCGCCGCCACGGCCGCAGGGGCCTGTTCGCTGTAGCTGAGGGCGGTCAGCAGCACCGTGTTGACCTGCGAGACGATGACCGCGGCCACCGACAGGAGCACCGTGGCCAGCAGCAGCAGCGCAAGGCTGCTGGCGAGCCAGTTGGGGATCTTGACCGGGCCGAAGCGCACGCGCCCGACCAGCGCGATCGCATCGCTCGTCAGGCTGAAGAGAATGACCGAGACGGCCAGCGAAATGAGAATGAACTGGGCCTGAACCAGCAGGAAGAGCACCACCGCAAAGGCGATGATGACCAGCGCCCCGGTCTGCACGCGGGCGACGAGCGTGCGGTCCTTGGGCGGGCGGGGCGCGGGGTCGGTATCGGGCATGGACGGTCCGTGAAAGAGGCGTTGGTGCCACAATGGCGATCCCGCGCCCGCGCGGCAACCGTCGAAGGGGGCGCAGGATGCCCCGGAGGCCCCGCGCATTGCCGCGGCCTGCCATTCCGATCGTCATGATCTTCTTGCGGCGGCGGAAATTCAGGCAGGATCACCGCAACTTGAGCTTTACGAATTGACTGCAGTTGCATTAGCACATCGGCAGCGGTCACGAGTGCATCATGTGGTTTGTCCGATCAGCAATTCCCGAAGAGGCGTGACCCATGACCATCGAGACGAGGCCAATAGAGGAGTCGGCCTTCGACCTCGCCCCCGTCTCGATGTGGATCGAGGATTTCAGCGGCGTCCGGGCGCTGATGGACGAATGGCGCGCCGAGGGGATCGAGGATATCCGCGCCTTTCTTGAAGCCGACCTGTCGCGCGTTGCGGCCTGTTCGCGCCGGATCAGGGTCATCAAGGTCAACGCCCGCACCCTCGAACTCTACGAGGCGCAGGACATGGCGCATCTGGTGGAAAATCTCGGATCGGTTTTCCGCGACGAGATGTTGCAGAGCCATGTCAACGAGCTGTCGCAACTCTGGGCGGGTGAAACGAGCTTCGCCAGCACCGCGGTGAACTATTCGCTGACCGGCCGCCGGATGGATATCCAGCTGCGCGGCACGGTGCTGCCCGGCTCCGAAGACAGCCTCGAGCGCATCCTGCTCACCTGCGAGGATGTGACCGCCCGCGAGGAGGCGCGGCGGCGCGAACTCATGAGCCGCCGCTACGCCGAGGGCATCTTCGAACATTCGCCCGTCTCGCTCTGGGTCGAGGATTTCAGCCAGATCCGCCACCTGCTCGAGAATCTCCGCGCGCGCGGGATCGTGGACCTGCGGGTCTTCACCGACGTCCACCCCGAGTTCGTCCGGCAATGCATGGGCGAGATCCGGGTGATCGACGTGAACCGCGCGACGCTCGAGATGTTCTGCGCCCCCGACAAGCGCACCCTGCTCAGCCGGCTGCGCGACGTCTTCCGCGACAACATGGAGCAGCATTTCCGCGAGCAGCTGATCGAACTGTGGAACCACCACTATTATCACAGCCGGGAAGTGGTGAATTACGCGCTCGATGGAACGGAGCGGGCGGTGATCATGCATTTCGCCGTGCTTCCGGGGCATGAGCATGACTGGTCGCTGGTGCAGGTCGCGCTGACCGACATCACGGCGCGCAAGAAGGCCGAGGCCTATCTGGCCTATCTGGGCAAGCATGACGTGCTGACGGGCGTCCACAACCGGGCCTTCTACATCGACGAGTTGAACCGGCTGGAACGGCAGGGGGTGCGGCCGGTCTCGGTGGCGATGCTCGACCTGAACGGCCTCAAGGCGGTCAATGACGAGCTTGGCCACGACGCGGGCGACCAGCTGTTGCGCCGGCTGGGCGAGGTGCTGAAGGAAGCGGCGGGCGAGACGAGCCATGCCGCCCGGATCGGAGGCGACGAGTTTGCCATCGTCATGCCGCGCGCGGGCGAGCCCGAGGCGCAGGCCATGCTCGACACGATCAAGCGGCTGCTCGCGGTGAACAACCGCTTCCACTTTGCCGCGCCACTGGTCGTCTCGATGGGTGCCGCCAGCAGCCAGGCGGGCGAGTCGATGGAGACCCTCGTGAAACGGGCCGATCAGCGCATGTACGAGGACAAGCGGAAGTTCTACTCCGAGATGGACCGCCGGGCCCCTTCGGCGGCGCAATCCGCGCACGGATAGGGGCGGAAAGCCAAGGCCAACGCCGCGGGCGCGCCATCATCGGGGCCCGTGCCTGCGCCCTCCCGCAGAAGAACCGGAACCGAACCCCGTCGGCCGCCGTTGGGCGCGGTCGCTCTTCAGTCACGGTCCCGCCTTGCAACGCTTCAGCTGTCCCTCCTGCCGGCAGGAGATCTTCTTCCGAAACACCGCCTGCCTCGCCTGCGGAGCGCAGCTTCTGTTCGACCCGGACGCAGGCTTTGCCGACCTGCAGGAGGGTTCGGGCACGCCCTGCGCCAACCGCGAGGCGATCAACTGCAACTGGACCGCGCACGAGGGCGGGCAGCTCTGCCTCTCGTGTCTGCACACGACCGTCGTGCCGGACCTGTCCATCCTCGACAACCGCGAGCGTTGGGAGCGGATCGAAACCGCCAAACGGCCGCTGATCCTGATGCTGCACCGGCTGCGCCTGCCCCTCTTCGACGGGCAGGGTAACGCCGTGCCCCGGTTCGAGCTGAAGGGCGATCCGCTCGACGGCAGCGCGCCCCGGATCCTGACCGGCCACGCCAATGGCACCATCACCCTCAACATCGCCGAGGCAGACGACGCCGAGCGCGAGCGGATCCGCTCGGAGATGAACGAGCCGTACCGCACCCTCACCGGCCACCTGCGCCATGAGGTTGCGCATCACTACTGGGACGTCCTGACCGAGGGCCGGGCCGACCGCCTGAAGGACCTGCGCGAGGTCTTTGGCGACGATGCGCAGGATTATGCCGTAGCTCTCCAGACCCATTATTCCGAGGGTCCGCCGCCGGATTGGCCGGACCGTTTCATCTCGGCCTACGCCACCGCCCATCCGTGGGAGGACTTTGCCGAAAGCTGGGCGCATGTCTTCCACCTGCTCGACGGGATCGAGACGGCGCAGGCCTTCGGGCTGCTGACATCGGCCACGCTGCCACAGGGCCTCGAGGCGCTGATCGAAGAGCCGATGTCACGGCTCGCCCAGGTCTGGGTCGAGCTGGTGATCGCGCTCAACGCGGTCAATCAGGCGCTGGGACACGAGACCTTCTATCCGTTCGTTCTGGCGCCCGCCGTCGTCCGCAAGCAGGAGGCGATCCGCGCCCTGATCCGCGAGGCGGGCCGCGCCGGCGGCTGAACCGCGGCCCGATCCGCGTCAGGCAGACAGCGGCGGGGCGCCGGCCGAGGGCACCTCGGGCGCGGGCATCGCGATCTCGATGTCGCAGCGCACACCCTCGGGCCGGAAATCGAGCTTCACCGTGCCCGCCACCTCGGCCGCCAGGACCGTCTCGATCATCCGCACCCCGAAGCCGGCCCGCGAGGGCGGCACGACATGGGGCCCGTCCGCCTCCGACCAGACCAGATGCAACCGCGCGTCGGGGAGGCAGGTCCAGCGGATCGACACCCGACCTTCGGGAGCGGAGAGCGCCCCGTATTTCATGGCGTTGGTGCACAACTCATGCACC
This sequence comes from Cereibacter sediminicola, assembly GCF_007668225.1. NCBI lineage: Bacteria > Pseudomonadati > Pseudomonadota > Alphaproteobacteria > Rhodobacterales > Paracoccaceae > Cereibacter > Cereibacter sediminicola. Next base: position 35,479 of record NZ_VDEK01000007.1, on the reverse strand, counting down.
GCCATCGAAAGCGGCACGGCCGAGCGCGGCGGCAGCATCACATCCGGCCCGTCCAGCGCGACCGCCTCGGCGTTGGCGCCGCATCCGGCGACCGAGGTGCCGATGATCTGGCGGAGCGAGGCCTGCGCCCAGCTCTCGTGCCGGAGGTGACTGTAGGCCCCGGCCAGGGCCTGAAGCCTGCCGTAGAAGGCGGCACGCGCCGTCGCCGCCTCGGGGATGCCGCCGAAGGACTGGCGCGCCACGGCCTGCACCAGCGCGAGGATGTTCTTGACCCGGTGATCCATCTCCTCGAGCAGCAGCTGCCGCCGCTGCTGGGCCAGCTTCATGTCGTGGATATCGGTGCACGAGCCCATCCAGCGCAGGATCCGTCTCTCGGCGTCGCGCACCGGCAGGGCGCGCCCCAGCATCCAGCGATAGCAGCCATCGCGATGGCGAAGCCGGTGCTCGATCTCGTAGGGTTCCCCGGTGGCGAGCGCCTGCCTCCACCTCAGGTCCATTTCGGCCCGATCGTCGGGGTGGAAGAACGCGTGCCACCCCTCGCCATCGGCCGGGCGCGCGGGCGCGCCGGTGACATCCGTCCAGCGCTGGTTCAGGAAATCCACCTGCCCGCCCGGCTGCGCGGACCAGACGATCTGCGGCATGGTCGAGGTGACGGTGCGGAACATGGCCTCGCGTTCGCGCAGCGCCTCTTCGCTGCGGCGCCGTTCGGTCACATCCTTGAACACCAGCGCGAACCGGCCATGCGCGGAAAGCGGGGTGGCAAAGACATTGAACCAGCGGCCCATCGCATCCGACGGCAGCTCGAAGCGCAAAGTCTCGCGCCCCAGCCCCACCCGGGCGTAGGTCTCGATCCAGTGCCGCTCGAGATCCGGCACCATTTCAAGCGCCGTCCTGCCCATCGACTCCGAGAGGCCCGTCATGCTCTCGAACAAAGGGTTTGCCTCGAGGAAACGGTAGTCGATCGGCTCGCCCGCCGCATCGGTGACCATCTCGCAGATGCAGAAGCCTTCATCGATGGCCGAGAAGACATCGCGGTAATGCTCCTCGCTCTCGCGAAGCTGGGCCTCGGCGCGTTTGCGGGCCGAGATGTCGTAGGCCACCCCCACGATCCGCTCGGGCTGGCCGTCACGATCCCGCTGCGTCTCGCCCAGAAGGCGCAGCCAGCGGTGGCCACCCCCCACAAGCGTCAGCCGAAGCTCGACCTGCATCGGCTCGCCGCGCAGGGCCGCCGCCTCGGCGTTGCGCAAGGCGGGCAGGTCCGCGGCATCGACGCGCGTCTCGAAGAGCGCGGCCGGGATCTCGCGCGGCACGCTCTGCACGCCGAAGAGCCGCGCTGCATCGCCGCCCACCTGCACGACACGCCGCGCCAGATCGAGCTGCCAGACGGTCATCCGCCCCGCCCCCAGAGCGACCCGCAAGAGCGCATCCTGCTCGTCGCGCGTGGTGAGACCGGCAAGGCGGGTCGCCACCTGCACACGGGGCGGTGGTGCGAGATCGCCCGAAGCCTCGTCGCCCTCCGCGTCGGGCACTTCCACGTCGATCCCCGCGATGCCGATGGCAGAGCCGTCGGCGGCCCGGATCAGCCGGCCGTGGCTGAGGATGCGACCGATGCTTCCGTCGGCCCGGATGATGCGGAAGCTGTGGCTCTGGCGCGTCTTGCGGTGCGTCAGGAACTCGCCCACGGCGGCGAAGAGCCTGTCCCTGTCCTCCGGGTGGATCATCTGGAAGAACTGAAGGACGCCGGGCTCGGGTGCGTCGGGGGCAAAGCCGTAGATCTCGCGCTGCTCGGCCGACCAGGTCAGTGACTGACGGCGCAAATCCCAGCGCCAGCGGCCGAACCCAAGCTCGGCTTCGCCAAGGTCCCGGTGACGCTCCTGAACGCGGCCTTCGTCCATCGTCCCAATCCCTCCTCCGGGAACCTCGGCCCGGACGGCGCCGCCCAAGCGGTAATGTTCAATATGATCCCTATCTTTCGGGTTTCGCAACATGAAGTTGGCCCGGGCCCCCACAGAGGGAGGCCCGGACCCGACGTCATCCAGCGGCTTGGGCGCGGAACATCAGCCGGGGGCACCCCGGCCGATGGCGCACCGTGGCGGATCAGGCGGCCGCCATCCCCGGTTTCAGCACCACTTTCGTCCATTCGTTCTGGTTGTAGCGGAAATTCTCGTAACCGCGCGCGGCCTCCTCGAGCGGCAGCCGGTGCGAGATCAGGAAGGTCGTGTCGATCTCGCCTTCGCCGATCCGCCGGAGAAGCTCCTCGGTGTAACGCTGCACATGGGTCTGGCCGGTCTTGAGCGTGAGCCCCTTTTCCATCAGCGCGCCCAGCGGGAACTTGTCGAGAAAGCCGCCATAGACGCCCGGCACCGACACGCGCCCGCCCTTGCGCACCGCCATGATCGCCTCGCGCAGCGCGTGGGCGCTGTCGGCGCCAATGCCGATCCGCTGCTTCATGTTGTCCATCAGCGTGTCCGGCATGAAGCCGTGGGCCTCCATCCCGACCGCGTCGATGACCGCGTCCGGCCCGATCCCGCCCGACATCTCCATCAGCGCCTCGAGCACGCGGGTCCGGCGGAAGTCGATCACCTCGGCGCCGAGCTTGCGGGCCAGCGCCAGCCGCTTGGGGTATTCGTCGATGGCGATGACCTTGCCCGCGCCCATCAGGAAGGCGGACTGGATGGCAAAGAGGCCGACGGGCCCGCAGCCCCAGACGGCCACCGTGTCCCCCTCCTCGATCTCGGCGTTCTCGGCGGCCATCCAGCCGGTCGGCAGGATGTCGGACAGGAACAGCACCTGCTCATCCTCGAGCCCGTCCGGGATCACGATCGGCCCCACGTCGGAATAGGGCACCCGGACATATTCGGCCTGCCCGCCCGGATAGCCGCCCGTCAGGTGCGAGTAGCCGAAGAGGCCCGACACCGCATGGCCATAGAGCGGCTCCGACAGGTCCTGCTTCTCGGCCGGATTGGAATTGTCGCAGGCCGAGAACAGCTGATGCTCGCAGAAGAAGCACTTGCCGCAGGAGATGGTGAAGGGCACCACGACCCGCTGTCCCTTGGTCAGGGTGCTTTTGGGGCCGGTCTCGACCACGCGGCCCATGAACTCGTGCCCGAGGATGTCGCCGGACATCAGGCCCGGGATCACGCCGTCATAAAGATGAAGATCCGAACCGCAGATGGCCGTGGCCGTCACCTCGATGATCGCGTCCCGCGGATTGACGATCTCGGGGTCGGGGTGCGTCTCGACGCGGACATCGTGCTTTCCGTGCCAGGTGAGTGCGCGCATCGGTCAGTCCTTCCGGTTGCGGGAGGTGGCGATCTCGCCCGCCTCCATCAGCATCTTGAAGCGGCGGAGTTCGCGCCGCCCCTGAATGGCGGGGGCGAGACGGAAGAGCCGCGAGACCATCCGGCCGACCTCGCCTCCGGTCGGAACGTAGGCCACCACGGCCTCGACTTCGGTTCCCCGCCCGGCGGGGGCGTCGCGGAACGTCACGGCGCCCTCGGCCCGGATGTCCGACGCCTCGGTCGAGCGCCAGGCGATCAGCCGGTCCGGCACCTCCTCGATGATCCGCGTCTCGAGCGTTGCCGTCCGCCCGAGGGGCATGGCGATGGTCCAGCGGCTGACATCCCCCACGACCGTCACATGCTCGATCGACTCCATGAACCGGGGAAGGTTCGAGAAATCGCGCCAGAAGGCAAAAAGCTCGGAGCGTGGCCGGTTGATGGTCACGGTCCGGCCGGCGGGCGTTGGCCCGTCCTGGAACGAGGATCGGGCCGAGCGGTCGGGAGCGTCGTCGTTCGGCCGGTAGGCGACTGGGTTCTCCCGAGACCGGGCGATGGCCCAGGCGGTCACGCCGGCGGCAACGCCCGCCCCGGCGAGGAGCGCGAGCGTTCCGGGCTCGGGGCCGGTCCGTTGGGATCGGTAGAGCGGCATGGAGACCTCCGGTTGCTGACAGGGGTTGGCCTGCGCAACCGGGCTACGGCGGATAGGTTCCAGAGGCCCGCCCTAGAAGGAATCCTTGCCTTGGCCGCCTCGACGGGCAAAGTGCCCCGATGCAATCGGCCCCCGTCCCCGTCGGCGGCGTCCGGCGCGCCCTCGTGATGCGCCTGATGTCCGTCCTTGCCGCCCTGCTGCTGGCGATGCTGCCCGCGGCGGACCGGCATCATCTGCCGGGCGGCCTGCTCGCACATCACCCCGACGCGATCCTCGCGCCTCGCGGACTGGAGCCCGCACTGGCGCCCGCCAGCCGCGGCGAGCGTCCGCTGCTGGGCGCTGACCCGTTGGCGTGGCACGGGGATCGGCAGGATCTGGCGGCTCCGGCCGGGCATCGCCTCCTGCAGCCGGCGCGCGATGAGGGCCCGCGGCCCCGCCGGGCGCGGGTCTTCTTCCTGGCGCGGGCGCCTCCGGTGCGGACGGTCTGATGTGACCCGCAGCCCTCGTCGGGCAGGCCCACCGGCATTTTCGGGAAAGCGACGTCTGCCCCTGCGCGGGTGCCACGGTCGTCTTCCCCGCTGACGGACAGGCCATCGGCAGCCTGCCCCGACCGGGGACACGGCTGCCGAGGCGCGGTCGCCGATCACCCTCAGCGCTCAACGGGCCGACGGGCACCGCATGGTGCCGGCGAGCCATTTTCAGGACGAACCCATGACCACAGACCCTGCTATTCTCGGCGGGCTGCTGCCGGCCGCCGGCGCGCTCGCGCTGCTCCTTCAGGGCGGCAGGCGCAGCCTGCGGCGACGCGCCGAGCGCCGAGACGCCAAGGCCGAAACGGCCACCTCCCGAAGCGAGCGGAGCGAAGTCTTCCTCCACTGGATCCTGCTCATCCTCGGCCTCGGCGCCATCTTCGGCCTTGGGGCGCTGATCTGAGCAAACGGCCGGTCCGGGCCGGCCGCTTCATCCTGACAATCTTTCGGATGTAACGGCGAGATAAACTTGAGATCGCGCGGGAAATCCCGGATGCAGGGCCTGGTGTCCCGAAGGGACATGATGAGAACGCTCCTCCGGCCGGGGTATGCACTTCACGAAGCGTGAAATGCAGGGGCCTCGGGTCGGTCGGCAAGCGGCGGCTGAGGCCGCCGCGAGGAGGTGAGGATGGACAGGCCCCGAACGTCCGTGTCGCTGTCGGCGCAACTGGTCGCCGCAATCCTGACCTCCTGCCTGATCGCCACGATCTCGGTCCTGTTCCTCAGCTACACCGCCGTCCGCTCTGTCGATGCCGATGCCGAAGCCCGCCAGGTGCGTTTTGCGAACCGCGCCATCGAGGAGGAGGCGCGGCAGATCATCTCGGAACAACAGGTTTCGACCGTCTGGAACGAGGCGGTCGATCGCGTCAAGGCCGTCGATCACGACTGGATGGAGAACAACCTCGGGGTCTGGATGCACGATCAGTTCGGGCATGACGAGAGTTATGTGCTCGATACCGTCAACCATCCGATCCATCTCGCGCGCGAAGGGGTGACGGCGCGGCCGGAGCCCACGGCCGCCCTTCCCCCACCCCTTGCCGAACTCGCGCGGGAACTGCGCTCCGAGATGCAGCGGGCCACGCGGGATGCCGCGGATTCCACCCCGGACATCGCCAAACTTTCGCTGGCCCGGTTCCTGCTGCTGAACGGCAAGCCGGCCCTTGTGGGCATCGTTCCCATCGTCCCCGACAAGCCCGACCTCACGCAGCGGGCGGGGACGGAATATCTGCATCTGGCCATCCAGTTCGCCGATGCCGACATGGCCGAGCGGCTGTCCTCCGCCTTCGAGTTCGACCGTGCCGCCTTTTCGCTGTCCCCCGGTCCCGAGGACCGGCTCTCCGTTCCGGTCAGGGACGCGGCGGGCGGCGCCATCGCCTGGTTCGTCTGGCGGGCCGACCGCCCGGGCCATCGGCTCGTGCACGAGATGCTGCCGGTCGTCACGCTCTTTGCCGCCTTCGGAGCCGGGCTTCTGGCCTGGCTCCTGCGCCGCCTGTGGTCCGCGTCACGCCGCCTGCACCAGAGCGAGGAGGAGGCCCGCTATCTGGCGATGCATGATCCGCTGGCCGGGATTCCGAACCGTACGCTCTTCGAGGACCGGCTCGATCAGGCGCTGAAGGCCGAGAAGCGCGGCGGGCCGCCGGTCGCGCTGCTGTGCCTCGACCTCGACCGGTTCAAGGCGATCAACGACACGATGGGCCATCCGGCCGGCGATGAGCTGATCCGGCAGATGGCGGCGCGGCTCTGCTCGCATGTGCGCGAGACCGACACGGTGGCGCGGCTCGGGGGTGACGAGTTCGGCGTGATCCTGATCGGCATGGGCAGCGAGGACACGCTCGCGCGCTATTGCAGCGGCCTCGTCCATCTGCTCTCGGCGCCTTGCGACCTCAAGACGGGCCAGGTGCAGATCAGCGCCAGCATCGGCGCGGCCTGCGCGGCACGCTTCGACGGCGGGATGGAGGCGCTGCTGCGAAGCGCCGACGCGGCGCTCTACCGTGCCAAGGCGGACGGGCGCGGGCGCTTCTGCATCGCCACGCCCGAGATGAACGACATGTTCCGTCTCCGCCACGAGATCGAGCGCGACCTGCGGCAGGCCATCGCCGAAGGTGGCCAGTTCCATGTGCTCTACCAGCCCATCTTCGACGCCGAGGACGGCATGGTGGCGGCCGAGGCGCTGGTGCGCTGGACCCACCCCGTCCGCGGCGTGCTGGCGCCCGAGAGCTTCATCGGCATTGCCGAGGAAACCGGCCTGATCGAGCCGATCGGGCTCTGGGTGCTCGAACAGGCCTGCATCCTGGCCGCGACATCCAGCCTGCCGAAGATCTCGGTCAATGTCTCGCCGATCCAGCTGCGCCGCGAGGGGTTTGCGGACGAGGTGCTGGCGCGGCTTGCGGCCCACGGCCTTCCGGGCCACCGGCTCGAGCTGGAGATCACCGAGAAATGCGCCCTCGACGCGGGCAGCGAGACGCTGTCGAACCTCGATCGGCTGCACGCGGCCGGTGTGTCGATCGCGCTTGACGACTTTGCCACCGGCCAGTCGCTCCTGCGCTATGTCCGCGACTACCAGATCGACACGATCAAGATCGACCGCTCGTTCGTGGCCCGGCTGGGCAGCGGCGACGGGACCGACCAGATCGTGCGCGCGATCCTCGATCTCGGGCGGGCGATGGGGATCGAGGTCACGGCCGAGGGCGTCGAGAATGCAGCCCAGCGCGAGGCCTTGCTCGCGATGGGGTGCCATGTGTTCCAGGGCTTCCTGCTCGGACGGCCGATGGATGCCCTGCGACTGGCCGCCCTGAGCGCCCGCAACCGCCCCTCGCAGAAAAGCGCCTGAGGCGCGGCAGGAACCGTCGGCCTCTCCCGCCGTTGCCCCTGTGCGCGCAACTCGCGCGCGGGTGATGCGACGCGGGTTTGCGAAGCGGGAGCCGGTGCCCCCGCCCGCGCGCACGTCACGCTTCGCGAGAGGGGAAGGTATGAAGGCACGGAACATCGAGGCGCGGTCCTCGTGCAGGCCGCGGGCTTGCCGGACATGATCGAGTTCCTCGGGCCGATCATCCCGCACCTCAAGGCGCTGCACATCTCGATGCTCGTGATCTGGTGCGGAGGGCTCTTTGCCCTGCCGCTGATGCTGAGCCACCACGACAAGACAACGGGGCAGGCGGATTATTCGCGCGTGCGCCGCGCCACCCACTACGGCTACACGCTGGTGGTGACACCCGGCGCGGTGCTGGCCATCGCCAGCGGCACGCTGCTGATCTTCCTGCGCGAGGTCTTCGATCTGTGGATGTTCGCCAAGCTCGTCTTCGTGGCGCTGCTGGTGGCGTTCCACGCCTGGGTCGGCCACACGCTCGTCATCGTGGCCGAGACCGAGGGGACGCACCGCGTCCCCCCGGCCACAGGTCCCTTGCTGCTTCTGCTGGTGCCCGTGCTCGGGATCCTGACCCTCGTGCTGGCCAAGCCCGACCTCCAGGGGATACCGCTGCCCGACTGGCTCCAGGAGCCGCTGGGCATTCAGCTTCCTTTCGACGTTCCCAGCCGATAATCGAACACGAGCTTGCCGCCATGCCAGCCCGCTGCCGAGACCATGATCACGCCGAAGCCCGAGAGCAGGATGCCGTAGGGCAGAACCGCCTCCTCGAACCCGAGGAGCCGGTAGCCCCAGTTCGCGCCCAGCACCGACAGAAGCGCCACGGCGATCACGAAATGCGTCCAGGCGGCCGCGCGGGCGCGGATGCCCGGCACCATCAGAAGCTCGGTCGTGCCCGTGACGCCGGCCGCAAGGCCGAAGAGGAAGGCGGTTCCCGCAGCCCAGAGCGCCGCCCGCGCCCAGAAGATGTCGGCCGAGAGCCAGTAGAGCCCGTCCGCCCCGAAGGTGCAGAAGGTGAGCGCGACCGGAAAAGAGACGGTCATCGCATGGGCCGGATGGCCCCAGATGGCGATACGGCTTTCGGTCTCCTCGAAGGCGGGGCTCGAACTGATCGGATCGATCAGCGTCTCGTCCTTCGTCTGCACCTGCTTTTCCGGCATCGGCTTCTCCTGCGCTGGCTGTTGCCCACCCTAACGCCGTTCCTGCTCTCCGGTTGCGCCGAGGATCTCTCGGCGGTGCATCCGGCCGGTCCGGCCGCCGAGGCGATCGCGACGCTCTGGTGGGTGATGCTGGCCGGCGCCACGGCGATCTTCCTGCTGGTCGTGGTGCTGCTGACCATGGCCATGCGCACGCGACCGGGCGGCGGGAGCGAGCGGGTCTGGCTGCAGGGCATGGGCCTTGCCTTCCCGCTGACGGTGCTTGCGGCGCTGCTGGCTTACGGGCTTGTCATCGGGGAACGGCTTCTGCCGCGCGACCATCCCGACCGGGTGACGGTCCGCGCCGAGGCGCGTCAGTGGGAGTGGCGCTTTGGCTACGAGGACCGCCCGGACCTCGAGACCCTGGACATCCTTCACATCCCCGCCGGCCGGCCGATCGACGTCGAGATCACGAGCCTCGACGTCATCCACGGCTTCTGGGTGCCGCGCCTTGCCGGCAAGATGGACGCCATTCCCGGCCATGTGAACATCCTGCGGATCGAGGCCCACAGGCCCGGAGACTATGCGGGCGTCAGCGCCGAGTTCAGCGGCCCCGGCTACCGCACCCACCGTTTCACCGTCCGCGCGCTCGATGCGGCGGACTGGGATACATTCCTGAAGGAAGGAGCCCCATGAACGCCCTGCGCCGACACCGCATCCTCACGCGGATCTGGGCCTCGGAATCCGGCTGGCGCGGCTGGTTCACCACCGTGAACCACACGGATCTGGGGCGGATGTTCATGTTTGCCTCCGCCGTCTTCTTCCTGATCGGCGGCATCCTCGCGATGCTCATCCGGGCGCAGCTTGCCAGCCCCCGCTCGGCCTTCGTCGGGGCGGAAACCTACGCGCAGCTCTTCACGATGCACGGGACCATCATGATGTTCCTGTTCGCGATCCCGCTGTTCGAGGGGCTGACGATCTACCTCTTGCCCAAGCTGCTGGGCTCGCGCGATCTGGCCTATCCGCGCCTGTCGGCCTACGGCTTCTGGTGCTATGTGCTGGGCGGCTCGATGCTGATCTTCGCGCTGCTGGCCGGGATCGCGCCCGACAGCGGCTGGTTCATGTATCCGCCGCTGGCCTCCACACTCGGCTCGCCGGGGATCAACTCGGACTTCTGGCTCCTCGGGATCACCTTCGTCGAGATCTCGGCCATCGCGGCGGCGGTCGAGATCGTGGTGACGGTGCTGCGCTTCCGCGCGCCGGGCATGTCGCTCGACCGGATGCCGATCTACGGCTGGTATGCGTTGATCACGGCCACCATGATCCTGACAGGCTTTCCGCCGCTGATCCTCGGCTCGATCCTGCTCGAGCTTGAGCGCGCCTTCGGCCTGCCCTTCTTCCAAGTGGCCGAGGGCGGCGACAGCCTGCTCTGGCAGCATCTCTTCTGGCTCTTCGGCCACCCCGAGGTCTATATCATCTTCCTGCCCGCGGCCGGAGCGATCTCGACGATCCTGCCCGTCATGGCCCGGACCGAGCTGATGGGCTACCGCTGGGTGGTGTCCGCGGCGATCGCGCTCGCCGTCCTGAGCTTCGGGCTCTGGGTGCACCACATGTTCACCACGGGCATTCCGCACATGGGGCTTGCGCTCTTCTCGGCCGCCTCGACTCTCGTCGCCGTGCCGACGGCGGTGCAGATCTTTGCCTGGATCGGAACGCTCTGGCGGGGCTCGCCGCAGATGCGGCTGCCGATGATGTGGATCCTCGCCTTCTTCGCCACCTTCGTCATCGGCGGGCTGACGGGCGTGATGGTGGCCGTCGTGCCGTTCGACTGGCAGGTGCATGACACGCATTTCATCGTGGCCCACCTCCATTACGTCCTTGTGGGCGGCTTCGTCTTTCCGATGCTCGCCGCGCTTTATTACTGGATGCCGCATGTCACGGGGCGCAAGCGGTTCTTCCGGGTGGGCGACGCCGCCTTCTGGCTGATCACGCTGGGCTTTCACGCGACCTTCCTGGCCGTCCACTGGGTCGGGCTGCTCGGCCAGCGGCGCCGGACCGAGACCTACGATCCCGGTCAGGGATGGGAGCTCATCAATCTCATCTCCTCGATCGGCGGCTTCGTCATGGCGATCGGCTTTGGCCTCGTGCTGCTGGACGTGGCGATGAACGCGCTTGTGGCGGTGCGGGGCAGCCGCAATCCGTGGCGTGCGGGCACGCTCGAATGGGCGATGCCCACGCCGCCGCCCGCCTACAATTTCGCCAGCCTGCCCGAGATCACCACGCGCGAGCCTCTGCACGAGGATCCCGATCTCGGGGTCAGGATTGCGAAGGGCGAGTTCTACCTCGGCGAGGCGCGCGGCAACCGACGCGAGACGCTGATGGTCGAGGTCGCCAGCGGGCGTCCGGCGGCGCTGGTCGTCTATCCGGGCAACAGCGCGCTGCCCTTCCAGCTTGCGCTTGCCACCGGGCTCTTCTTCGTCGGGATACTGATCAAGACCTTCTGGCTGGTGCCGCTGGCCATTGCGGGCGTCGCGGCCCTGGGCTGCCGCTGGGTCTGGAGCCTCACCTCCAGCCGCGACGAGGGCCGTCTGCCGGTGGGCCGGGGCGAGAGCCTGCCGCGAGAGGTGCCGGACACGCCGGGATGGTGGGGATCGCTCTTCCTGCTTCTGGCCGATGCGACGCTCTTCGGATCGCTGATGTTCGGCTATGCCTTCCTCTGGACGGTGGCGCCGAACTGGCCGCCGCCCGAGTGGCTGCAGCCCTCGATGCTCCTCATCGCACTTCTGCTTGGCGGAGCGGCAACCGCGCCGCTTCTGGTCCGCCTCGCGCTGCGGTCGGTCGCGGGCGGAGGCTCTCCGACGCCCGCCCTGGCGGGGGCGTTGCTCGGCCTCGGCGCCCTGTCGGCGGCGGCGCTGATGCTTCTCTTTGCCCTGCCCGTGCCCCAGCGCCATGCCTATGATGCAACGGTGTGGGTGATCGGCGGCTACGCGGCCTTTCACGCGCTGCTCGCGCTGGGAATGACGCTGTTCGTGATGGTCATGCAGGGCCGCGGCCGTCTTTCGGCCTTGCGGATCGCGCCGCTGCGCATCCTGCGGCTCTGGATCGACTGGGCGGCCTTTGTCGGACTCGTGGGCGTGGCCGCAGCCTGCCTGCCGGGGGTTCTGGCATGAGCGCGATCCTCCGCATCAGCCTGCCTCTCACGCTCTGGCTCGTCTGTTTCAGCGCGGTCTATGGCCTGCATGGCCTGATCTGCTCGGGCGGCTGGCCCGGCGGGCGGCCGGCGCTGGTCGCGGCGGCGCTGGTCTCGGTGGGACTGCAGGGGGTGCTCTTCCTCGCCCTCCGTTCGCGCCGCTTCGGGGCACCTCCGGGCTTTGTCCGGCACACCAGCCTCGTCCTGTGCATCGCCGCGCTGTTCGCCACCCTCTGGAGCCTCGTGCCGGTGGCCGTCACCTCCACATGCCTGCCCCCCGGCTGATCGCAAAAAAATCTCGCCGTGTCGGGATGAAGGAGCGGCCCGGCTCCGTATATCGGGCAAGATGCGAGAAACCGACGAGATCCTTGCCGTACTGACCCCGCTCCGGCGCTACGCCCGGTCGCTTACCCGCGACGAGGCGGAAGCCGAGGATCTGGTGCAGGAGGCGCTCTTGCGCGCGCATGAGCGGCGGGCGAGCTTCCGGCGCGGCAAGGGGCTGCGGGTCTGGCTCATGTCGATCCTGCACAACAGCTTCATCGACGGCCTGCGCAGCCGCCGCGCGCGCGAACGGCGCGAGGCCGCGGTGATGGAGGCGGCACCCGCGTCTCATCCCGCGCCGCAGGAAAGCGCGGTGCGGCTGGCGCAGATCCGCGAGGCCTTTGCGCAGCTGCCGCAAGAGCAACGCGCCGCCCTGCATCTCGTGGCGATCGAGGGGCTTTCCTACAACGAGGCAGCGCTCGTTCTGGGCGTTCCGCAGGGCACGCTCATGTCGCGCATCGCCCGGGCGCGGGCGGCGCTGCGAGAGTTCGAGGATGGCACGGGAGCGGCGCGCCAGCCGCTCCGGGTGGTGGGAGGACGCGATGCGGACGATGCATGATCCGGTGACCGAGCTCGACCTGATGGCCTATGTCGATGACCAGCTCGACCCCTGGCGGCGCGTGGCGGTCGAGGCTCATCTTGCCGCCGATCCGGCGGCCGCGGCGCGGGTGATGGCCGACCTGCGGGCGCGCGACGAGTTGCGCCTGGCCTTTGCCGATCCGCTGCCGCACGAGGCGCCCGAGACGCGAGCCGCCGCACGAAAGCTGGCCCGCGGGCTGGGCCTTGACCGGCTGCTGGTGCGGCTGGCGCCGATGGCGGCGGTCCTGGTGCTCGGCGGCCTGATCGGGGCCGGCGCCGCTGGCCTCGGTCCGCTGCGCGTGTCGCATGTGGTGGCGTCCGAGCCGCCGCCCGCTTTCATCCAGACCGCCCTCGAGGCGCATGAGGCCGGCCGGCTGCGTCTGTCGATGCTGTCCCAGCCCGCGGCAACGCGCCTCGACGCGGCCGAGATCCGCGCCAAGACCGGGATCCTGCTGCCCGGCCTGCCCGCCGACTGGCAGGTGCAGGACGTGCAGATCTTCCCGTCGCCGCAGGGCCCGAGCGTCGAGATGGCGCTCGAGACGCCGGGGCTGGGGCGGCTGTCGCTCTTTGCGGTGCGGCCCGGCAGCTTCCGGGTCGCGCTGCCCGACGCAACCCAGGCCGGCGGCCGCGATGTCGCCTGGTTCCAGATCGGCGAGGTGGCCCATGTCCTCGTGGCAGAGGCCGCCCCGCCCGACGCGCTGCGCGAGGCGGCCGACGGCCTCTCGCGCACACTTTACTGACCTCAACTTCCAGCAGTGACGGAGATCCGACCGATGAATCCTGCCCCCCGTGGCCGCAGCGCCGGCTTTGCGCCGAGCGCCTACTACGACGAGGGCCTGCGCGCCCACATGCTGCGCATCTACAACTACATGGGCCTCGGGCTCGCACTGACCGGCCTCGTGGCCGTGATCGTCGCGGCCACGCCCGCCATCTATGTGCCGATCTTCTCGACCCCGCTGAAATGGGTCGTGATGCTGGCGCCGTTGGCCTTCGTGCTGTTTCTGTCCTTCCGCATCGAGGCCATCTCGGCCGGCACCGCGCAGATGCTCTTCTGGGCCTTCTGCGGCGTGATGGGCCTGTCGCTCGCCTCGATCTTCCTGGTCTTCACCGGCACCTCGATCGCGCGCGCCTTCTTTGGCGCGGCGGCCATGTTCGCCGGCATGAGCCTTTACGGCTACACCACCAAGCGCGACCTGAGCCAGTTCGGCAGCTTCCTGATGATGGGCCTGATCGGCGTCATCATCGCGAGCGTCATCAACCTCTTCCTCGGCTCGTCCGCGCTGCAGTTCGCGATCTCGATCATCGGCATCCTGGTGTTCGTGGGCCTGACCGCCTGGGACACCCAGTCGATCAAGCTGCAATACGCCGAGCACCACGACTCCGAGACATCGCAGAAGCTTGCCGTCATGGGGGCGCTGTCGCTCTACCTGAACTTCATCAACATCTTCCAGCTCCTGCTCTCGCTTACGGGCGAGCGCGAGTAACCTTGCCAGTCACAGAGGGATCACATGGACCATAACGACCGTCAGGCCATCGAAGGGCTGTTCCACAAGCTCGCCACCGTCGAGCAATCGGCCCCGGCACGGGACGCCGAGGCGGAGGCCTTCATCTCGCAGCGGATCAACCGCCAGCCGGGCGCGCCCTACTTCATGGCGCAGACCATCGTGGTGCAGGAACAGGCGCTCGAGCAGGCCCAGGCCCGGATCGAGCAGCTCGAGGCGCAGGTTCGGCAGGGAGGGGGTGCCCAGCAGGGCGGCTTCTTCGGCAAGCTCTTCGGCGGCCCCTCGGCGCCGGCCGCGCCGCGGCGGCCGGTGGCTCCGCCCGCGCAGGCCGCAGGCGGCGGCTTCCTCGCCGGTGCCGCGCAGACCGCGATGGGCGTGGCCGGTGGCATGATGCTGGCCAACGCGATCGGCGGCATGTTCGCCGGTGAGGCCGAGGCCGGTGAGTTGCCCGCCGAGGATCCGGGCTTCGACGAGGGCGGCTTCGACGACTTCGAACTCTGAGCGTCCTGAAATGATCAGGGACGCGGCCGGTCTCCCGGCCGCGCCCCTTTTTCTTGCCCGATCGGCCCTCAGTGGGCCAGCGCACCCGCCGCGCCGAGACCCGTCTCGGAGCGCACGAACTGCGCCGGATAGCCCGCGCGGTCGAGCCGTGCCCGCTCGGAGCGGTCGGTGACCGAGAAGAACCAGATCCCCGAGAAGGCCGCCGTCATCGAGAACAGCGCATATTGCTCCCACGGGAAGATCGCGGTCTCGAAGCCCAGCACCTTGACCCAGACCGTCGGCCCCAGCACCACGCAGGCCACGGCCGAGACCAGACCCATCAGGCCGCCGATGAAGGCGCCGCGCGTGGTCATGTCCTTCCAGAAGATCGACAGGAACAGCACGGGGAAGTTCACCGAGGCCGCCAGACCAAAGGCAAGGCTGACCATGAAGGCGATGTTCTGGTTCTCGAACACGAGGCCGAGGCCGATCGCCAGGACGCCCAGGACGAGCGTGGCGATCCGCGAGACCATCATTTCGGTCTTGTCCGACGCCGCGCCCTTCTTGATCACGCGGGCATAGAGGTCATGGCTGACCGCCGAGGCGCCCGACAGGGCAAGGCCCGAGACCACGGCGAGGATCGTCGCGAAGGCCACCGCCGAGATGAAGCCGAGGAACACGTCGCCCCCCACCTCTTCCGACAGATGGATCGCCGCCATGTTGCCGCCGCCCACCAGCGCACCGGCCGCGTCGAGGTAGTCGGGGTTGGTCCCGACAAGCGTGATCGCGAGGAAGCCGATCGTCACCGCCAGCATGAAGAAGTAGCCGATGAAGCCGGTGGCGTAGAAGACCGATTTCCGCGCTTCCTTCGCATCCGGCACGGTGAAGAACCGCATCAGGATGTGGGGCAGACCGGCCGGGCCGCACATCAGCGCCAACGCGAGCGAAATGGCGGTGATCGGATCCGAGATCGAGCTGGAGGGCGCGAGGATCGCCTCGTGCGCCGCGTGGTTGTCCACCGCCGCCTGCATCATCACCTCGGGGTCGAAGCCGAAGTGGCTGAGGCCCAGCAGAACCAGCAGCGTGCACCCCGACAGCAGCAGCACGGCCTTGATGATCTGCACCCAGGTCGTGGCCAGCATCCCCCCGAAGGTGACGTAGAGCATCATCAGCACGCCCACGAGGATCACGGCGTAGGAATATTCCAGGCCGAACAGCAGCTGGATCAGCTTGCCCGCCCCCACCATCTGCGCGATCAGGTAGAAGATGACCACCGTCAGGGCGCCGAAGGCCGAAAGGGTGCGGATGCGCGTCTGCTCGAGCCGGAACGAGGCCACGTCGGCGAAGGTGAAGCGGCCAAGGTTGCGCAGCCGCTCGGCGATCATGAACAGGATCAGCGGCCAGCCGACCGTCCAGCCGACGGTGTAGAAGACGCCGTCCACGCCCTTGCCGAACACCATCCCCGAGACGCCGAGGAAGGCCGCGGCCGACATGTAGTCGCCCGCGATGGCCAGACCGTTCTGAAAGCCGGTGATCCCGCCGCCCGCGGTGTAGAAGTCCGAGGCCGACTTGGTGCGCCGCGCCGCCCAGGCCGTAAGGACGAGGGTAGCCGCGACAAAGAACAGGAACATGGAGATGGCGATGAGGTTGACCGAGCTCTTGGTCACGTCGCCCTCGATGGCACCGCCCGCGGCGAGGCCGGTTCCGGCGATGGCCACAAGCGCCGCCGCCGACAGGAAGAAGATACGGATCATGCGGCGCTCCCGCGGATGGCCTCACGCGCGAGCCGGTCGAACTGGCCGTTGGCGCGGGCGGTATAGATGCCGGTCATCGCAAAGGCGAAGGCCTGGATGCAGAAGCCGGCGACAAGCCCGACGCACCAGGCCGAGGTGCCGAAGACGGGCATCGCGAACAGCTCGGGCCGGAACACGGCCACCACGACGAAACATGCATAGACGGCCAGCACGATGATCGACAAGGTGATGGCAAAGCGGTTGCGGCGGGCGACCAGCTGCGTGAAGCGCGGATCCGCCAGGATCTTTTCGTGAATCGGAACCATGAACTCCTCCTCGGTGCCTGGGCGCGCAATATTCGTTTGCCAGCGACATTCAAAGCGAAACTTTTGCTCTTGCAGCATCAGATGCCGCACCTGCGGCATAATGCGGCAGACACAATGCGGCGAGCGGAACCGGTCCTTGCCGCCGCAGCGTTGACACCCGGGCGGCGCGCCGGACTGTTGGCGCCGCCAGGCCCCGCCCTGCACATTCTTCGGAGGAGCCCGGATGCGAGCCATCCCCCGTTCGCTCGCCCTGATCCTCGCGCTGTTCCCCCTGCCCTCGCAGGCCGAGCGCCCCGTGCAGGACCCGCTTGCCGGTGCGGGGAACCTTGCTCGTGTGCTTGCCATGGCCGGCGAGCAGCAGGCGGTCGCCATGCTCGCCTCCGCCATCGAGGAGTCGCGCCGGCAGGCGCTGGCCGAAGGCACGGCTCCGATCCCCGAGGCGATCCGGCAACGGCTCGTCGGCCATGTTCCGGCCATCGACCTCGAGATGGTGCGCTGGCGCGTGGGGGGCGGGACCGAGTTCTCGCTCCAGCGCAACGCGATCCTGCATGGCAATGCCTCGGCCATCACTCTGGGCGAGGTGGTGGTCTTCGCCGATGAGGGGGACGCGCTTGCCAATGCCTCGCTCTGGGCGCACGAACTGCGGCATGTGGGCCAGTATCGGGAATGGGGAGTGGCCGGATTTGCGCGCCGCTACCTGCGGGATGATGCGGCCGTCGAGGCCGATGCCGTGGCCTTCGCCGCGGCGCTTGCCAACCGGCCGCCGCCCCTCCTGCCCGAGAGCGCCACGCGGCCCCCGCCTCGGGCGCCGCGGTAAGGCTCAGGCCAGCGGCAGGAGGAAGAGCCCGCCCAGCAGCAGCAGGTAAAGCCCGAGGATCAGGCCGAAGATCCGCCGCGCCTGGGGCGTCTCGTCGAGCCGCAGGTAGGAGGCTAGGATCGTGCGCGCCTTGAGCCATGTCAGGCGGAGCATCCCTGCCCCGCCGACGGCCATCATCGCCGCACCCGTGTCACCGGGGGCGGAATATTCGGCGAAGGCGGCCGAGAGACCGGAGAGGACAAGCAGCAGGATCCAGGCGCGCAACAGGGTCATGGTTCACCTCAGCAGATAGACGACGGGCAGGATCAGGACCCAGACCAGATCCACCATGTGCCAGAAGGCGGCCGCCATCTCGACACCCGCGGGCCAGCACCGCCAGCCCACGACGGCAAAGAGCAGGATCCCCGCCGCCACATGGGCCGCATGAAAGCCCGTCAGGAGATAGTAGAAGGTGAAGAAGGCATGGCTTTCGGTCGAGATGCCGGCAGAGGCCAGATCGCGGAACTCCGATCCCTTGACAATCAGGAACACCAGCCCCAGAGCGGCCGCGCCGGCCAGCAGCAGGCGGACCCGCGCAACACGGCCCTCGAACGCCGCCCGCGTGGCCAGGGCCGCAAGCAGGCCCGAGGTGACCAGAACCAGCGTGTTCAGCCCCGCCGCGCCGCGGTGAAGCAGGTCCTGCGCCGCGGCAAAGCCGGCCGGATCGCTCAGGCGGACCGCCATCATGGCCGCAAGCCCCGCGCCGAAGACGAGCAGCTCCGAGACGATGAGGATCCACATCATCAGATCGCCCGGAAGGGGCGGCGCTTCGGCCTCGGGTGGCGGCGCCACCAGCGTCTGATCCTGCATCCTGACCTCTCGTTCCGGCTGCGTCCTTCCTGCCATGGCGCGCAGCGATCCTCGTTGCGGAGGCGCAAGGAAGTGCGCCCGGCCCGACGGGCCGGCTGTTGCCTGCGCAGCCCGCGTGCTACCTGATGCGTTCCAACGGGACGGAGACAGATGCGGATACTCGTCGTCGAAGATGACGCGGTGCTCTCGGACGGGCTGCGGGCGGGGCTCAGGATCGCCGGCTTCAGCCCCGAGACGGTCGCCAGTCTCGAGGATGCACGCGCAGCCCTTCTTGCGGGCCGGTTCGATGCGATGGTGCTGGATCTCATGCTGCCCGACGGCTCGGGGCTGGACCTTCTGGTCGAGGTGCGATCGGCCGGGCTTGCGGTTCCGGTGCTTGTGCTGACCGCGCGGGACCGGCTCGACGACAGGGTGCGCGGGCTCGACCTCGGGGCCGACGACTACCTCGGCAAGCCGTTCGAGCTGGAGGAGCTGGCCGCGCGCCTCCGGGCCCTCGGCCGACGCCCCGCCGCGCTGTCCGAGACCCGGCCCGAGTGGAACGGCGTCACGCTCGATCTCGCGGCCCTCGTGGCCAGCCGGGCGGATGGGCCGGTCCCCCTTTCGCCGAGGGAATTCTCGGTGCTGCGCGCGCTGATGGACCGACCGCGCGCCATCCTCAGCAAGGCCCAGCTCGAGGAACAGCTCTACGGCTGGCAGGAAGAGATCGAGAGCAACGCGGTCGAGGTCCACATCCACAAGCTGCGCTCGAAGCTTGGCCATGATTTCATCGAGACGGTGCGCGGCGTGGGCTATCGGCTGGCGGAGGCCCGATGAGATCGCTGCGGGGGCGGCTTTTCCTGATCCTCATGACCGCCACCGGCGCGGTCTGGCTCTCGGCCGCGGTCTGGATCCATGTCTCGACCCGTGCCGAACTGAACCGGGCGCTCGACAACCGGCTTGCCGAGGCCGCCCGGATGGTGGGCAGTCTGGTCGTGCGTGACGGGGTGCCGCTCGATGCCGCGATGAGCATGGCCGCGCCCGCCCTTCCCGGCGAGGACCGCCACGGCTATGCGCGGCAGCTCTCGTGCCAGGTCTGGGGCCTTGACGGGACGCGGGTGGCGGCCTCGGCGCAGGCCCCGCGCGAGGCGCTGTCGGTCGCATCCCAGGGCATCAGCGAGCGGGAGGTCGAGGGGATCATCTGGCGCGTCTATACGCATGTTGACGAGGAGCGTGGCCTCCGCGTGATGGTGGGCGACAGCCTGCAGGTCCGCAAGCGGCTGGCCAACGACATGCTGCTGGGGCTGATGTGGCCCGCCGCCGTGGTGCTGCCCCTGCTTGCCGCCGCCATCTGGCTCAGTCTGCGGGGCGGTCTGGCCCCGCTTCACCGGATGGCCAGAGACCTGTCACGCCGCACCGCCGAGGATCTCGCACCGCTCGATGCCCCTGCCCCGCCCGAGCTGGCGCCCATCGTGGCGGCGCTCAACGGGCTCTTCCGGCGCGTGAGGGCCGCGCGCCAGCATGAACAGGACTTTACCGCCTATGCCGCGCATGAACTGAAGACCCCGCTCGCCGGGCTGAAGATGCAGGCCGAAGTGGCGCAGCGTGCGCCCGATGAAGCGACGCGCGCTCATGCGCTGGCGCAGATCCGCAGCGCGGTGGACCGGTCCGACCGGCTGGTGCGGCAACTGCTCGACATGGCGGCCCTGGATCAGGGGGCACCGCAGGGCGCCCCACGAAGCCTCGGCCGCATCGGAGCCGAGGTGCTGGAGATGACGGCCCCTGCCGCGGTCGCGCAGGACGTGCGGCTCGGCTTCGACTGCGCGGAGGAGCTGGCAGGTCGGCTGCAACCAGATCCCGGACTTCTCGTGGTGGCGCTGCGCAACCTCGTCGAGAATGCCCTTCAGGCCAGTGCCGCGGAGGGGCGCGTCGATCTCCTGTTTCGTCTGTCCGGCGGGGGCTGGCGGGCCGAGATCCGGGACGAGGGCCATGGCATTCCACCCGCGGCCCGTGCGCGGATCACGGAACGCTTCTATCGGGTCGCCACCGCGCGGGGCGAGGGCAGCGGCCTTGGTCTGGCCATCGTCGAGACTGCGGCCGCGCGGCTTGGCGCAACCCTCACCCTCGAACCCCGCCAGCCACAGGGTGAAACCGCCATCCTGTCCTTCCCGAGCCTGCCGCCCCCCTCGGTGGGCACCTGAACTTCAGATTGCGTCCGGCGCGGCGGCCTCCCGCCCGGGGGGATTACCCCTAGTCCGAAAGATCTCGTAAACCTCTCTGATGGATGATCCCCCCGACGGCGACAAGGGTCTATTCCGGCAAGACGCGACGTTCGCGATCCGGCCCTGCGCAGAAGGTGCGAGAAGCATGAAGGTTACGATTAGAAGCAAGCTGGTCATGGCCTTCGCCGTGGTCTTCGTCATGTCCGGCCTGGCGGTCGCCATTTCCCTCTTTCATCTCCAGCGCCTCGACGCACGGATGACCCAGGTGATCAATGAGCATGTCCACCAGGTCGTCCTCGCGCAGCGGCTGAGCATCGGCCAGTATCGCGTGATGGCCAGCATCCGGGCACACATGCTCGACCGCGACGCCGATTCGGCCTTCCGCATCGAGACGAGCGTGCAGGAAGGGCGGATGGTCCAGCGCCGCGCGCTGCGCGAATTGCGCGACAGCGCCGTGGACGAGACCAGCCGCGAGATCGTCGTGCGCTACAACGACCTGCGCAAGCAGATCCAGCGCATCAACAACCGCGCCATGATCTTCTCGCTCGGCGGCAACCCGGAGGGTGCGGCAGCCTACCTGCGCGAGAACGGGGCCAGCGATCTCGAAGGTTCGCTCGAAACGCTCTCCGAGGAACTGGTGGCGCACAAGCTCGCGATCCTGGACCGGGTGAAGGCCGAATCGGAGAGCGACGTGCGCGGCATGTTCGCGCTCGTGCTGCTGATCGCGGCCATGGCGGGCCTTCTGGGTTCGGCCGCCGCGCTGTGGATCACCCTCTCGATCGGCCGCGGACTGAGGCGGGCGCTGGCCCTGACACAGCGGGTCGCGCAGGGTGACCTGTCGCAGGGCGAGGAAGTCCGCGGCCGCGACGAGATCGCCGACCTTCTCGGGGCCAGCAACAGCATGCTTCTGAAGCTGCGCGAGGTGGTGGAGGAAGTGGCCGGCACCGCACGCGACGTGGCCGCCGCAAGCGGCCGGATGGCGTCGGCCTCGGGCCAGCTGAAATCCGGCACCGAAGAGCAGGCTGCGGCCACGGTCGAAGCCTCGGCCGCGGTCGAGCAGATGGTGGGCAACATCACCCAGTCCGAGGAAAACGCGGGCATGACGGCCCGTATCGCCAGCAGTTCCACCGATGATGCCCGCCGCTGCGGCGAGGCGGTTGCGGACGCCGTGCGCTCGATGCAGGACATCGCCGAGCGGATCGGGATCGTCCGCGAGATTGCCCGCCAGACGGATCTTCTCGCCCTCAACGCCGCCGTCGAGGCCGCGCGGGCCGGCGAGCAGGGTCGCGGCTTCGCGGTCGTGGCCGCCGAGGTGCGCCGCCTTGCCGAACGCAGCGCCGAAGCGGCGGCCGAGATCTCGACGCTCTCGGCAGATACCGCGCGCGCCGCGGCCGGCGCCGGCGAGATGATCGACCGGCTGGTTCCCGAGATCGAGCGCACCTCCAACCTCGTGACGGACATCTCGGTGGCCTCGCGCGAGCTGTCGGAAGGGGCGCGGCAGGTCTCGCTCTCGATCGACGCGCTGGACCGGGTGACGCAGCAGACCGAGGCCGCGTCGCGCCTGCTGGATGAGGATGCCGACGAACTCGCCACGCGGGCGCGCCGCCTGTTGACAAGCGTCAACTACTTCCGCACCGGCACCGAGGCGCTGCCCGGGGAAGACGATCTGGCCCCTGCCCCGCAGCCGCTGAGGGCGGTGGCCTGAACTGGCAGAACCAAGGACCTGCCGTCCTCCCGATCAGGATCGGGGAACGGCAGGCCGCATGCGCAAGCCCGGAGCCGGCACCCTGCCCCTTCAGGAGACCGACCCACCCTGCACGGCCACGGCCATCCGAACGGACTCCTAGCGACGCAGCCGCAGGGCCTTGGTCTCGGCCCGGCGCGCCATGTAGATGGCCACCGCCAATCCTGCGATCAGCGCGAGGATGACGGGCGGAGCGGCCGTGGCCGCCATCAGCCCGAGAAAGACCGCCAGCGCGATCAGGAGCGCGACGAGAAGTTGCATCAGGATCAGCATGAGGTTCTATCCTTTCCCGCTGCCCGCAGCCGTGCGTTCACCATTCGGCCCGGCGGCGGATCTGTCATTGTCCGGCATCAAGCCGGTTCTCCCTTCCTTTTCGACCCGCGCCACCCCTGGAGCAACCAGAGTTGACTGCGGCCGACCGTCGCCGCCCCGCATGCGGAAAGCCTGACCGTGCTCGCGCGGATTGCCGCCAGAGACCGGTTAGCCGTCTTGCGCGGGGAACCCTGGCCGGCTCGACCCTGTTCTTGCGAGGGAGGAGCCGGAATGACCAAGTCGAACGACGAGATCTGGGACGAGTGGCAGCAGCTCGTGAACATGACGCCGCTGGAGCTGGAACGCTGGCTCGAGACAGGGGAAAGCCGGAGTGTGGGAGACAGCGAAGGCGGCGGGGAGAGCACCGGCCACCGCTCGGGTCGCCGCATCGTGGAGATCAAGCACAAGCGCAAGTCCGAGCTTTCGCAAGAGGACTGGAGCCACATGGGCCGTGTCGTGGGCTACATCCGACGGCACAAGGCGCAGGGCGGCCCCGCGGAGGACAAGGACCATTCGCGCTGGCGCTACTCGCTGATGAACTGGGGCCATGACCCGCTGAAGTGATCCGGCCTCATCGAGGCGGAAACCGTCGGGATCGAGCCGGCGCTCCTGCGAACCTGATCGGTGACCTCACGAGGCCCGCGCACACGTCAGCTTTGTGCGGTGTCCGAGCGGAGCGCCGCCACCAGTTCCGCCACCCGGGCGGCGTTGTCGGGCGCCGGTTGGCCGTCGGACTGCAGCAGGTTGTTCTCGAAGCCGATCCGCATCTTGCCCCCCATACGGTGCGCGGCGACAAGGCACTCCGTCTCACGCGGGCCGAAGGCGCAGACCGCCCAGTCGGCCGCCGGAAGGGCCTGAAGCAGCGCCGCGGCCGGCAGATCGAGATCGGCGGGCACGGAAACCTGTCCCGGAGTGTAGCGGCCCAGCACGAGCAGGACCGCCAGCCCCTCGCGCGGGATCGTGCCCTCGTCCACCGCAGCCACAAGGCGGGCGATGTCCTCGAGATCATAGAGGATGTGCTGCACATGGCATCCCGCCTCGGCGCAGAAGGCGAAGAAGCGGCGCGTCACATCGGCGTCGGGCTCGGCCGCAATCTCGCGGAACGCGATCGAGACGAGGCGCGGGAGCAGCCGTTCGACCAGCGCGCGCTGCTCGGCCGGGGAATAGATGCCCACGGCCTCCGTCGTCACCTGCACCGGAAATCCGGGGGTCTTCCGGTCAAGCTCGGCCAGAAGCTCGGCGTAGAGACCGGCGTCCAGAACATGCCGTCCCTCGGCGTCGCGCACATGGGCGTGCAGACCGTCCGCCCCTGCCGCCCGACCGGCGAGTGCGGCGGACACGATCTCGGGGATCGTGACGGGCAGCGCCGGATGGTCGGCCTTCGTGAGCCGCGCCCCGTTCGGCGCCAGCATGATGCGGGGCAGACCTGCCGATGCTGGGTCGGGACTCATGCCGCGAGCGCCCGGTCGATGGCGAGGGTGAGCTTTTCGACCAGTTCCTCGATCTCGGCGTCCGATATGATGAAGGGCGGAGCGAGAAGAATGTGGTCGCCCCGCACCCCGTCGATGGTGCCCCCCATCGGGTAGCAGATGAGGCCGGCGTCAAAGGCCTCGGCCTTGACCCGGGCATGAAGCTTCAGCGCCGGGTCGAAGGGGGCCTTGCTGTCGCGGTCGGCAACCAGTTCGACGCCGCGGAAGAGACCGCGGCCCCGGATGTCGCCGACATGCGGATGCTGGCCGAGCCGCTCGTGCAGGAGGGCGTCGAGCCGCCCCCCCTGCACGCGGACGGCCGACAGCAGGCCGCGCGCCTCGATCTCGTCCAGCACCGCGTTGGCCGCCGCCGCCGCCATCGCATGCCCCATGTAGGTGTGGCCGTGCTGGAAGAAGCCCGAGCCGTCGGCGATGGCCTGATAGATCCGGCCCTGCACCAGCAGCGCCCCGATCGGCTGGTAGCCCGCGCCCAGCCCCTTGGCGATGGTGATCATGTCGGGCGCAACGCCGTCCTCGGCACAGGCGAAGAGATGGCCGGTGCGACCCATGCCGCACATGACCTCGTCGAGGATCAGCAGAACCCCGTGCCGGTCGCAGATCTCTCGGATGCGCCGGAGATATCCCGGCACCGCGGGCACGGCGCCGGCGGTGGCGCCCACCACCGGCTCGGCCACGAAGGCCATGACGGTCTCGGGGCCGAGGCGCCGGATCTCGGCCTCCAGCTCGTCGGCCACGCGCAGACCGTAGGCCTCGGCGCTCTCGCCCTCGGCCCGCCCGCGGTATTCGTAGCAGGGCGAGATGTGCGAGGTCTCGACCAGAAGGGGCGCGAACTGGGCCCGGCGCCACTCGTTGCCGCCTGCGG
Organism: Cereibacter sediminicola; assembly: GCF_007668225.1. Lineage (NCBI taxonomy): Bacteria > Pseudomonadati > Pseudomonadota > Alphaproteobacteria > Rhodobacterales > Paracoccaceae > Cereibacter > Cereibacter sediminicola. The sequence continues at coordinate 10,617 of NZ_VDEK01000007.1, read as the reverse complement.
CCAGCGCGCCCAGCGTGTTGCCGTGATAGCTCTGCCGCCGTGCGATGACGCGGTGCCGCTGCGGCTGGCCGCGCTCGGTGAAATACTGCCGTGCAAGCTTGAGGGCCGCCTCGACAGCCTCGGAGCCGCCCGAGACCAGATAGACCCGCTCGATCCCTTCGGGCGCGGCGGCGGCGAGGCGGTCGGCCAGCCGCTCGGCCGGCTCGGAGGTGAAGAAGCCGGTATGGGCGAAGGCCATCCGGTCAAGCTGGTCGTGCAGCGCCGCCCGCACCCGCGCGTTGGAATGGCCGAGGCAGGAGACCGCCGCCCCGCCCGACCCGTCGAGGTAGCGCCTCCCCTCGGCATCGACGAGGTAGCAGCCGTCGCCGGCCACGGCCGTGGGAAGGCTGCCCCGGGTGGAGCGGCCGAAGACATGTCCGGGCATGGGTCAGTTCCTTACGACATAGACGGACTGGCGGGCGTGCCGCACCACGCGCGCGGCATTCGGCCCGAGGAGATAGTCGCTGAGTTCGGGGCGATGGGCGCCGATCACGATGAGGTCGGCGCCGAGCTTGCCGGCCGCGCGCAGGATCTCGTCATAGACGGTTCCGTGCAGGACGTGGGGGTGGACATCCACCTCGTCGGGCACCGCCTCGGCCACCCAGGCGGCAAGCGCCTTTCCGAGCGCCTTGAGCGCCTCCTGCTCGTAGCCCTGCCGGAAGAAGCCCGACACCTGCGCATAGCCGTAGTCCGGCAGGACCGAGACGATGTGCAGGCTTCCTCCCGCTTCGAGAAGCTTCAGCGCCTCGGCCAGCGCCGCGGTGTTGGCGGGCGGATTTCCCAGATCGACGGGCAGCAGGATGGTCCGTGCCATGATCTTCTCCTCGATGCGCGCTCAGAACGCGGGCTTGGTCTGCCGCCGCCGCTGGAGGGCCACGACGAGCCCCAGAAGCAGCAGCGCCGGAATGTAGAAGAGCTGCTTCGGCGGACGGTCCGCCGGGCTCTGCAGCGCGGTCACCTCGACCCGCTCGGCCCCGTAGAAGTCGAAGCCCTGCAGCCGCTGCTGGTAGTCGGTGCCGAACATCGGCTCGTCCATGTAGAGCCGGCCCTCCTCGGGCAGCAGAAACAGGCCTGCGGCCTCGGCCCGGCCCGTCTCGGGTGCCTCTTCCGCGATCGTGTGGACCACCGTCAGGCGCGTGGGCCGGCCGGTGGTGAAGTCGGGGCCGGACACTACGAAACGCACCGTCTCGCCCGGCTCGGCGGCATCGAAGGCCTGCGCCAGTTCGGTCGGGGGGCGTTCCTCGAAGCGGGGCATGATCCGGTCAAGCCAGAAGCCGGGCACGAAGAGGGTGAAGGCCACGAGGAGGAGCGCCGCGCTCTCCCACAGGCGCGAGGGCGAGAGGAAATAGCCCTGCGTCGCCGCCGCGAAGAGCAACATGGCGATGGTGGCCACGACGAAGATCCCGGCGGCCTGAAGCAGTCCGGCCCAGGTGCCGAGATCGACCCCGTAGAGGATGAGCGTGGGATTGTAGATGAAGAGGAACGGCAGCGCCGCCGTCCGCAGCGAATAGAAGAAGGCGGTAAAGCCGGTCTTGATCGGATCGCCGCCCGAGACCGCCGCGGCGGCAAAGCTGGCGAGGCCCACGGGCGGGGTCACGTCGGCCATGATCCCGAAGTAGAAGACGAACAGGTGCGCCGCGATCAGCGGCACGATGAGCCCCTCCTGCGCGCCCAGCGTCACGACGACCGAGGCCATCAGCGAGGAGACCACGATGTAGTTGGCCGTCGTGGGCAGCCCCATGCCGAGGACCAGCGAGAACAGGCCCACCAGCAGCAGCATGATGAAGAGGTGGCCGCCCGAGAGCATCTCGACGAGGCCGGCCAGCTCGGTTCCGATCGGGGTCTTGGTGACGGTCGCCACAATGATGCCGGCCGCGGCGGTGGCAACACCTATGCCGATCATGTTGCGCGCTCCGGCGATCATCCCCTCGATCAGGTCGCCGAACCCCGCCCGGAGCGCCTGCACCGTGTTCTCGCCCCGGAACAGCGCCTTGAGCGGCCGCTGGGTCACGATGATGAAGAGCATGACGGCCACGGCGTAGAAGGCCGACTTGCCCGGCGACTGCATCTCGATCATCAGGAACCAGACGAGGACGAGGATCGGCAGCAGGTAGTGCAGCCCCGTCGGAAAGACTTCGGCCACGGTCGGCAGCCGGATCTGGCGCGCGTTCGGATCATCGAGAGCCAGATCGGGCCGGCGGGCCGAGGTGCGCACCATGAGCACATAGGCCAGACCAAGCACCGCCAGCACCACCCAGTCCGAGATGCCGGGCGCCGCGCCGCGCAGGGCCTGGATGGCCCAGACGAGGCCCGTGAAGGCGAGGCCGGTCACCACGAAGCCGGCCGCGATCCGGGCAAACATCCGCCCGAGGTTGGCTGCGGGCCCAAGGGCCGGCATGTCCCGCTTCAGCGCCTCGAGATGCACGATATAGACCAGCGCGATGTAGGAGATCACCGCCGGGATGAAGGCGTGCTTGATGACTTCCACATAGGAGATGCCGACGAACTCGACCATCAGGAAGGCCGCCGCGCCCATGACCGGCGGCATGATCTGGCCGTTGACCGACGAGGCCACCTCGACCGCGCCCGCCTTCTCGGACGAGAAGCCCACGCGCTTCATCAGCGGGATGGTGAAGGTGCCCGTCGTCACCACGTTGGCGATCGACGAGCCGGAGATGAGGCCGGTCATGGCCGAGCCGACCACCGCGGCCTTGGCAGGCCCGCCCCTGAGCGCGCCGAGCCCCGCAAAGGCCAGCTGGATGAAGTAGTTGCCGGCGCCTGCCTTGTCGAGCAGCGCGCCGAACAGCACGAAAAGGAAGACGAAGGCTGTCGAGACCCCCAGCGGGATGCCGAAGACGCCGTTCGTGTCGAGCCATTGCGCGTTGACGATGGCGGTAAAGGAGAGGCCGGAGTGGGCGATGATGTCGGGGATGAGCCATCCCTGCCCCATCCAGGCGTAGAGGAGAAAGATCGCCCCCACGATGGTCAGGGCGGGCCCGAGGGCCCGGCGAGATGCCTCGAGCAAGAGCACGATGCCGACGGCGCCCACGATGATCTGCGTCTGGGTGGGCAGACCCGCCCGCGCCGTCGCCGCCAGGTCGCGGGAATAGAGGAAGACATAGAAGGCGCAGCCCGCCCCCGCGATGGCCAGCACCCAGTCGAGGATGGGCACCCTGTCACGGGGCGAGGACTTGAGCGCGGGATAGGCGAGGAACGCCAGCAGCATCGCAAAGGCAAGATGCACCGGCCGGGTCTGGGACGAGTTCAGCACCGGCAGATACTGCCCGAACCACAGTTGCGGTTGCGCGATCCAGAGCTGGAACAGCGACCACAGGAATGCGGTAGTGGCAATGAGGATCGCCACGATCCGGTTCGAGGGGTTTCGGCCTCCGCTGTCGGTGCTCGCGACGAGATCCTGAAGCTCCTCGTCGGTGAAGCTGCGGCCACTCTTCTGCTGGCTCTCGTCGGTCATGCGTCCCTCCTGCGCGAAAGGCCGCCGCAGCCCTGGCATGCGACGGCCCGGTGATCCGGGGCCCTCAGGCCCGCGGGATCATTGGATGAGGCCCGCCTCGCGGAAGTACTTCTCGGCGCCCGGATGGAGGGGGGCAGAGAGACCGTCGCTGACCATCTCGGCCGGATCAAGCTCGGCAAAGGCCGGATGGAGGCCGCGGAACTGCTCGATGTCCGAGAAGACCGCCTTGACCAGCGCATAGACCACATCGTCCGGCGTATTGGCCGAGGTGATGAGCGTGGCGCCGACACCGAAGGTCTGCACGTCCTCGGCATTGCCACGATACATCCCGCCGGGGATCGTGGCCTTGCGGTAGTAGGGGTGCTCTTCCACGAGCTTGTCCACCGCCTCGCCCGCCACGTTCACCAGGACCGCCTCGCAGGCCGTCGTGGCTTCCTGGATCGAGCCCGAGGGGTGACCCACGGTGTAGACCATCGCGTCGATGTTGTTGTCGCACAGCGCCTGGCTCTGCTCGCCCGCCTGCAGCTCGGAGGTCAGGGTGAAGTCGCCCATCGTCCAGCCCAGCTCACCCATCAGCACTTCCATCGTGTCGCGCTGCCCCGAACCGGGGTTGCCGACGTTGACGCGCTTGCCCTTGAGATCCTCGAAGTTGGCAACACCGGCATCGGCGCGGGCCACCACGGTGAAGGGCTCGGGGTGCAGCGAGAAGACCGACCGCAGCTCGGGATAGGCCCCCTGCTCGGCAAAGGTGCCCTCGCCCTCGAGGGCCTTGAACTGCACGTCGGACTGCGCCACGCCGAACTCGAGTTCGCCCGAGCGGACGGCGTTGACGTTGTAGACCGAGCCGCCCGTGCTCTCGACCGCGCAGCGGATCCCGTGCTCGGCGCGCGTGCGCGACATCATCCGGCAGATCGCGCCGCCCGTCGGATAATAGACGCCGGTCACGGCACCCGTTCCGATCGAAATGAAATTCTCCTGGGCGAGGGCCGGCGCCGCCAGTATGGCGAGCGCCCCCGCAAGGGCACCGGCCAGAGCAGGTTTCCCTGTTCTCATCTTGTTTTCCTCCTGTTGGTCTTGGCCTCGATGGGGTAATGCAATCGTGATATTTCCCGGCGAAGGACAATGCAAATGAATTGTCCTGCCGGGAGGTTTGCCTGGCAACGCTTGTGGGCGGACAGGGAGGCAGGGCGCGAACGCATGCAGCAGGAGACCGAGATCCGGCAGGCGCTGGCGCGCGTGGCATCGGGCGACGCGCCCATCCTCCGCGGCTTTGCGCTCTGGCTGCTCGACAACCTCGCGGCGGTGGCCTTCAACTCGATCCGCAGCCTGGCGGCGCAGGCGGGCACCAATCCCAACACGGTCACCCGCCTCGCGCGCGAACTGGGCTACGACGGCTACGACAGTTTTCGCGCGGCCGTGCGCGAGGTGGTGCAGCGACGCAACAGCCGCTACGGGGAACGGGCGCAGGCGCTGCGCCACCGCTCGGGCGCGGACATCTGGGAAGAGGCGCTGGCCGCGAACCTCGTCAATGTCGAGGCCCTGTTCTCGGCCGAGGGGACGGAGCTGCTCGAGAGTTGCGTCGAACCCCTCCTGCTCGCGCGGCGCGTTCATACGATCGGCGTGCGGAGTTGCTTCGGCATCGCGCACTATTTCTCGTATGTCGGCGCGCGGGCCTTCTCGAACTTCATCGAGGTGCCGGTGACGCCGGGCGCGCTGCTCGATCAGGTCTCGGCCGCCACGTCCGAGGACATCGTGGTGGCGATCAGCTACGAGCATTATTCGGCCGAGGTGGTGCGGGCCTGCCATGTGGCGCGGGGCTGTGGCGCGCGGGTGCTGGCCCTGACCGACAGTCACTCCTCGCCGCTGGCGCAGGACGCCTGGAAGGTGGTGCGGCTGCCCATGTCAGGGCCTCAGATCATGCCCTCGCTGACCTCCGCCTTCATCGCTGTCGAGTTGCTTCTGTCGGCGATGGCGGCGCGTTCCCCCGATGCCGCGGCCCGCCTGCTTGCCTTCGAGGGACGCATGGAAAGGTTCGGCGGCTATATTCCCGGCCGCTGAACGGCGGCGCAGGTTTCGCGGCGATACCTGCCCCGTGGGGTCACGACCGCCGCTGCCGAGTCGCCTCTTCGATCTTGCGATCCGTCTTGTACTGGCTGAGCGCATAGACGGACCAGATCGCCGCGGGCAGCCAGCCGATCAAGGTCAGTTGCAGGATCAGGCAGATGATGCCCGCGAAGGGACGGCCGATCGTGAAGAACTGGAGCCACGGAAGCAGGATGGCCAGGATGAGGCGCATGGTGATGTCCTTGTGTCTGGGCACCTTATGTAGGAAGGCCGAGGTCTGTTTCCACCCCGCCACGCATCGCCGCCCACGCGGTTTCGCGGCGAAACAGGCAGGGACTTTTGCATCGTTCGGAGTAGTGCGCAAAATCCGCGAAAAATGGCGGTAAAAATCGCAACCTTTGGAACGGCAACGTCTTTCTGCCCCTGCATGCCGCGCTCGGAAGCCCCACGATTGCCGTAGCTCAGGCAGGAAGACCGTTCAGCAGAGTGTGCAATCTGGCGCCTGGCTTGTCCACTGCTCTTCTGAACGGTCTGCGGGGGTCACCGCTACCGAAGTTTCGCCGGCGAAACCTTGCCGGACGCGAGGATCTTGCGCAACTCCAGCGCAAGGCGCTGTGCGAGGCCCTCGTCCACCTCTTCGCCCTCGACCCTGAGAAGGAAGCCCCGCCCGTCCGCCGGACGCTCCACCTGCACCGCTGCAGCCAAAGGAACCTGTTTACGGGCTGGCCGCCCCCCGCGCGACGGATCGGGAGCCGTGCCCTCGGCGGCCTTCACCAGCGGCTCAAGGAGAGCCCATTCCGTCTCGGGATCCTGCCCCCGCCCCGTGGCCAGCGCCTCGCGCAATGCGCCGGCATAGCCGAGGCGCAGCGCATGGGCGAGCCTCAGGCCCGGCCGCTCGCCCAGCGTCGGCGCGAAGGCCAGCAGATCGCCGAGTTCCTCATGAACCAGTGCGAAACTGCGGATCTTCGACCGCTTTGCCTTGGAGGCAGAGCCGAACAGCACGTCCACCGCCTCTTCCACAGAGTCGAACGCGCCCTGCCCCGCCGCCAGAGCCGCAATTCGGCCGCGCTCGTAGGGTGAGAGATCGGCGCGGATCTCGTTCTCTTCGACCATCGCAACGTAGGCCGCGGACACATCGGCCGGCCGGCGGACGAGGGCGCGGATCCGGCCATAGGTTTCGTCGCCGGTGTCGGCATGAAGCGACCGCATGGCCCAGAGGCGCCGCCAGCCCGAGATGAGCCCGTAACGCTCCCCCTGCCCCTCCGGCCGCTCGAAGACCTCGACCGGCAGTCGCAGACCGTGCGTGCGGATCGACGACCGCAGCTCATCCATCTCCTCGCCGTCGATCTTCAGCCGGTCGCGTGTCAGGTCATCCGCGCGGATCTCGGACAAAGGGATCTCGAGCAGAAGGAGCCCTTCGGCCTCGGCGCGGCGCAGCCTCGAGGCGTCCGCGCTGTCCTTGGCCGCCGCGGCGCGCTCGGCCGCGGGCAGGGGCGCCGCAAGCGCCGCGGCGTCGGCGGCAACCTGCGCGATCGGCGGCCGGGTGCTGGCGGGGGTTTCGCGGGCGAAACCTGTCTCAAGCTCCTGAAGCTCTTCGGCCGAAGGCGCCTCAAGCCGTCTGCGCTTCGCCATTCTTCGCCTCCTTCTGCTCCATTGCCTGATCGCGCCACCAGGATCCGATCAGGATCTCCTTGAACTCCGCGTAGGTCCGGTCGAACGTTTCGCGGCCGCGCACGTAGGTTTCGCGGTTGAAGTCCCGGTAGTCGGCCTCGTAGATCCCGTTCACCTGCTCGCCCGCCTGGCCCACAAGCGCGGTGAAGTCCTGACGGTAGGCGTTCATGAAGTCGCCGAAGTAGGCCTGGACCACATTGGCGAGGTCGGTCTGCTGGTTCGCATCGAACCGGGTGATGAGCGCGCGCACCACGTCCCACTCGAACTTCATCTCGGGCAGACCCGCAGCCCGGCGGGCCGCGTTCTCACCGTCCTCGATCGAGGCGAAGGTCGAATAGAGCATGTCGAAGAAGCGCCCGGTGGAGTCGAATTCAAGGAAGGAGGCGCCCAGAGGCACCAGCAGGATGTCCGCTGCCGCGAGGGCATTGATCGTAAGGTACCCAAGTGCAGGAGGGGTATCGAGCAGAATGACATCGTAGTCACGCAACAGGCCCTCGCGGTCCAGGAAACCCGTCAGAGCGTCCCACAAGGGCCAGCGGCGAAGCATCATCCTCCAGACGGGCACCTGGAACTCGGCCCAGTAGAGGTTCAGCTGCGCGCCGATCAGGTCGATGTTGGGCCAGTGGGTCTTCTGCACCACGTCGGAGGCGGTGATCTTCAGCGCCTCGGTCAACGTCTCGTCGAGGGGCAGGGGGGCTTCGCCCTTGGCCTCGCGGACCTCGTTCTCCTCCTGCACATGAAGCGCATAGTCCTTGGCCAGAAGCGGGAAGACCGTCTGCCACTCATCGGCGACCTTTCCTCCCATGATCGAGGTCATCGAGCCTTGGGAATCCAGGTCGATCACGAGCACCCGGTAGCCGTCGAGGGCTGCCGACATGGCGAGATGCGCCGCCGTCGAGGTCTTGCCGACGCCTCCCTTGAAGTTCGCGACGGCCACCACCTTGGCCGGCAGGCCCTTCGGTCGGTAGGGGCGATACTCCTTCTTCGCCGCGCCTTCCTCGGCGAAGAAGTTTCGCAGCGCGATCACCTCTTCCAGCGTGAACCACTTGGCTCCGCCCTCGCCTTCGCCTTGCGGAAGGTCAGGATTGTTGCGCAGCACCCTGCGCAGGTGCGACGATGCCACGGGAATCAGATAGCGGCAGATCTCCCAGGTCGAAAACTTGCGCAGCCGTTTCTTGCCGTCAGGCGCATATCCCTTGCGCGCGAGGTCATCTCTGCCGCGCGCGCAGAAGGCGGCGGCTTTGGCGAATCGTGTGGTGTCCACCGGCTTGCCCAGCTTCGACGCGGCGTTCGCCGGATCGAGGTTGAAGTAAGGCGGCAACGGGAGGTCCGTCTTGCGGTTCATGTGCGGCTCTCTGCTCGATGTCTCGTGTTTGGTTGCCTGTTGCCGAAACTATGGCACATCACGCGCGGGGCGGGAACCTGCTTCGGACGCGGGCCACGACGAGGAGGTTTCGCGGGCGAAACCGGGCCTCAGGCTCCTTTCCTTAGACAGAAAATGGACGTCAAAGCTTGTCTGTTCTTTCAGAACTTGAGAGTCTTTGCCTCAGCGGAATTGTTCATTATCAGGCGGTTACAGCCAAAGAGGTACCTGTTTTCAGGTCCTGCGGTACCCGGATGCAGGACGGAAGGAACCCGTTCTCGGGTGCCGGGGTATCCGATTCCGGGCTCGGACGGACCCGTATGCGGTTCAGATTCGCGATGATTCGGTGCTTCAGGGGGGCGAAGGCCATGAAGGGAGCCAGATGAGGGCACATCGCGACCCACCCATCCCGTAGATTGGTGCCTTGACCGCCGTTCCGGGCTCCGAAAGGGACCCGTTTGCAGGAGCCGAGGCTCGCTCCCAATGGTACCTTGCGCCGGCTTGAGGCGGGGTTCCTTTTCCGGCATGATAGGGTCCGAGCAGAATGAGGCAGGGCATGGCGCAGAAGACCGCTGGCCGGGGCAGGGCGACCGATCGCGCCCTCATGGAGATCCCGCGAGAGGCGCTGACCGGCGCGTTGCGCCGCGAGTCGGTGAAGAAGAACGTGGCGGCGATCCATGTGTCGGGAAAGCTCACGCTTCTGCAGCGCAAGCTGTCGAACGTCCTTCTGCTGAACGCCTACGATCATCTGATCACGCGGCCCAAGCATTCGATCGATGCGCGCACGCTCTGCCTGATGATCGGCTACAACTCGAACGATATGGAGACGCTGAAGGCCTCGTTGCGCAGCCTCGCCGAGACGGTCGCCGAGTGGGACATGCTCGACCAGAAGGGCCGGCAGGAGTGGGGTGTCTCGTCCCTGCTCTCCTATGCGAAACTTTCCGGCGGCGTCTGCGAATATGCCTATTCGCCCGCCCTGGCCGAGAAGCTGCACGATCCGAAGGTGTTCGCTCTCATCAACCTGAACATCCAGCGCAGGTTCACCTCGGGCCACGCGCTCGCGCTTTACGAGAACTGCTTCCGTTTCGTGCGCACCGGATCGACGGGCTGGTGGCCGGTCGACATCTTCCGGCGGCTGATGGGCGTGGACGACAGCGCCTATTACGAGAACTTCAAGCAACTGAACGCCAAGATCATCAAGCCCGCAGTCGCCGAGGTGAACAAGAGCTCGAACATCATCGTCACGCCCGAGTTTCGGAAGATGGCGCGCGCGGTCACCGACATACGGTTCCTGATCAAGGAGAATCCGCAGCTTGCCATGTTCTCGATCGACGATGGCGAGGCCGTGCGCAGCTCGCGCACCTACCAGCGGCTGATCGAGGTGGGCGTCGGAGACCGGCTCGCCAGGCAGTGGATTGCGGAACATGGGGAAGCCCATGTGGCAGAGAAGCTCGATTATGTGGCGGGGCAGGGCAGGGTGGCCAGCCCCGTCCGTTATCTGTCGGCGGCCCTGAGGGATGATTACGCGGTTCCCTCGGCGCCCGAACCTTCTCCGCAGGCGGTCGAGGCGCTCGCGCGCCGGAAGGTGGCCGAGGATGAGCAGGCGCGGGCCGATGCCCTGCGCGAAGCAGCCATCGCCGCCGAGCGGAGGGAACGGGCCGAGCGGATGGCGAGGGTGCGGGCGGTGGCCGAGTCGCGCAATCCGACTCAGCGTGATGCGGACCGCCGGCTCTTCCTGCGGCGCCTCGAAGGCGAGCTCGAGCGCGAGGATTTTGCCAGGCACGGTTGGGGATCCGCCCTCAACGCGCGTGCGATCTTTGCCTTCTGGGAGGAGCTGGAACCGGGGATCTTCGACGATCTCGCTGCCTGAGGAACGGTGGGGCAGGGGGCGGAGACAGCCGCATATTCGAGGCCAATCTCAATATTTTTCAATGGGTTCCACGAAAAATCGTAGCTTCTCTCACTTTTCCTCTTGCGGGTTTTTTTGCGGTTCCCTAGATAGCGCCTC
>NZ_VDEK01000079.1:0-2628 GCF_007668225.1 Cereibacter sediminicola | reverse complement strand
TTCATGGCGATGACCAACCACTATGTGTTCGAGCCGACCTTCTGCAATCCGGCCTCAGGCTGGGAGAAGGGCCAGGTCGAGAAGGGAGCCGGCCCGCAGGGCGCAGCGCACCATAGCCATCGGCCTCATCGCGTTGACCCTTCTGCTGCGGTGCCATGCACCATGGGGACACGCCGCGGACAGACTGAAGCGCTGTCGGCCACGCTCAGGCCCGAGATCTCCAGCGCCCGCTTGACCACTCGATGGCACAAGTGGACCATGCCTCCCAAAAGCACCGTGAGCGACCGCGCCGTGATGAGGACAGGATCATGATCGACCACCATCAGACCATCGTCGGCATCGTTGGAACTGCCGCCGGTCTTGCAATGGCTTTCGTTGCCTGGCGCGCACGGTCGCAACACCTGTCCTGCGAACCGGACATGGAGCGGGTCGCCCGGTTCACGGCCTCCGCCCGGCCCCTGCCCGGCACCGCCGACCTGACCGACGCGGAGATCAGGATCACCGTGAGGATCCGGAAAGACACCTACCGCGATGCCCGGACCGCCCAGTTAGATCTTTCGGCCGCATGCGAAGCCGGCATCCGACGCGCCCTGGAGAGCCGCAGCTCCGGCGCGGCGGGCGCTGACCAATGAACCATGCCACCGGAAGCGATGGGCGAGTGTCGCCCTGACACCCCTCAGCCAAGCGAACCGCGTGGCCGCAGTGTTACCGGTGTCTGTTCGGCATATGGAAGGCGCCGAATCCGCGTGCGGCATGAGATCGCCGCATGTCCGAGGCGGAAGGCTCCAGCAAAGGCCGTGACCAGGTGGCGGGATCGCCGTGTCACAGCAGCGCAGCCGCCGCGGCCATGGGCTTCATTGCGGCCTCAGCCGAAAGCGACAGCCATCCCGTGCATATGATCGTTTCCCGGACTGGCTTGCCGCGCTAGGCTTCCCTGGAGAAAGACCAACGGGGAGATCCCGCCATGCCGGAAGGAAAGATCGACACCGTCGCCGCCCGCCGCAGCGTCGTGGTTCAGGGCTTCACCAACAGCGTGCTTGACCCGGCCGCGCCGATGCTCGGGCCGCTGGAGAACGGCGGCACCATCATCGCCAACACCGCGCCCGGCTGCTGGGGCCCGATGATCACCCCGCGGCTGCGCGGCGGGCACGAGGTGACCCAGCCGGTCTTCGTCGAGGGCGCCGAGCCGGGCGATGCCGTCGTCATCCGCATCCGCGACATCACCGTGACCTCGATCGCCACCGCCAGCGGCCACGACAGCTCACCCGAGGGCTTCTGCCTCGGTGATCCCTATGTCGCCGCGCGCTGCCCGGTCTGCGATACGGTCTGGCCCGAGACCCATGTCGAGGGCATCGGCCAACAGGCGGTGAAATGCGATGCCTGCGGCAATGCCGTGACGCCGTTCGAGATCGTCCACGGGTACACCGTCGTCTTCGACGAGACGCGCGCCGTGGGCATGACCCTGCCGAAGACCGCGGCCGAGACCATCGCCCGCGATGCCTCGCACTATGCCGCGCTGCCGGACCAGTCGGTGCAGCACTCGATCCTGACCTTCGCGCCCTCGGACATGGCCGGCGTGATGGTGCGGATGCGGCCCTTCCTCGGCCAGCTCGGCACCTGTCCGTCGAAGGCGATGCCCGACAGCCACAATGCCGGCGACTTCGGGGCCTTCCTCGTCGGCGCGCCGCACGCCTATGCGATCACGGCCGAGGAACTGGTCCGGCACAAGACCGACGGCCACATGGACATCGACGCGGTGCGGCCGGGGGCGATCCTGGTGGCGCCGGTCAAGGTGCGCGGTGCGGGCGTCTACATGGGCGACATGCACGCGGCCCAGGGCGATGGCGAGATCGCCGGCCACACGATGGACGTGGCGGGCAGCGTGACGCTGCAGGTCGAGGTGCTGAAGGACTGGCCGATCGACGGGCCGGTGCTGTTCCCGCTGGCCGAGGACCTGCCGCCGCTCGCGCGCCCCTTCTCGGCGGCCGAGCGGGCGAAGGCCGAGCGGCTGGCGGCGCAATGGGGCGTGACGGAACTGGAGGCATCGGCGCCGGTCTCGGTGATCGGCACCGCCGCCACGATGAACGCGGCGATCGAGAACGGTCTTGCGCGGGCGGCGACGCTCCTCGGCATGACCGTGCCCGAGGTGCGCAACCGCGCCACCATCACCGGCGCGATCGAGATCGGCCGCGCGCCCGGGGTGGTCACGGTGACGCTGCTGGCGCCGATGTCGCGACTCGATGCCGTGGGGCTGGGGGACTACGCCCGCGAGCAATACGGGATCTAGGGGCCGCAGTATCTGCAGGACATCCCGAAGCCGAAGGGGCCTGCTTTTCGGCACGTGCCCTCAAGGGGCAAGTGCCACGACTACCTCAACGCGGCTCGGAGCCGGCGCTTCCTCATTGAAGAGCATGTCGTCCGTTGCACTTGGCCTGGCCCTTCGCGAACGGCGCCGGCAACCTGCGCTCATGGCTCATCGACGAGGAGCGACCTGAACCGAACGCGCAGTCGCACAGGGCAATGCAGAGTTGCCACGCCCGTCCTTGCCTGTTCTATTCCGGACCGAACGTCCGGGAGCATCACGTTGAATCAGCAAGACTTGTCCGCCTTTCTCTGGTCCGTCGCCGA
>NZ_VDEK01000078.1:0-2759 GCF_007668225.1 Cereibacter sediminicola | reverse complement strand
TGCGCGTTCCGGGGTGATCCGGTCAGGGATTCCGATCTGATCCGGTCACCCATTCCAATCTGATCCGGTCAGGGATTCCGGGGCATCCGGTCACCCCCGGCGGGTGATGGATCTGACACCGCGCGGCGTTTCGCAGCGGGCTAGTCTGGCTCTTTTGGCAAGAGCGGGCAGCCCATGAAGAGACTGACGATGCGGAAGATCAGAGAAGCGGTTCGGCTTCACGCGAGCGGGCTGTCGACACGGAAGATCGCGGCAAGCCTTGGCGTGGGGCAGAGCACGGCGAGCGAGTATGTGAAGCGGGTGAAGGCGGCGGGCCTCAGCTGGCCGTTGTCCGCGGACATGTCGGACGCAGCCCTCGAGGCGGCGCTCTTCCAGCCCGTGGGCGGGCCGACCCGCCTGGTCGAGGCCCAGCCGGACTGGCCCGCAATCCACCGGGAGCTCCGTCGGAAAGGGGTGACGCTGTCGCTCGTGTGGGAGGAATACCGGGCCGTTCATCCCGAAGGCTATGGCTACAGCCGCTTTTGCGAGCTCTACCGTCGCTGGAGCAGCCGACTGTCGCCGGTCATGCGACAGCACCATGTTGCGGGCGAACGGCTGTTTGTCGACTATGCCGGTGTCACGCTGGGCGTGGTCGATCCTGCGACCGGCGAGGTCCGGCCGGCACAGCTCTTCGTGGCGGCTCTGGGCGCCTCGAACCTCACCTATGCCGAGGCGACCTGGACGCAGGGTCTTCAGGACTGGATCGGCGCGCATGGGCGGGCCCTGGCCTGGTTCGGTGGGGTTCCGGCCCAGATCGTTTCGGACAATCTCAAGTCGGGCGTGACCAGGGCCTGCTTCTACGAGCCGGCGGTGAACCGCACCTATGCCGACATGGCCGAGCACTACGGCACCGCAGTGGTGCCCGCCCGACCGCGGAAGCCCCGTGACAAGGCCAAGGTCGAGGTGGCCGTCCAGATCGCCGAGCGCTGGATTGGCGCTCGCCTGCGCAACCGGCGGTTCTTCTCGCTTTCCGAGTTGAACGAGGCCATCCGCGAACTGGTCGGGCGGCTGAATGACCGCGTCACCCGCCATCTCGGCGCCAGCCGCCGCGACCTCTTCGAGCAACTCGAACGCAGCGCCCTGCGACCCCTGCCGGACGCGCCTTACGTCTATTCCGAATGGAAGCAATGCACGGTGGGGCTCGACTATCATGTCGAGGTCGACCGCCACTACTACTCGGCGCCGCACGGCCTGCTTCGCGAGAAGGTGTGGGTCCGGCTCACCGCCCGCACCGTCGAGATCTTCCACAACGGCAAGCGCGTCGCCGCCCATGCCCGGACCTCGTCCAACCGGGGACACACCACCATCGCCGACCACATGCCGGCCAGCCATCGCCGCCATGCCGCATGGTCGCCCGAGCGGCTGAAGTCCTGGGCCGCGAAGATCGGACCTCATACCGCGACGCTGGTCGCCGTGATCCTGCGCGACCGCAGCCATCCCGAACAGGGCTTCCGATCCTGCCTCGGCATCATGCGCCTCTCGAAGTCGCACGGGGATGTGGCGTTGGAGGCCGCCTGCGAGCAGGCGCTGCGGATCGGCGCGCGATCCTACACCTCCGTCAATTCAATCCTTCGGAACAACCTGCATCGCCACCGGCCCGAACCGACCGCGGAGGGGCCGGCGATCCAGCACAACAACATCCGCGGTCCCGGATACTTCCATTGAAAGGAGACAGAATGCTGACCCATCCCACCTTGGAGCAGTTGCGGGCCCTGAAGCTCGACGGCATGGCCTGCGCCTTCACCGAGTTGCAGGCGCAGGACGCAGCCGCCGATCTCAGCCACGCCGAGTGGCTGGGCCTTCTCGTCGAGCGCGAGATCGCCGCCCGCAACACCCGCCGCTTCCAGACCCGCATGCGCTCTGCCAAGCTTCGCCACATCGGCGCCGCCATAGAAGATGTCGACTTCAAGACCCCGCGCAAGCTCGACCGGGCGCTGTTCCAGCAACTGGCCACCGGCCGCTGGATCCGGGAAGCCCGGAACCTGCTGATTACCGGACCCTGCGGTGTCGGAAAGACCTGGCTCGCCTGCGCGCTCGGGCAACGCGCCTGCCGCGACAACCGCACCGTCATCTACCAACGGCTGCCGCGGCTCTTCGCCGATCTCGAACTCGCCCACGGTGACGGCCGCTTCCCGCGCCTGTTCCGCTCCCTCGTCAAGGCCGACCTTCTCATCCTGGATGACTGGGGACCCGATCGCCTCACCGCCGGCCAGCGCCGCGACCTAATGGAAATCGTGGAAGACCGCCACGGCAGGGGCTCGATCATCATCACCAGCCAGCTTCCGGTGGAAACCTGGCATGACGTCATCGGCGAGCCGACCTTCGCCGACGCCATCCTCGACCGTCTGGTACACAATGCCCACCGTCTGCCGCTGGACGGCCCATCCCTGCGCAAGGCTCGCCCCGCCGATGGCGCTCCCGAAACGGGAAGCGAGACTGCGCGATGATCCAGGCTCGCTCTCCCGGGTTGACCACCGGACCCTCCCACGCGCCCGTCACCGCCAGCCTTGTGGTGGGCGCGGCGCCGGGCGCGCGGGTCCCTCCCGTGGACAACCCTCCACCACCGTTCCGAATACGGCTGCCCGAAAACGTTGACGTGGGCGCACTCGCCTGACATCAGAAATCATGCCGACGCGGCAACGATCCTCAGCTGACCGGATGCTCCGGAATGACTGACCGGATGTTGTCGGAACCGCCGACCGGATGCCTCGGAATGCGCA
>NZ_VDEK01000077.1:0-2920 GCF_007668225.1 Cereibacter sediminicola | reverse complement strand
ATTGGACGCCGATCACCCCGCCTGGGGGGTCAAAATTGCACGCCGAAACACAGTTGGTTTCCGGACCTCAAGCGGGATCCCTTGTCCTTCGCGCAATATGTTCTCCATCGGATGCGGGTACCGTCCGCCGTTGCGCAGGAGTGGGTCCGGGATCGGCCGATGGAGCGGCTTTTCTATCTGGCGCTCTACGAGCCAGAGCGGCAGGCGCTATCGGTTCTTGCGGCTACGGGATTGTTGAAGAAGGTTGATGCGGATCTTGCGGCAGGACTGGAGCGCGGTTTTCGCGATGAGGTTCTGGTCGTTCTTGGCAAGATCGTCAGCCGGTATCACGAGGAGTGGGGGCACCCCTGATCGGGTCACCCGAGGCCGCGTGGCCTGGCGCTCCACCGGATCCATCGGTCAGGCGGTGCAATCAGGCGGGTGCCGTGTGAGGGCGAACCAGGCCCAGGCGAGGGCGCGGCTGAAATCTGCCGTCCATGTGAGGGCATGAGCATGGTTCATGGCGGCGGGTTCGAGACGGTCGGCGATCCAGGGTGTGCGGGGAGGCTGGCTGGAGTCGACCTGCAACGGCAGGGGGGTATCGTGAAGCCGGTTCCAGAGGGCAGGAGCCTCACGGGCGCGCAGTGCGATGCCTGAGGTGAGAATGGGCGCGCGCTCCTGCCATGGCCCGGCCCAAAGGGTGGCAAGAAGGTTCTGGCCTTCGGCGCTGGCGGTCAGGAGCCAGCGACGGCCCTCGAAGGGCAGGGCGGGCTGCCCCCCGAGAAGAGCGGCCACCAGCGGCTCGGTGCAGAGAGCCACGGTGTGATCGGGTACCATGTCGCGATGATGCCGGCTCATCTGGCCGGTAAGCAGTGAAACCTGGCGCATGAGGAGTTTCATCCGGACTCTTGGCTTCTTTGGATTTCGGGGCGGAGGGACAGGTGCGACCGGGTTAAGAGGCGCCGGTGAAGCCGGCGTGACATGGAACGCTCCACTTGTCGGCCCCTGACTGTCCAGTCAGCGCCTGCGGGGCCAATGGGGTTCCCGAAGCTTACCTTCCAATGTGCCGGACCCATGTTGTGCGCACCCATGTTGCTCTTGCACAAGGAGATCAGGGATGTGCCGACTATCCGGATGGATCTGCGTGTCCTGCCGTAAGGTCAAGGGATCGGGAATCCTCCGGAAATGTCCGGCCAATGGTGGGATGCCGGGCTGAACATTGATTGGTCTGGTCGATAATGATGCCTGCACCCGATCAGGATTGCCACTTCAGCAAGCCGGGGCGTTCAATCACGCTCGGGGTCATGTGTCGTCCAATAGCCGGCCGGAGCGGGCAGAGGCTCGTTGCCGAGCAGGGCCAGCTTCTGGGGATCGCGCCAAGTCGAGTCAAGGAGTTCCGCGATTTCAATAGGATCTTCCCGGAGCAGCCATGTGGAGAATTCCTCGGCAGTAAGCTCGCTGAAAAGGATCTCATGCCGACTGGTGGGGGAGTGCCAGGCGGCGAGGGCAAGAAAGGCTGCGGCGCGCCGCAGATCGCTCGCGCCGAACAGCGGGACCACAAGGCGGATGCCGGATTGCTCCTCGAGTTGGGAGGCAGTCTCAAGGGCCCAGCCACAGAAGGGCCGGAAGCCATGCGGTCGGGTCTCGTGCCGGGCGTCGGAGGACGGATCGTGTGCCATGAAGGGTCACTGGGCAGGGGTTGCCGCCGCTGGATGCGGGGGACGCACGTAGCTTGTCGCACGCGGCCGGGCAATAGGAAACACCATTGGGCCGGGCAATGCGAAGGCATGAAGAAGAAGGGAAAGGCTGAAGTCATGGCGGGGGGCCGTGGGCCGGGCGATGCCGAAGCGGCTGCTGCGGGCTCAAGCCCCTGGATCGGCGTTTCTTCAGGCGGACCCACCCGAGCGGCTTGCCCCGCTGCGGAATGCTTCTGTGCCGACTAAGACCTTTGGTTGTTGGCTTGATCGCAAGCAGTTATCCAAAAGATAAGCAACTGCGATCCTTAAGATAATTTCTCCTTTGCGGGCATCTCTGGAATCTTTTGGGCGTGAGCTTCTGCCTTTGTATACGACCCTAGATCATCATCATCCTCGATCCGGGCTGGTCGAGCCGAACCGGAGGTACTTCATCATCCCGCCTCGGGGGATCTTGTCGGAAGCCGATCCCGAGGCGGCTCCCGGATCTTCCGGGAGCTATTCGAAGAGGACCTGACCCCCTCTGCGGATCCGGCAGGCCCCTCACAATCTTTTTTTGATCCTTTTCATGGAGAACATCATGACGCCGCGCCACGAGTTCGCCTGCCACTCTGACAACGGTCTGCGCCCCGACGTACCCGGAGGCTGGGTACTGCCTGTCCTGGTTCGTCTTGAAGCCACTTCCGGCCGGTGTCTCATCAGCCCGCTGGCCTTGGCGGGGGCGGAGCGGCGCTCGACCGTCTTTGCCGCCTTGGCGGCTCTCGAGAGCGATCACGGAATGCCGCCTGCCTTCGCAGATCTGCCGCTCGAGTGGTTTGTCGAGTGGCTGCTATCGGCCGAGCCTGCCGCTATCGTCACTGCTTTTTATGACGATGTGCCGGGACTTGCTTCGGCCATTGCGCGTATCGGGCGTGATCCGCTCCGGGCGCCGGCTGATTATCCCCTCCTGGTGGCCCTCCTGTCGGACGAGGATCCGCGGGGGCGCCGGCAGGCGCAGTGTCTTCTGCAGGCCGATTCCGTCAGCTCGACCCTGTTGCGTATCCTTGACCGGCTCCGGACTGCCTACCTGAGGCCGGGCGTGGTCCGCGCGATCCGGACGCCGGAGGTGGCGGACCGGGTTGAGCAGATCACGGATTTCCTGCTGCAGTCCTGCCGTCGGCTGACAGAGGATGATCTCGCGCGGTCTCTGGAGTGCGCATTCCGAGGCATCCGGTCGGCGGTTCCGACAACATCCGGTCAGTCATTCC
>NZ_VDEK01000076.1:0-3091 GCF_007668225.1 Cereibacter sediminicola | reverse complement strand
TGAGCCTGCCAAAACCGGCCTGACACCGCCCGTGTTGTCACATTTTCGGCCTCTCCGCCTGAACGATATCAATTGCTTAGAGGTTTTGCTGATGAACTTGGGATGTCCGGATCGCGGTCGAAACGGATTGGCAGGCATTTGTCGCGCGCTTTTTGCAGCGTTAACTTCAGCAGATCCGGAGCCTGCTGATCCAGTTTCGCAATCGTCCGGACTGGCACGCCGAATTTACGCTCGACGTAATTGACGGCTTCCCGCACGGCCGCCCGGAAATCGTGACCGACGCAGCCGACGGGATCGGTCGGGCGCGAGATGATGGGAATGTCGCCGAAACTTTCGTCGATCAGCACGCGCTGGCACATGCCAATTCGGAAAGCGTTCTGCACAGCGTCCATTCGCCGTGCGATTGTGCTGACATCATCGCGCAGTTTCGCCCGAACGGCGTCGCGTTCGATGCCCTCCCCAGCGTGAAACCTTGCCGTTCACGTCCGTCTCGCCCGACTGCTTTCGTCTCGGCGTGCGGGCGAGGCTGCCCTCCGCGGCGAGATGGTCGGGGATGACGAGCCCCTTCGTCCGCACTTCCAGACGCCGGGCATGGAGCGACAGCCGCTCCCGGATGGCGGACTCGCTCAGGGCAGGATCGGGGAAGATCGGCTCGGTGATCGGGATGCGAGGCATGGGGTTCCGTTCGGCATGAGAGGGCCGTCGGCCTGCCAAAGGGCCGTCCGGGAGGTGCGCGAAAATGTTGATGTGACGGTCGGGCGGTCGGGGTGCGCGGGGTATTCGGGAGGGTCATGCCGCCTCCCACAGGGCTGCGGGAGGCGGAGATTCCATCGGAATTGACTGCAATCCGAATGGCCGATTCGAGTCAAGGCACTGATTTTTTGTGGAAATCCGAAAATCGGAGAAGTGGCCCAATATTCGCGAAACTGCGGTGGGTACACGGCGCCGATCCATGGTCCACAACCAACCGACGCTGCACTCGTTGGCTAGAGGAAGCTTACCACTGTCCGGGGGACCGGCTACTGCCAGCGCGCATGGAAATCAATGTGCGCGGGCCCTGGAAGTCGGGCAAGATAGCGCACCCGGCCCGACACGACGTTGCCGCCGACCATGCTGCAGTGAGTTCGAAGGCGCGTGAAGGGCTGCAAGCGGCCTTTCACAGCAGTGGCCCGCATGTCGGTTTTGGAGCAGAACTGCCAAGCGGTTCTGCTCGGCGGCACCTATGCTCGTCGACCGTCTGCGCTGCCGAAGTCCGTTAGGCGCAGAGACGGGCTCATGTGAGATCGCGGAGAACCCGATCCAGCGCAGATTGGCTTGCCTCCCGTTTCATGATCGCGAATCGGGACAGGTGCGGCAAGCCCACCCATGTCCCATCCGAAAACCTGCCGCGAGATGCGGTTTGGTTTCCCCAACCTACGTGGTGCATTTCGATGTCCCGAACCTTGAGGACGTTGGAGATCTCGCGGTTGGCGGTCCCGCCCATGGAGATGACAACTCTCGGGCGAACCTCTTCAAGTATCTCCGTCCAGAGTCGTCTGCCGAAGGCAATTACCGAACCCGCATCTCTCAAGGTGCTTTCTCCGGGAGATCGAAACGGTACCAGATTGCCGGCCAGCACATCGTCGGGGCGCACAACGAGACGCTTGAAGAGCTCAATGACTTGATCCTGCAGTCCGCTGCTCCGCCCCCAGTTCTCCACATCTCTCCGATATGCGGAACCTCTCTCCGAAGAGAACTCCCCATGAGTCGAATCAAGTGCAGCGCCCCCTGGATTCAATCCGATGAATGCCACGTTGGCGCCAGCGAGGACGTGTCGCGGACTGTAGAGCAGCCGCCATCCGAGAGGAGGATCATCCGGAAAGCGGCGCAGTCGCTCTTCGTAGGCGCGTCATATCGACTCCTCCCAGCGAACCATTTTCGAGCTTGATGTCATTGGTATGCCTCTTTGCTCACCTCGCACGCCTGAGCTCTCGTGCCCGACCTTGGAAGCCCGCGATGGCCTCTCACGCAGCTCTCTCCCGCAGGGTTTCATAGAGACGGCCCGGCCCCATGAGGGCATCCTTCAGGCCTTTCTGGATGACGGGTGACTCCAACGCCTGCTTGCTCATGGTGGAATGGGCGTCCAGCGCGTCGATGATCGCGTCCATCAGGGCGTTCATCAGGTTCGGCGAGTTGCCGAACTGCTCCTTGTGATTGTTCGCTGCCTGCTGGGCGAGGGTCGTGTTCTCCAGGAGCTTGCCCTTCACCGTCATCGCATAGGAGAGCTGGTCCTTGTCGGTGAGGTCGCCGGTGAAGAGGTCGTTCAGCTTCGCCACGATCTGGGACAGCAGCGCCTTTTCCTTGTCCTGCACACCGGCCGAGCCGGCCTCGGTCATCGGCTTCAGCTTCTCGGCCGCACCGCCCAGCAGGAGGTCCTTCTTCCCGCCGGTGGACATCTTGTGGTGGGTGAGCACCAGCTTGCTCAGGTCGACGCCTTCGCGTTCGCGGCCGAAGTCGAGGAGGGGGATCAGGCGGCGGTAGAAGAGGCTGCGCGCCTCGATCGCCGTCGCGCCATAGTCGAAGATCTGCGACAGGAAGGCATAGAGCCGCAGGAAGGCGCCCATGTTCGAGCGGAAGACGATCAGCGCGTCCTGCTCCTGCTTCGCCGCCACCGCCGCCTTGTCGTTGCCCTCGGCCCGGGCCTTCGCCTCGGCGTCACGCGCGGCCTTGAAGGCTTTCAGCAGGCGGTCGGCCACCGGCTCGATTGCGGCCGACAGGTCGGCGTGGGTGGCCTTCGGGTTCAGCTCGGCCTTCACCACGCGCGCGACCTCGAACTCGTCGTAGTAGCCGAGCCCGTCGAGCTTGGCGCGCAGGTCCAGCACCTGGTTCGGGTCGGTGACGTCCTGCAGCTCGGCAGTTTCGTAGTAGGTCTTGAAGGCCGCCAAGATGTCGTCGGCGCTGTTGGCGAAGTCAAGCACATAGGTCGTGTCCTTCACCACGCTGCCCTGCTGGTAGGCCCGGTTCAGCCGCGACAGCGTCTGCACCGCCTGGATTCCCGCCAGCCGCCGGTCGATGTACATCCCGCAGAGAAGCGGCTGGTCGAAGCCGGTCT
>NZ_VDEK01000075.1:0-3470 GCF_007668225.1 Cereibacter sediminicola | reverse complement strand
AGCGCGCTCGCGGCTACAGTCACGCGGCCGCCTGATCGCGTTGTTCAGGCTGAACTGGATGGGGCGGACGGGTGCGCTGATCGCGCCGGTGGTCGAGCGGATGGCGGAACTGCTGGATCCTCGCTGTCCGGGTGCGGGCTGCCGATCCGCTGCATCAACGAAGTCCCGCAGAATGCTTTGGGGCCTCCCCCTCGATTGGATGCTCCCTTTCGGAGGGGGCGGGGCAGCGAAATACAACTTTCGACGAACATGCGCCCGAAAGAGTCCCGCTCGGCGCCTTGGGTCACAACCCACGATGATCACGCCATTCGCAAGATACGGTGCGACGTCCTCATTCCCGTGTTAATCGCTCATGACATGATCGGAGGAAAGGGAGGCTTAGCCCTTCAGCTCTGGGTTCAATCCTGAAGCCCACCTAATTCCCGGACCAAGGATCACGGAAAAACGGTATATTGCCTGCGGCCGCAGGTGCTTTTCATAGCTAGAATCCATGCCGAAAAAAACAATCGCCATTGCAGACGGACATTGCCTGGTCCGGGAAGTAATGGCCAACTATCTGACTGCCGAGATGGACGCGGAAGTCCGGCAGGCAAGCTCCGTTCAGGAACTCGAAGCACTCATCGAGGCGAAGGGGCCCTTTGATATCGTCCTGCTTGACCTGATAATGCCAGGCATGACACCCGGACTTGATGCAATCACGCGCATCCTGGAATTGAACCAGCACAATCCGATCCTGCTCCTGTCCGGTAGCGCCTCGCCCGGAGTGGTTCATGAAGCGCTGGATATCGGAGCCTCGGGTTATATCGATAAAAGTCAGAGCGCCCGCTCCCTTGTAAATGCCATCAACTTCGTTCTTGCTGGTGAAATTTATCTGCCGATGTCCTTCCGCCTGAATACGGCACGCCCCTCCATCACCGATGAGACGGGCCTGACGCCGAAGGAAATCGAAGTACTTCGTTGCCTCACGAATGGCATGATGAACAAGGAAATTGCACAAAGCCTCGGCGTGAGCGAAGTAACGATCAAGATGCATGTCCGATCAATCTGCGCAAAGCTGAACGTCAAAAACCGCACCCAGGCAGCCATGATTGGCTCGCAGTTCCTTCTCGTCTAGCAAACGGAGCCCCGACAGGCACCCGATCCCGATCTACCGGAACGCCATTCATCCACAGCAGCCAGCTCCCTGACCGCTCCGGACATGCTTCACAGGAGACCCGCACCCATGTCCCGGTGACCGAGCCGGGGCAAAGGTGTCGGGATATGCAAGCGCATGATCATAAGTGGCCATGAGTAATCACATTGAAAAGGAAAAGCTTTCCCTTCGTGCCTTGGCTCCCGCCGGATATTATGTCGGGGTGCGGATACGGTTCGTCGCCCCCGAAACCGAGCTCAACACGCTTCCAACTGCGCTGCTGCAGACCTACTCCATTCAGGGAATGGCCCTGCACGACCCAATGATGCGATGGGCCTTCCAGAACAGCGGCATACTTCGCTGGAACGAGCTTGCAAATATCGATCCGGCCAATATTCTCGACGAATATCGCCGCCACGGTCTCGCTCATGGCGCTGTCATCAGCATCCTCACCCAGACCAGGCAGACCCTTCGAACCATTGGCGTTTTCGCCAGGAGCGATCGGGATTACAGCGATCCGGAGCTTTTGACCCTCCGGAAGACCCTCAATCGGTTGCATGGCCCTGCCGACGTCGAACTATCTCCCGGACAAATCGAAGTCTTGCGCCTCCTTGCCCAAGGGCATCGCTACAAGAGGATCGCCCATATCCTAGGCATCACGGAGAGCGGGGTGAAGGCACGTCTCAAGTCCGCGGCTCTGTCCATGGGAGCACAAACACCGGCCCAAACGCTGCGCATGGCGGTCGACGCAGGCCTGCTGACCGTGGACCTGCCGAAACCGGATTCGTCATCCTTATGATCAAGCGAATGTAACTATAGAGATAAACTGGCACGGTGACTCTCGATCACGGTTTCGTTATAAGCTCTACAGGGGTGCCGGCGTGTGCCTGTTTGCCCAAGATGGTGTCCCCAACCCGCCGTACCTCGGCTGCTGTGGTACTGACCGCGCAGCATGGACGCCCAGGCCCTTGCCGGGCGTCCATTTTTTCGTCCGAGTTGATCGCCCTGACCATAAGCCTGTCATCCATAAAGGATCCCACTTCCTTTGGAATGGAAACCGGAACCAAAGACAAGTGCGTGCCTACCCCGGATGGCGGTACAATTTTCTTGTCTCGGACAGCTTATGCCGCAGGATTGGAGGCCGCATGTATATTTCGAATGAGACCGGCAAGGAGCGCCCGGAACCAATGCCGTCCAGGCGTCACATCGACTTGGAGGCGGTAAAGCGTGCTCTCGATCGTCAGGCCGATGAGGAACGCAAGGTTCCGGCCGGCTTCTGGCTTGTCGCGGCCCCCGGCCTGATCATCGTCCTCGCCCTGATTGCCCTTTTCTGACCCAGTTCGGCCTGAACAACGCGATCAGGCCGTGGCATGCCGGTAGGGGTCGGTTGTCTCCTGCCGGAGCGCCGCCAGAACGATGGCGAAGACGGCGGCAAGATCCGCGCACGATTGTCGACGCTTGCGTCGAACCGCCAAGCACGATGCGGTCCCGCCCGGAGCCCCTGGAAACAGGCGCGGCACTTGTGGTCAAACCGCTCGAGGGGGTCGTCACCGGCACCGCGATCCACCACATCGCGCCTCCGGGCAGGGAGGTCACCCGCTCGTCCCGTCACCGCGGCGAAGATCGTGTCACTCTGCCAGGAGGCGGAGATCGTTACCAACGAGCCAGCCGCACCCGAGAGGCTGTCATGACCATCGCCGCCGTTCAGCCCCGGCCGCCGCCGAGGGGAGACTCGTTTTGGCCGGCGCTGTCGTCAGGAGAAGCGGCCGGTCCTGAGCCCGGCCGCTTCTCCTGGTGAACCTGGTCTCAAGCAGCTTCGCACACCCGCAAGACGCTTGCCGGCTCGACATGGGCAAACCGCTCCACCACCTCGAAGGCCACGCCCGGACGATGCGTGACGGCAAGAGACAGGATACCCCGGCGGCGGAGAGCGGCGCGGATGTCCTGTTCGAGTCGGCTGGACAGCTGCGCGCCGTCCGGCCCGTGAAGATCCTGGCATACCCAGACCGTGTCGGCGCCGTCGTTCATCCGAACCAACTCCACGAGCACCGGAACGTGCTTCCATTCCGCATAGGCCGCCACTCCCAGCGCCGCGTTCAGTATCTTTCCGGAAGAGTCACGGGCAAGATCGGACCCGTACCGCTCGGAGATGCGGCCAAACTCCCGGGCCGAGCGGAGGAACCGAAGATCCTCGTCATCGGGCAGGTCACAAAGCTCGTCACCGTTCCAGAGCAGCATATGACTGGCCCAGTCGTGAAGATTGAAGAGAGCCCCTTCCTCCAGAGTGCGCGTTCCGGGGTGATCCGGTCAGGGATTCCGATCTGATCCGGTCACCCAT
>NZ_VDEK01000074.1:0-3711 GCF_007668225.1 Cereibacter sediminicola | reverse complement strand
CATCAGGCGCTGGACATGAGAACTCCCGCCGAGGCATTCGCCTTAGCGGCTTAACATGTGCAGATTCCGCTGGGTCGATACACTAACGCCATGGGTTCATCATGCAATCCTCCCTGGCCGAAGGTCCGCAACAACGCCCCCTGAATCCCCTCCATCACGGAGCAGCAGTTTGACGGCAGGTGATCCGATAAGCGACCACGTCGGCGGCGCTGAAGGCCCGTACGATTGCACACCCAGACACCGCGGCAGAGTCAGCAATGTATCTGTCCGTTCCCTCGGACAACTGGGCCACCGCGAAATGGGCTTCACCTTCCCTAGCGGCAAGACTGACAATCCAGTCCGCGTATACCCGATACGCTCCGTCCCGTCTCAGCGCATGCCAGATATGGGCCGGTAGGCTGGCGTCGGTATCCTTGAGGCGCGCGACAACTTCATCCGTAGACTCCATAGGACCCGACGCAGGGGATAGCAGCCCGACGATCCGCAGACGGGAGGCACCGTCTTGGCCAACAAAGAGTCTCAAGGTGGGCTCGAACAGCAAGTTCGGTATGACGGTGACGTCACTATTACTGCGCAGGAACTTGTACAATGCCGTCGTGTCTTGGAAGATGTAGTCGCCGCTGACGGTTTTCTTAAACTCCATGGCAGCTCCGGGGAGTAGAACCAAGGCAAGCGCAGCGGCTAGCCTGCCAGTGTTTCTGGATTGTCCAAGAACTCCGACAAAGAGGGAAGCCAGCGCTATTGCCGAGGGCGCCATCGTGAACAGAAGCTGGCGCGAACTGGACAGGGGATAAAGGCCAAGGAGTGACAGGATGAGTATTAGGGCTGTCAGTCCCAACCATATCCGCACCGGCGCTCCATGTGCCGCGCGCAATGCCGCGAAAGCATGCTGAGCGAGTGCGGATGGCTTTGCCCGATTGAGCAACACCAGCCCGATCAGTAAAATTGCAGCGCCGAGGATGGCGAAGATGGGTTGGCCGGCCACGTAGAGAATTCGGCGGCCAACCGATCCAGGACGGTTCTGCAGCAGCTCGAGCAGCAAGCTGCCTTGGTACGTGTCGGTATAGTTTGAAAGCTGAAGATGGGTGATTGGGAGGAATATGCCGAGGTACAGCAGCCCCCATACGACGGCGAACAACCCAAGCGCGATTACCCAGCGCCGTCGTTCCACATTTTTCACACGGAACAGCACGACATCAGCCAAGACAACGACTGCAACCAGCATGGCTGAGAAGGAAAAAAACGAGAGGAGCAGTGCTAGGGCGGCGTACACGAACGGCTCAGTCCTTCCCCGGAGTCTCAGAGAAATTGCAGTGGACACAAGAACAAGTGCTGCAAGAAGCTCAAAGATATAATGCTTGATTTCGGTCGCGTATCTGAGCGTCGTTGGAGAAAGAGCCACAATTGCCACTGCCAAAACCACGCCTGCCGAGCCACCGCGCGCTGCATATGCTCCCACGGCGGCGAGGCAGGCGGAGGTGGTCATGAGCAGCGCCAGGCGCATCAGGGGAAGGTCACCGCCAGTAACTCGCCACAACATGTCCAGCAGGATTAAAGTGAAAGGCGGGGCCGCCTGATCGTGATAGGGGAGGGCGCTGAAATAGTGCCACCAATCTTGACCCAGATTGGTGAGCAGCAAGGATTCGTCCTGCCAGAGCGGTCGATCCGCTTGCAGTACCCCCATCAGGAAAAGGAAACCCAGGCTGGCGGCAAGTGCAGAAATGTATATCCTCATTGCACCTACGTCCGGGAGTTCACGCGTGATGCTCGCTTTGGTTGTGCCCTTCCGCTGATATAGCATTTTTGTAAATCCTACTACTATAGAGCTAAGTCTCTTTAACCTAAAAGCCTATCCCAGGGAGCTGGTCGTAATAGTGGCCTGCGCCGGAAGTGCTTGCAAATGGACCTACCCGAAAGATCCTTCGAGCAGCTTCCGACGCGGGAGCATGAGAAAAACGCTACTTCCGGTCACGATTATGTTCAACAGATCTCTGCGCATCGTTTGCCGCAGTGATGGCCGCCCCAATTCGCGGCGCAGGGCTGCTCCGCGAGGAGCCGGAGCGCGGCTGGTGTTGGTCGGTAGACGGCCGAGGCTGTGTGGAAACTCCTGGCCTGACGTTCGTTGGGAGCGGCCCTGCGCCCGGCCGGGTGGATTTCTGGCAAGCGGATCTGGGGATGGTTCGGCGGCGGCAGGAGCCGCGTGGGGCTCGTCGTTGCAAATAGCGGCGCTCGTTCCGCCGATCAGCCGGGAATCGCCTCCATCAGGCTCCGAACGCCGATCAACGAGACCATCCGCTTCATGTTGTAGGCCAGCACGTTCAGCGCCATCTCCGTCCGGACGTTCTTCAGGCGCCGCGTCAGGAAGTGGGTCGTGCCCATCCACGCCTTGAGGGTGCCGAAGACATGCTCGACCGTGCGGCGCCGGAGCGTCATCAGGTCGGGATCCCGGGCGAGGCGCTCCCGCATCGCGTCGATCAGGTGCTCGTGCTCCCAGCAGGTGATCCGCCGTTCCGTGCCGCTCGTGCAGCGGTGCTGGATGGGACAGGTCCGGCAGTCGTTGACCCAGTATCGCCGGACCTGCAGGCCGCCTTCCTCGCGGGTGCTACGGTAGGTCAACTCGTTGCCAGCCGGGCAGGTGTAGATGTCGCGCTCCGGGTCGTAGAGAAAGTCCGTCTTCACGAACATGCCCTTGGTCTCGTTGCCGGAGGTCAGGGGCCGCGGCACGGTCGTGGTGATGCCGGCCTCGTGGCAGGCAAGGATCTCGGTGCCGCTGAAGTAGTCCGGCCTGAACAACCGTGAAGTGGTTGATCTGGCGGGGAGAACCCGAGGTTTCAGTCGCCATGGCCTGCAGGATTTCGTAGGACCCGGCCCGGAACCCTGCCATTTGGGTCTGCCGCATGAAGCACCGTCCCCGTCCGCCCGAGCAGAACGATCTTGTCCGGCCGGGTCTCGTCGACATGATCGACCTGCGTCACGAGCTGGTCACGCTGGCGGGGCTGATCGACTGGGAGTTCTTCGAGCGCGAATGGGCCGGGTTCTTCCCGTCCACGACCGGACGGCCGGCGACCTCGCCGCGGCTGGTCGCGGGGCTGCTCTACCTGCAGCACGCGTTCCGGCTCTCGGACGAAGCCGTGGTCGCCCGCTGGGTCGAGAACCCCTACTTTCAGCATTTCACCGGCGAGACGTTCTTTCAGCATCGCCCGCCGATCGACCCGACCTCGCTCATTCGGTGGCGGAAGCGGATCGGTGAGGAAGGCGTGGAGTGGCTGCTGACAAAGACCATCGAGGCTGGTCGCAAGTCCGGCGCCGTCGATGACACGAGCCTCGACGAGATCGCCGTCGACACCACCGTCATGGAAAAGAACATCGCGCACCCGACCGACTCCCGGCTCTACGACCGGGCGCGGGCACAGCTGGTGGATCTGGCGCAGGAGGCCGGCATCGAGTTGCGCCAGAGCTACGCGCGCCTGGCGCCGCGGCTGGCGGCGCAGGTCGGCCGCTATGCTCATGCGAAGCAGTTCCGGCGCATGCGCAAGGCATTGAGAACGCTCAAGGGCTATACCGGCCGCGTGATGCGGGACATCCGGCGGCAGCTCGACGAGATCCCCGAGGGGCCGCTGCGCGAGCGGGTTCTGGACAAGCTCGTGCTGGTCTCGCGGCTGCTCCACCAGCGGCCGAAGGACCCGGGCAAGATCTATTCGCTCCATGAGC
>NZ_VDEK01000073.1:0-4394 GCF_007668225.1 Cereibacter sediminicola | reverse complement strand
ATGTGGCCGATCTCGGGCTCGATGCTGCTGCGCCGTCGGAGCGCCTTCGCCAGCGCCGGGGTCAGCCCGCGGCGGGTGCCGCTGATCAGGACATGGGTGTGCTCGACGGCGTGACCCTTGTAACCGCGATCGACAACGGCGCGTTTGGCTGGGCGGCCGGTGAGGATGGCCACCTGCTCCAGCGCCTCACCGAGGGTGTGGCCGTCGTAAGGGTTCCCCGGCAGCGAGCGCGTGCCCACCACAAACCCGCCCTTCAGCGTGGTCGCGATGCTGACCTTGGTGCCGAACTCGTAGCGGACGCGGGCCTTGCCTTTCGAGATGCAGTCGACCTCAGGCTCATGGAGCGAATAGATCTTGCCCGGGTCCTTCGGCCGCTGGTGGAGCAGCCGGGACACCAATGCGAGCTTGTCGAGCACTTGCTCGCGCAGCGGTCCCTCGGGGATCTCGTCGAACTGCCGCCGGATGTCCCGCATCACGCGGCCGGTGTAACCCCTCAGCGTTCTCAACGCCTTGCGCATGCGCCGGAACTGCTTCGCATGCGCATAGCGGCCGACCTGCGTCGCCAGCCGCGGCGCGAGGCGCGCGTAGCTCTGCCGCAATTCGATCCCGGCCTCGCGCGCCAGATCCACCAGTTGGCGCCGCGCCCGCTCGTAGAGCCGGGAGTCCGTCGGATGCGCGATGTTTTTCTCCATGACCGTCGTGTCGACGGCGACCTCGTCCAGACTCGCGTCCTCGACCGCGCCGGACTTGCGACCCGCCTCGATGGTCTTCGTCAGCAGCCATTCTACGCCCTCTTCCCCGATCCGCTTCCGCCAGCGGGTGAGCGAGGTGGGGTCGATCGGCGGACGGTGCTGAAAGAAGGTCTCGCCGGTGAAGTGCTGGAAGTACGGGTTCTCCACCCACCTGGCGACCGCGGCCTCGTCCGAGAGCCGGAACGCGTGCTGCAGATAGAGCAGACCAGCGACCAGCCGCGGCGACGTCGCCGGACGACCCGTAGTGGACGGGAAGAACCCGGCCCATTCGCGCTCGAAGAACTCCCAGTCGATCAGCCCCGCCAGCGTGACCAGCTCGTGGCGCATGTCGATCATGTCGACAAGACGCGGCCGGAAGAGATCGTTCTGCTCGGGTGGACGGGGACGGTGCTTCATGCGACGGACCGGAATTGCAGGGTTCTGGACCGAATCCTAAGAAATCCTGCAGGCCATGGCGACAGAAACCTCGGCTTTCACGCACTGAATCAACCACTTCGGTGTTGTTCAGGCCGGACTACATCGCGAAGGACACCCAGATCTTCGCCCGCC
Source organism: Cereibacter sediminicola (assembly GCF_007668225.1). Taxonomy (NCBI): domain Bacteria; kingdom Pseudomonadati; phylum Pseudomonadota; class Alphaproteobacteria; order Rhodobacterales; family Paracoccaceae; genus Cereibacter; species Cereibacter sediminicola. The sequence continues at coordinate 3,093 of NZ_VDEK01000073.1, read as the reverse complement.
AACTCGGTCTGAAGCCCTGCTTCACCCCGGTCCAGAGCCCGCAGAGCAACGGCATCTCGGAGGCTTTCGTGAAGACGCTGAAGCGCGATTACGTCCAGGTGACGCCATTGCCGGACGCACAGACCGCTCTCGGATTGATCGGCGCCTGGATGGAGGACTACAACGAAAACCACCCGCATTCAGGGCTGAAAATGCGCTCGCCCCGCGAGTTCATCGCAGCCCAAACCGCAAACGCCTGAGTGTCCGGTGAAACGGGGGCAAAACCAGGGTCGGCTACGCGGGCCTTAGCTGCCGCCCGCTGTACACGCAGGGCGGTAGATTGTTTCGAACGCTGCCGATATATATCGGTCAGATTCTTTGTTGGAGTACACCTTGCAAATTCGTATCCGCCTCGCGTCGGGAGAACCAGCATCTGTCGGACTGCGACTGGACAAGTCGCAGTCCGACGGGCTTTGCCGCTGGACCGCGGAAGACGTTTTGCATGAACTTACGATCACCACGACGGAAGCCGGCCGCATCGTGGGCGTCGAAATGTCCGGGGATATCGGATCGACGCCGGACGAGATCGGCGAAGCGTTCATACAGGCGTTCGCGGAGCGATCAATCCAAGAGGCTGCGGGCATAGAGGTCACTGAGGAATCCGCAGACGGCTCGTCCGAGCCCTTCCCCTACGATCCGGAGTTCATCCGAGTCGACACGAAGCCTTTCAATATCAGCCTCGTCTACGACATGATCAAGGACGGCGACATCAACCTGTCGCCCGATTTCCAGCGCCAATTTGTGTGGACGGATGTTGGCGCCCGGTCGCGACTCATAGAATCGATAATGCTGCGCATTCCACTGCCAGTATTTTACCTCGCCCAGGACTATGAGGGACGCCTGCAGGTGGTCGACGGACTGCAGCGGCTCACCGTCATCGAGCAATTCCTCGACAACAAACTGCGTTTGCGCGAACTGGAGTATCTTAAGGACGAGGAGGGCAAGGTCTTCCGCCACGACGATCCGGGGCGCTGCATCGACCAGCGTTACCGAAAGCGGATTATGCAGACGCAGATCATGATGAACATCATCGATGCCCAGACGCCGGTAGACGTAAAATTCGATATTTTCAAACGTATTAATCAGGGCGGTCGGCCGCTCAACGCTCAGGAAATCCGCAACTGCATGTCGTCGCCGGAGACACGGAAGCTCTTGCACAGCCTGTCCCGGTCACCAGACTTTCTGGCGGCAACTTGCTCGAGCGTGGGCACCGTGCGCATGCAGGATCAGGAGATCGCGCTTCGCTTCGCGGCGTTCCGACTGTCGGACCTTGAGTATCAGGCGCCATATGCCGGTAACATGGAGCGCTTTCTCGACCAAACGATCGAGACGCTCAATCGCAATCCGGGCGCGTTCGATAAACTGGTCCCCGCCTTCGAGCGCGGCATGCGCAATAGCTCGCACCTCTTCGGCGCCTTCGCATTCCGGAAATGCAGTCCGAATGACCTTCTCCCGGGTGCCCGACGCAGGCTTATGAACAACTCTCTGTTTACGACTTGGTCGGTAGTGCTAGCCGAGCTGGAAGAGTCGGAGGTTCAGACGGTCAAGCCCGGGAGTTTTGCCGAGATCGTTGCTCAAGAACTCGACGGGGACTCCAACTATTATGACAGCGTCTCGTTTGGAACGAATGATCGGCGTCGGTTGCTCTATGCGTTCGAAAAGGCTCGAACCCTCTGCACGGAGCATATCGGATGATTAACGACATTCACCTGACTAATTTCAAATGTTTCCAGAAAGTGAAAATACCACTCAAACGGCTTACCGTGCTGAGCGGCGGAAATGGTGTCGGCAAGTCGAGCGTGATTCAGGCGTTGCTGCTTCTCCGTCAGGCTGGCGATCAAGCCCGTCTGCTAGCCGGGGCCGTTGATCGTACTGATGGGAAGCGTCAGCTTTTTAGTATTCATCTCAATGACACGTATAGGCTCAGCTTAGGGAATAGTGCCACACTCACGAACGCGGACATCGACTCTGACACTGTTGTTCTGGGAGTGTCCAGCAACGACACCGAATGTATCATGTGTGGCTTCGAGGCGAGCACTACCAAGCCAACGACGAGTATTGCTTGCGTAGAGGCGTCGGAGGACCTGCTCGAGCGCGCGAGCGTCTTCTCAATCTTCCAACGAGAATTTCACTACCTCGTCGCAGAGCGGGTCGGTCCGCGTGACCTGCAGCCGATGGCCGACCAGCTCTTCACCTCCACTGGATACGAAGGTGAATTCACGGCCTTCGCGATTTCTCAGGCAGAGGCGGAGAGCCGCATCGTAGCGCCGACCTTATGTATCGAACCTGAATCCAAACTCTTTCGTGTCCAGCTTGAAGCCTGGATGGGGCGGATGGTGCCGGGAGCACAGATTTTCACGACGCCTCATCCTGATCTTAATCGGGTGCAAATGGCGATCGGCCGGCGGGGCGCGACGGCGAAAGCACTTCCCCCAGCCAACACGGGCTTCGGAATCAGTTATGCCCTGCCGGTGGTCGTGAGTGGGCTGCTCGCGGCTCCAGGAACGATGCTGATCGTCGAGAACCCTGAGGCCCACCTCCATCCCGGCGCTCAGACCGCAATTGGAATCTTCCTCGCCTCGGTGGCCTCGGCGGGCGTTCAGGTCCTTGTCGAGACCCATAGCGAGAATGTCCTGAACGGTGTCCGCCTAGCTGTGTTGCGGGACATCATCCCGCACGATGATGCGAACTTTGTATTCCTGTCGCTCGGAGAGGGCCCGGGCCAGCCCATCCTTCACCCGATCACAATGGACAAGGCAGCCGAGCTCACGAGTTGGCCACCCGGCTTCTTCGATCAGCAGGGCGCAGACTTGGCCGAGATGATGAAGGCTCGCCGAGCCATAGCCGCTCAGGCCAAGGTCTGACGGTCAAACATGCCAGCAAACCTCATCCACAGCGTCGAACGATATTATCCGCCGCCAGAGGTGGCGCGTGAGGCGTTGATAGGGCGTCTCGAGGCGCTGATCGAGCTCGATGATGAGCTACGCGAAGCTGGGTATCCGAAGTTCGACAGCAAAAGGCTGGATTTGGCCTGCCTCGCTCGCGCCACCCACG
>NZ_VDEK01000072.1:0-4886 GCF_007668225.1 Cereibacter sediminicola | reverse complement strand
TCGTCAGGCTCATAACCTGAAGGTCGTAGGTTCAAATCCTACCCCCGCAACCAAATCCCGCCGACATTCCAAAGACTTACGAACAGGCCCCGCGCGCTTCGCCGGGGCCTTTCGTCGTGACTCAAGCATGACTCAAGATTCTGGCCGCGCCAGAGTGCGCGGATCATCCCGACGTGCTAAGCATCTGGGAGAGCAAGGGAATCGGAGTGGCGAGTGGCGGACGGATTCATCGCATTCGAGCTGGACCTGATGGGCGCGGTCATGAACCAGCTCATCCCCTCGCTTGATGCCATGGGCAGCGCGCCGCTGACGCTCGACAACGCCCAGGCGCTCCCTGACGCCCAAGGGGTGTATCTTCTGATCCACGATGGCGAGGTGCGCTACGTCGGGAAAACCGACGCCGAGGCTGGCCTGCGAACGCGCCTCGCCCGCCACGCCCGGAAGTTCGAGCAGCGGCGGAACGTGCGCCCCGAGGACGTCCAGTTCAAGGCCGCGCAGATCCTCGTTCTGACCGCGATGGATATCGAGTCCAGAGTGATTGCCCACTACGGTTCCGAGTGGAACGGATCAGGCTTCGGGTCGAATGATCCCGGGCGCGAGCGCGAGACGACGAACAAGCCCGAGCAGGGCTTTGACGCGCGCTTCCCAATCGATATCGACAGTCCCCTTGAGGTCCTCGAGCCGGGCCAGATCACCGCGCACGAGGCGCTGGTGGCTCTTAAGATCGCGCTGCCCTACACGCTGCGCTTCGAGCTCGAGCTTGGCGCCAAGGGAAGTCACGCGTTCCGAACACGCCCGCACCCTGACCTTCCGGCCGCGACCATCACCGTCCCGGCTGGCCCGCTCTCGGTGCGCGACGCGATGCGCCTGATCGTTGCGGCTCTGCCCGCTGGCTGGCAAGCAACCTATTTCGTGAGCCACGTGATCCTCTACAAGGAAAACCGGCAGTACGCTCACGGGGCGCCGATCTAGGCCGCGTTCAGCTTGTCCCGGACGCCGGAAGCCACGATGCGCGCCAGCTGGCATGGCACCGCGTTGCCGAGCTGTCGCATCGTCTCCGTCCACGATCCGTGGAACACCATGTCGTCGGGGAAGGTTTGCAGCCGCGCGCTCTCGCGCACCGTGAAATAGCGAACCGAGCCATCCGGCCTGCGCAGCATGTTCTCGCCACCAGGCACGCCGTGCACGCCCGCCTTCAGCGTCTTGGCGGGCTCGTCCAGCGGGCTTCCCGTGTGCCCCGGATAGGAGCGGGCACCGGGCTGGAACCTGTGATCGTGGAAGCCCAGCGCCGTTCCGGGCGCGTGTTCTGGATCCGGCAGATCGGAGATCGCGTCACGAACAGTCAGCCACGGCTCGTCCAGCGGCCGGTCAGCGATCTTCAAGGCCCGTGCCTGCGCCGCGCCGCCATCCGGACGATCCTTCTTGGCGACGCGATGCAGGTCCCAATAGACCTCGTCCCGCCACTGCGACCAGAGCAACGCATCCCGCGAGTGGGTCGGCTTCGGGAAGTGCCACTCGATTCCGGTGTCGGCGCGAAAGCCGACGAGGAAGACGCGCTCGCGCCGCTGCGGGACGCCGTAGTTGGCCGAGTTCAGAACTCGCATCACCACCCGGTAGCGCAAGCCCTTGTCGGTCCCCTTGGTGTGGTGGTCCTCGAGGCGGGCAAGGTGCGCCAGCCATTCCTCGTCCTTCTTCGCGACGAGGTCGGGATAGGTCAGCTGCAGGCGGATGTACTCGAGGTAGTTCGCGAAGCTGCTGCGCGTGAGCCCCTTCACGTTCTCGAAGATGAAGGCTTTCGGTCGAAGCTCGCGCACCGCTCGGATCGCCTGCGGGAACATGTCCCGGCTATCGAGAAAGGCGCGGTGGCGCCCACCCATCGAAAACGGCTGGCAGGGCGGTCCGCCCGTCACCAGATCGACGGAGCCGCCGACGGCCCCGAAGTCGAACTGCCGCACGTCGCCCTCATGGATCGGCCAGTGCGCAATGGGATCGAGCCCGCGCTCCTTGTTCTCGCGGAGGGTGTCGCAGGCCCAGCGGTCCCAGTCCATGACGGCGGCCGGTCGAAAGCCTGCTTGGCTGACGCCGATGCCAAGGCCACCAGCACCCACGAACAGCTCGACCGATCTCATCATCCCAGGAACTCCCCGATCCGTGCCTGCAATTCCTCCCGGTTCTTCGTCTGGCATTCCCAGATTACGAGGACGTCCCATCCGAGTCCCGCGAGCAGGGCGAGATTACGCTCGTCCCGTTTTCTATTCGTTTCCAGCTTCGGGCCCCAAAAGTCCAGCTTCGATTTAGGAAGCCGGGCGAGAGGACATGCCGGGTCTTGGTGCCGATGCCAGAAGCAGCCGTGCACGAAGATTACCTTCTTGCGCGACGGAAAGACGAGGTCTGGCGCTCCCGGCAGGTCTCGACGATGGAGCCTGTAGCGATAGCCCATGGCGTGCGAAAGGCGGCGCACCAGCAGTTCTGGCTTGGTGTCGCGGCCACGCACCCGGCTCATCCGCTCGCTTCTCTGTTCTGGCGTCAGGGTGTCCATGCCTCACCCTAGAGGAGCGCGCGGACGTGGTCGATCCGCTGCCCAAGCCACTCCATCGCGTTCACCGCCATGCTGTTGCCCAGCGCCTTGTAGCGTGGTCCGTCGGGCGTCCAGTTCCGCTTCCGGTAAGGCACGTCCGTGTAACCGTCGGGGAAGCCCTGCAGGCGCTCGCACTCGAGCGGCGTCAGCCGTCGCACCGCCCAGCGCGTCGCGATGTATGACCGGCTCGAGCCACCCGAGGCCGCTCGGATATTTGCGGTGTCATGCGGGCCCTCCGGCATCTCGCCGCCCTCTCGGCCGCGAAGGTCGAACGCCACCGCCAGCTGACCACCTGCGTTGGCGTGCGATCCCGCATGCCCCATCGCCCGAAGCGTCGGCGTCGCGCCGCTTTCGTCCACTTGCGCCTCGCTGCCCTTGCAGTCGAACGCGATGGCCTGGGCAACCATCGTCTCCACCTCGAAGTCTATCCGCTGGCCCTTGGCGGTGAGGCACGCGGCCACGTCGATGGGCCCGGATGTGTTGCCGCCTCCGAAGCCCTGCGGGATCAATCCTCCGTCGAGATCGAAGTCTGTCCCGAGGCCACCACCGCCTCTAGTGCGTGCCGCAAGAGTTGGGGCAGGTCCTTGCCCCGGTTCCCGGCGCGGCGGAGGATTCCCGCGCAGGCTTTCGGGGTCAAAAAGTACCGCCGCAGGAGGTCGCCAGTCTCCAAGATATCCGACAACGAACACACGACGTCGCCGTTGGGGAACGGCTCCGGAAAAGCGGCGTGTTCGGATGTACTGAGCGTCCAGCACTCGGTAGGCCCACCCATAGCGCCAGCGCGCTGTTCAGCGTCTCGATGAACGAGTTGATGCGGGTGACGACCGCGTTCAGCATCGACTCGACGCCGCCGATCAGCCCGTTGGCCGCTTGGAAGACGAAGTCCCCAATCGCCTGCGGTAGCGCGCCCCAGATTGCCTTCACCGCGTCGAAGGCGCCCTGGAATGTCCCGACCGCGCTGTTGCCCCAGCCCACCACCGCGTCCGTGGCGCCCTGCAGGCCGTCGTAGATCACCGCCTGCGCCGAGGCCCAGCCCGACTCGACGCGCGCCCATGCGGCGCTGGCGCTGAGCGAGACGCGGTTCCAGACCTCGACCGCCACGTCCTTAAGCAGGCTCATGGCGTTGCCGAAGCCGCCAGCGCCGGAGACGAGGCGGGTGAACTGGTAGACGAGCTCGCCCGCGCCGACGATGAGCGCGCCGATGCCGGTGCGGATCAGCGCGCCACGCAGGACCACCAGCGCCGTGGCAAGGCCCTTGACGGAGAGCGCCGCCGCGGCGAGCCCGGCCACCCAGCGGCCAGCGAGGAACGCGGCGAAGGTGGTGGCATAGGTCGTCAGCCGGCCGAGGTTCTCGAACAGCCCCTGAATGGCCATGCCGAGCGGGCCAGTGGTACGGGCCATCGCCGCCATGGCGTCCGCCACCGCCTCGAGCGCGGGGGCGGCGGCGACCGCCAGCTGGTTCGAGACGCCGCGCCAGATCAGGCCGAGGCGCGAGATCGCGTCGTTCGTGCGCTCGATCTGGTCGGCGTCCTGCTCCGAGACGACAATGCCGAAGTCCCGGACGTCCTGCGTCGCCCGTAGCGTTCCCACATCTCCTGTACCGTCGGCGCATCGCGCTGTGCCTGCCGCTCGCCCATCGGGTCGTGGCCGAGATCGACCTCGCGCTTCATGTCCTTCGCGGTCTGGCGCGCGGCGGCCACCGTCCAGTCGGGCCATGCGCCGATGGTGATCCGGCGCTGCCGCCCCTCGGCGCGGTAGTCCAGGATGAAGGACTTGGCCCCGCCGGGAGTGATGCGCAGGGCGAAGCCCTTCACCTCCGCGTCCCACAGCATGGCCTGCCCGCGCACGGGCGGTAGGGCCTTCCGGGCGGCGGCTTCGGTCAGTTTCTCCGGCATCTCGGCGCTCCCTCATGTCAACACTGTGTCAACACGTCTTGTGGCTGTTTTTGTCGTTGGCTGGCGGCGAGTAACAGGCGGTCGCGCCAGATAGCCACAATAAAACAGCCGTCTAGGAGACTAGGCCGGAAAACGCGTCAACAATCAAGGCTCTAGATGTTGTGGGAAATCTGGCTCATAACCTGAAGGCCGCAGGTTCAAATCCTGCCCCCGCAACCAACGAAATCTGACACGCAGACACCAGAACCTCCTCCGGGAGGTTTTCCTGCATTCCCCCGTCGCCCGAGCCGAGCAGATGCCCGAGATCGCCGCGGATCTCGATCCGCAGACCGTCGACCGCTTCGGCGTCCGGCTGGACCGTAAGCTGACGCCGAGGGCCGTCTTGACTTACCGGCTTTTCTCATCGGCCATGA
>NZ_VDEK01000071.1:0-4903 GCF_007668225.1 Cereibacter sediminicola | reverse complement strand
CATGACGTAAGTCATGAAACTAGGCCCCGGCAGGCGGCCCTCGGCGGAGCCTTACTTTTCAACAAGACATGCCCCCCAGGTTGTCAGGGGTACCGTGCTTCCCGATCTCTATGTCGTCAAGTGCGCTCGAGCGCCGCTTCCAGCGAGCGCCTTGCACTCTCTAACAGCGATCGCGCGCCGCTCGTCGATCCACGATGCCAGATCGGAAATGTGGACACCCTTAGCAGACTTCTGGCTCGCCTCGATCCGGACAACTGGGATGGAGATTTCCCCTCGATCGACCTTCGCCAGGAACTTCACGGGCGACAGGTGGCTGAAGAAATCGCGGCACACGGCGTCAACCGGTACGATCGGAGCGCCATCGTATAGAGCCAAAAGCATGAATGCCGTATTCATCGTGGGCCTGCAGTCGGGTTAACGGCTGCAGGATACGGCACCCTCGGTGTGCGGCAACCAGTTGTCCACAGGCTTGAGCGTCAGGCCGCCCTTCGGCGTCGAACGGATTCCTGCCGGGTCGTGTCCAATGGGGCAGATCCGGTGTCAAACAGCGAAAAGAGGTGCTCCACACGCTCCCGCTCAAATCGGAACCCCCCCCGCCGATACAATCGGTCGACCGCCTTATCCAGCGCATCGTGCGCGGCACGAAGGTCTTCGGGCATCACATCAGGATCATAGAGGTCGTCGAGCGTCTGGCCCTGCGCCATAAACTTTTCGCGTTCGTCGAGCACGGCCTGCGCCAAACGTTCGATCCTGCTCTCGTCAAGGCGGGTCATCGCCGGCCACACAAAGCTATTGTAAACGGCCGGAGCGTAGCTGTAGTCGCTCTTCATTCTTCCTGTCACCGTCCGCATCCAAGCCATGTGCATAGCCGAGGTCAAAATGCCGAAGTATAAGAGCCCTCCGCCCACAATCATCTGGAGCTTGTTCGACGCGATCACGTCGGGCTGCAGGATGGCCAACGGGATGTATTCCCGCGTTTCGGAAGAAACCTCGGGCAGGGCAAGGTAAGAAGTGTCAGGCTGCCGGTCTTGCGTGAATAACCAAGGTAGCTTCGCGAAGTCCCGCACGCTGGGAGTCGGGCTCAGCAGCCGACCCTCACGCACCCTAGCGAGCCGCTCTTGAATGGCAGCAGACGCCCTGAGCTCAGACGGCTTTGCGTCCTTCAACCAGAGGCACCACCGCCAATTGCCTGAGATCAGTTCGTCGCCACCAACGTATGGACGGACGAAGCGGCGAAAGTCTTTTAGGTCGTGGCCGGTGCCCTTCAGATCGCTTTTTAGCCGGGCCATGAACTCGGTGCGTTGTCCCTCATCCATGATCAGGTTGCTGCGTGTGATATACCCCCCGCCCTGCGCCCGGATTCTTGCTCCGTCAGTGGGCTGACTGCCTTTAGTCATGCGCAGCCGGCCGGTCGGTGGTCTCGATCGTGAAGGGACAGCGTACTGCGGGCCGTCGATCAGGTATCCGTTTATCCGGCCGACGGATGTCGCATGAGGATCTCCGCGAACATGATCGTACTCGAATATCGTTGGCCTTATGTCGTCCTTGAACGTCATCCCGACGATCACGCAGTGAACAGCGGCTTTACCCCTAGCCTCGCTGTTCCATTGGAACGACCTATGGGCGAAGATAATTTTGACACCTTTAGAGAATATCCAGGGCCAGAGGATGCCGCATTGCTCGCCCTGGGTGATCGAATTGGTGGATACGAGTGCGATGTCGATTTCGGAATTCAGCGCGGCGTATTCAATGGCTCTCCTGAACCAGCACGTGACATAGTCTAGGCGGTTAAACTGCCCTGCTGTGCCCCAAATCCTTTCCATGTCGGCCTGCTGGGTAGGAGTGCGCCACTGGTGACCGCGGAATGGTGGATTGCCTAGGACGAAGGAGCATTTTGCCGGCGGGAGGAAGATGGACCAGTCCGCCTCAAGCGCATTTGACTGCAGGATGTGAGGCGACCGCGTTAGCGGGATCCTCGTGTAGTAGGGTCCAAATTCTAGACTGAGCGCCACGTTCATGATGTGGTCCATCATCCACAATGCGGTCTCGGCAATACGCGAGGCGAACTCGTCAATCTCGATCCCGTGGAACTGGTCCACGTTGACTTTCGACAGGCTGGAGACATCAAGGGGTGCCGAGAATTGGCCGAAGCTGTCACGCTGGTAGTCGATCAGCTCCCTTACGACCTCGATCTCGAGCAGCCGGAGTTCGCGGTAGGAGATGATGAGGAAGTTACCGCACCCGCACGCTGGGTCGAAAAAGTTCAGCTTTCCTAGCCGATCCTGGAATTTTTGAAGCTCGCTCTTCCTGCGCGTTCCCTTGCTATCCTTCAGCTTCTTGAATTCCGCCCTTAGCCCGTCAAGGAACAACGGGCGAAAGGCCTTCATGATATTTGCCTCGCTCGTATAGTGCGCCCCGAGGTTGCGCCGCTCGTCGCGGTTCATCACCGACTGGAAAAGCGACCCGAAGATGGCCGGCGAGATCTGCGACCAGTCAAATCTTGCCGCCTCGATCAGCTTCTCCCGCATGCTCGAGTTGAACGCCGGCAGGCGCAGGTTGTCTCGGAAAAGCGTGCCGTTCACGTACGGGAACTGCGCAAGATCCTCGTCGAGGGTGATGGGCCTAGCCGCGGTCTTCGTGTCGAGCGTCTGGAAGAGCATGGTCAGCCAGCCGCCTAGATCGGATCCGTCGATAGCGGTCCGAAGTTCAATTAAGTCTTCGAAGATCCCCCGAGGCTCAAAGATGCCGGTGTCGTCCGCGAACAAGCAGAACACGATCCGGACGAGGAACCGCTCCAGGTCGTGACCGACATAGCCGGACGCCTCCAGCGCATCGTGAAGGTGTCCAACGAGCTCAGCGGCCTCGATGTTGACGGGATCCTGATCCTTGAACACTTTCCTCTCGCGGCCGGTAATAAAGCCGAAGCGTTCGACATGCTTCGGCAGGTCCGCAAGAGCGAAAGAGACCTCCTCGCCTGTATCCAGATCCGTCAGCTCGAAGGTCTGAAAGTCGCTCAACAGGAGGAACCTTGGGAGCTCCTTGTCAGAAAGGCCGGGGAAGTAATCGAGTGCTTGTGTCTTCGCCTTCTTCAGATCACGCCCCGCACTCTTCTGTTCGACCAGCAGCACTCCTTTCCAGAAGAGGTCTATGAAGCCGCGCTTGGCGCCGAGGCATTTGACCGGCTGTTCGAAGGAGGCCACTCGCCGAACTGGTACGCCGAACACGGCGAAGAAGGCCTGATAGAAGAGTTGCGTCTCCCCCTTTTCGTAGCCATGCCCCGCCCAACTCTTTGCGAACTGCGCGGCTCGCGCCCGGATCTCGTTCTGCGAAAGCGACATACCGTTTACCACTCAACCAACACGCTACTTTGCGACCATCCTGTTGAGTCGGTGCATCGTCAAGTGGAAGGGCGGGCGCCAAGTTGTCGCGATTTGAGCCGTAGGTTAGGAATTGATCGGGTTGGCAAAGCCTCGCAAGATGTCTACGCTCTTCTCCGACCTGTGTGCTGCCATTCCGGCTGATACGGCGCGCGCGGCAGCGCAGGAACAGGTCGTCAGGTTGAAACCATTTTGATCCGTTCGGCCGAATGATCATGGGAGTGATGATTGGCACGGTTCATTGTAAAGATAGACGGTTCGAAGCACGCGCCCGCCGGAATATGCCGGCCAGATACCGACGTGCAGTGGGAGGGGGGTGAGGTCTTCGTGACGGAGGCCAAAAACAAGCCTTCCGCCAGAGTTGAACCTGGCGCGGATATTATGGCAACTCCGAAGACCGGCCCGCGGATCTCCTCGGGAGATATCCTCTACATCTGGTGCCACGAAGAAGACAGGTACGGGAAGGGACGCGGGATGACAGCTTTGGCAAGGGCCCAGGCGGTCCGGCCGTGGGAAGAACGCGGGATCGCCGTCGTGCTTCACGACGTGCAGCGCCTGCAGAGGCCGTTTAATTTCAAGCGGATCAAAGACCTTCTCGGCGACTTCCCCTACCTGCATAAGTTGAATCGTTCACGAGGGTCACGCGCGTGGCTGATGGACGACGCGCAGCATGACGAGCTGCTTGCGTTGATGCAGCGGATCGGCAGCCCGCACCCGGACAGCGAAGATCCGGGCTGGGCGCAAGCCTTGGAAGCTCATGGATCGGCGATTGAGGAGGCCGTCGCCGCGCGCCGGAAACGCTTGGTGAAGGAACGACCTGGACAGCGGGCGTTCCGAGAGGCGGCAATGCTTCGCTACGGCGGTCGCTGCGTTTTTACGGAGTGCGATGTCGAAGAAGTCTTGGAGGCGGCGCACGTGGTTCCGCACACTGGATACCCGCTTTTCGAGCGCGCCGACAACAGCCTCTTGCTGAGGAGCGATATCCATGCGCTCTTCGATGTGTTCCTCGTTAGCATTGATCCGGCGACCGGGCGGCTTCAATTGGCCGACAGGCTGCGCGACAAGGAGTTCCTCGATGGACTGCATGACAAGCCTGTGGTTCACCGGGTCGCCCGGCAACCGCTCGACTGGCACTTCAAGCGCTTCCGGCGCATGACCGCGCCCTAAGCATCCATTCTTGTGGAGGGCGGAGATCTGTTGATGATGCGCCAACAACCCAAATGTGTGTTGTTAGCGCGACGCGGCCTCAAGGACGCGTTCGTCGTTCAGGCCGCGGCCTTGTCACGCTGACCAGCGGCGGCCGCCAAGCCGAGCACCGTCTCGCCGAGCGCCGCCCACGCCTCCGTGCCTTCGACGGCCGCCGCCACGTGCGAGCTGAGCGCTCCGTCCGCCCTCAGGAGCGCCCCTGTCTTCACGGCGCCCAACATGACCCTCAGGGCCCGCTGCTCACGCGAGAGGAGGGTCCGGAGGACTGAACTGGCCCCCGTTTCGACCGGACACTTGGGCATAACCATGGAGGCTCAGGT
>NZ_VDEK01000070.1:0-5266 GCF_007668225.1 Cereibacter sediminicola | reverse complement strand
GCCAGCCGCCGGTCGATGTACATCCCGCAGAGAAGCGGCTGGTCGAAGCCGGTCTGGAACTTGTTCGCCACGATCAGCACGTGGAAGCCGGCGCCCTTGAAGGTCTCGCGGATGTCGCCCTTCAGCCCCGGGTTCAGCGCCTTGCTGGTCTCGGAGAACGGGTCGGGGCCGCTTTCCGGGTCGTTCACCTCGCCCGAGAACGCAACCAGCGTGCCGAGCGGATAGCCCTTCTCGGCGATGTAGCTCTGCATCGCCAGCTGCCAGCGCACCGCCTCCTTCCGGCTCTCGACCACCACCATCGCCTTGGCCCGGCCCTCGAGCAGCGGCATCACCATCGCGCGGTAATGCTCGACCACGATCGCCACCTTCTGGCTGATGTTCCAGGGGTGCAGCTTCACCCAAGCCATCAGCGACTTCAGCGCGGTGCTCCGCTCGACCTCCTTGTCGTCCAGCTCCCGCCCGTCGCTCGCCAGCTTGAAGGCCAGCGAATAGGGCGTGTAGTTCTTCAGCACGTCGAGGATGAAGCCCTCCTAGATCGCCTGCCGCATCGAATAGACGTGGAAGGGCGCCGGCAGGTTGCCCGGCCCGGCGGGCGCCGAGGGATCGGGACGGCGGCCGAACAACTCCAGCGTCTTGGCCTTGGGCGTCGCGGTGAAGGCCACGAAGCTGATGCGCGCGCTCGACGCCTTCGCGGCCATCTGCGCGGCGAGGATGTCCTCGGTGCCGATCTCGCCGCCATCCGCCACCGCCGCCAGTTCCTCGGCCGAAAGCACCTGCTTCAGCTTTGAAGCCGCCTCGCCGGTCTGGCTGGAATGGGCCTCGTCCGCGATCACCGCGAAGCGCTTGCCGGTCGTCGCGGCCAGCTCCTGCACCGCCTTCAGCGCAAACGGGAAGGTCTGGATCGTGCAGACCACGATCTTCTTGCCGCCCGCCAGCGCCTCGGCCAGCTGGCCGCTCTTCGCGCCGCTGTCGTTGGTGATGGTCGCCACCACGCCGGTCGTGCGCTCGAAGGCGAAGATCGCCTCCTGCAACTGGGTGTCGATCACGGTGCGATCCGACACCACCACCACCGAGGAAAACACCTTCGCGTCCGCCGCGTCGTGCAGGTCGGCCAGATGATGCGCCGTCCAGGCGATCGAGTTGGTCTTGCCGGAGCCCGCCGAGTGCTGGATCAGGTATTTCCCGCCCGGGCCTTCCTCCAGCACCGCCGCCCGCAGCCTGCGCGTGGCATCAAGCTGGTGGAAGCGCGGGAAGATCATCCCCGTCAGCGCCTTCTTCGCGTCGCGCGTGCCGACCATGTAGCGGCCGAGGATCTCGAGCCAGCTGTCGCGCGCCCAGATCTCCTCCCACAGATAGGCGGTGCGGTGGCCCAGCGGGTTCACCGGGTTGCCCTTGGCGCCGTGGTCGCCCTTGTTGAACGGCAGGAAGCGCGTGCCCGGCCCCTCGAGCCGGGTCGTCATCATTACCTCGCTGTCGCTGACCGCAAAATGCACCAGCGCGCCGCCGGGGAAGGAGAGGAGCGGCTCCGGCGCCTGGCCCTTCTCGTGCGGCATGCGGTCGAAACGGTACTGGTCGACCGCGTCCTGCACGCCTTGGGTGAAGTCGGTCTTCAGCTCCGCCGTCGCCACCGGAATGCCGTTCAGGAACAGCACGAGGTCGAGGCATTTCTCGTTCGCCACCGAATAGCGCACCTGCCGCACCACCCGCAGCCGGTTCGCGTGATAGCGGGCGGTGATCTCGGGGTTCATGCCCATGGCGGGGCGGAACTGGGCGAGGGCGAGCGGGGCCTTGAGGCCCACGATGTCGATCCCCCGCCGCAGCACCTCGAGCGTGCCGCGCTCGTTCAGAAGCTTCCGCAGCCGGTCGAGGATCGCCGCCTCGCCATGCTTGACCACAGCCTCCGCCCAGGGGTTCGGTTGCGTGGCCTCGGCCCAAGCTGCGACATCCGCGGGGAAGAGCGCGCGGGTGCGGTCATAGTGCTGCGCGTCCCCGTCGGAATAGAGCCAGCCCTGCGAGGCGAGATGGGCGCAGATTACCTCCTCGAAGCCGATTTCCTTGTGGGTGGCCATGTCACGCGGGTTCCAGGCATTCGGGAAGGGATTGGGAGGAAAGGTCTCGCACGTCGATCTTGCCGGTCACCGCCGCCGAGATTAGCGCGGCACGACGTTCCTGCAGGAGGGTGATGGCGCTGGTGGCGGTGGAGGTGAGGGCGTCGAGTTTCGGCAACTCTTCCGCCAGATAATCGGCAATTGTCAACTGTTCATCCATAGGCGGGAAAGCGAACCTGTGACCGCGTAGTTGTTCCGCCGTCAAGTGGTCAATCGTCGTCTGATTGCCGCCTGCAATAAACACGTTTCGCCGGGTTGCCATGTCCATGACGTAATAGAAGAACTCGGCCGTGTCTTTGTTTGTGTTACGCGGGCGAAGGCGATGCAGAGCCTTTTGATAGTAGCACTCTTCTAGCTCTCCTCGCCAAATCGCGGAGCGCCCGACATAACTGCCGCCCTCGTTAACGAGAAGATCGCCCGATCGCAGCCGATAACGCGATCTTGCCTCTGGCGGGAAGTCCATTAGCGGCAGATCGTCGACGTTGATTTGCCCCCACTGAACGTCAAAAACCCGAAGGTAGGGCCGCATGTCGTCACCTGAAGATCGCGCTTCGTTAAGCATACGCCCCAGTTGGACTTCATACCGGTAGCCCGTCGGCACCACCTCCCACCCCTCGGGAATATCCCCGAGCCAGTCAATGCCCGAGGGTTTGAGGGGGGCGTCGGGGTTCAGGCCGCGGGTGACGGCGTGGCTGATGACGGCCTGACGCTTCTCGGCCAACAGCGCGATCAGCCGCCGCTGTTCCTCCACCAGCGCGTCGATCTTCGCCGTTTCCCGGTCAAGGAAGGCGGCGATGGCCTGTTGTTCGGAGAGCGTGGGGAGGGGAATGCCGCAATCTCCCAACTCCTGTGAATTGAGGTGAGGTTGTGCAGCCCTCATCCGAAGAAGATCAAGCTGGAAAACCTTTACCTGCGCGCTCAACAAGGCGTATTGCAGAAAGTCTGGGTCGGCGCCCTTCGGTGTGACGACCATGTCAAACCCCGCTATGGCAGGGCAATGTTCCTCCCGAATGATGGCTGAGTCCCCGGTGTAGGCGCCGCTTCGGACGACGATTATGTCGCCTGGCGCGAGCCAAAGGATGCGGGCAGGTGGGATATCCGCTGGATTAACAAAAACGAGACCATCCACGGAAATGGTTCCGGCATCGACATTGGTCGCGCGTATGAGAGGCGTGCCGGTCTCCTGATAGGCCGGGGGTTCGCCGATGCCATATCGGATCGATGCCACACGTTTCAGCGGCACAACCTCCCACCCTTCCGGCACCTCCCCCAGCCATTCCACCCCACTGTCCTTGTAGGCCGAATAGCGCCTCATGCCGAAAGCCCCGCCAGCATCGCCTGTATCCGCGCCGTCACCTCGGCCAGATCGGCGTCGATCTCGACCAGTGGACGGGGCGGCTCGAAGACGTAGAAGTGCCGGTTGAAGGGGATCTCGTAGCCGACCTTCGTCTTCTCGGGGTCGATCCAGGCATCGGGCGCGTGGGGCAGGACCTCGCGTGCGAAATAGGCCGCGACATCCTCGGTCAGCGGCACGTTCTCGGTGTCGCGCAAGGCGGGGTCGGGCTGCGGCTTGCCCTTCAGCTTTCCCTTCTGGCCCAGCACCACCCGGCCCTGATCGTCGCGCAACGTCCGCTCGACCGTGATCGTGCGGTAGCCGAAGCTCTCGTTCGGCAGGATGCGCGACAGGGGCGCCAGCTTCACGCAGCCGCCTTCGGGCGGCGCCGGCGGGGTCTCGCCTGCGGTCACGACGACGGTGCCGACCTCCTTGCCGGCAGCATCAAAGACGCGCGCCAGCTCGGCCTCGGTGAAGTCGCCGAAGAGCTTCGTGATCGTGGCGATGTCGGCATCGCCCATCTGCTTGCGCTTCGAGCCGAGGCTCTTTCGCATCTTCTGCCAGAAGCCGGAGCCGTCGATCAGCTGGACCTTGCCCTTGCGGGCCTCGGGCTTCCGGTTGGTCAGGATCCAGACGTAGGTCGCGATGCCGGTGTTGTAGAACATGTCGGTGGGAAGTGCCACGATCGCCTCGACGAGGTCGCTTTCCAGCACATGCCGGCGGATCTCGCTCTCGCCCGATCCCGCGCCGCCGGTGAAGAGGGGCGAGCCGTTCAGCACGATGCCGAAGCGGCAGCCGCCCTGCGCGGCGGGGCGCATCTTGGACAGCAGGTGCATGAGGAAGAGGAGCGAGCCGTCTGACACCCGCGGCAGGCCGGGGCCGAAGCGGCCGGCGTGGCCCTGTCTCTCGTGCTCGGCGCGGACGACCTTCTCGACCTTCTTCCATTCGACGCCGAAGGGCGGGTTCGAGAGCATGTAGTCGAAGGTCTCGCCCGGGTGGAAGTCGTCCGAGAGCGTGTTGCCGAAGGCGATGTTGCCGACATCCTGCCCCTTGATCAGCATGTCGGCCTTGCAGATGGCGTAGGATTCCGGGTTCAGCTCCTGCCCCGAGAGTGCGACCGAAGCCGCGGGGTTCATGTCCGTCAGGTATTCCTCGGCGACCGAGAGCATGCCGCCGGTCCCTGCGGTGGGATCGTAGATCGTGCGCACCACGCCGGGCTTCGACAGCGCTGCGTCATCCTCGACGAAGATGAGGTTGACCATCAGGCGGATCACCTCGCGCGGGGTGAAATGCTCCCCGGCGGTCTCGTTCGAGAGTTCGGCGAAGCGGCGGATCAGTTCCTCGAAAACGAGGCCCATTTGGTGGTTGGTGACCCGGTCGGGGTGGAGCGGCGCCTTGGCGAACTTCTCGGTGACGAGGTAGAGAAGCCCCGCCTTCGCCAGCCGGTCGATCTGGGTGTCGAACTCGAAATGGTCGAAGATGTCGCGCACCTCGGGCGAGAAGCCCTGGATGTAGGCGCGCAGGTTCAGGGCGATGTTGTCCTGGTCGCCCATGAGCTTGCCGAGGTCGAAGCGCGAGGCGTTGTAGAAGGACTGCCCCGAGGCCTTGCGCAGGAAGGGCGCAGGCGGCATGCCCTGCTCCTTCCTGAGCTTGTATTCAGCCAGGACCGCCTCCTTGGTCGGCGCCAGGACGCAGTCGATGCGGCGCAGGACGGTGAAGGGAAGGATGACCTTGCCATAGTCGGACTGCTTGTAGTCGCCCCGGAGCAAGTCGGCGACGGACCAGAGAAAGGCGGACAAGTCTTGCTGA
The DNA here is from genome assembly GCF_007668225.1 of Cereibacter sediminicola. NCBI lineage: Bacteria > Pseudomonadati > Pseudomonadota > Alphaproteobacteria > Rhodobacterales > Paracoccaceae > Cereibacter > Cereibacter sediminicola. Next base: position 16 of record NZ_VDEK01000070.1, on the reverse strand, counting down.
TTCAACGTGATGCTCC
>NZ_VDEK01000006.1:0-163549 GCF_007668225.1 Cereibacter sediminicola | reverse complement strand
CCGGGGGGCTGTCTGCCCCCCGGACCCCCCGAGGATATTTTTCCGGAGTGAAAGGCGGGGGTCGCGTCCGGGGAGGGGCGCGGTCGGTCAGTCGTCGAGGCCCATCAGGGCGCGGGCGAACTCGTCGGGGTCGAAGGGGGCGAGATCGTCGATCTGCTCGCCCACGCCGATCGCATGGATCGGCAGGCCGAAGCGATCGGCCAGGGCCACGAGCACCCCGCCCTTGGCGGTGCCGTCGAGCTTGGTCATCACGAGGCCCGAGACATCGGCAAGCTTGCGGAAGATCTCGACCTGGCTCAGCGCGTTCTGCCCGGTGGTGGCGTCCAGCACGAGCAGCGTGTTGTGCGGCGCGTCTGGGTCCTTCTTGCGGATCACCCGCACGATCTTGGACAGCTCTTCCATGAGGTCCGTGCGGTTCTGAAGCCGGCCGGCCGTGTCGATCATCAGAAGATCGGCCCCCTCGGCCTGGGCCTTTGTCATGGCATCGAAGGCGAGCGAGGCCGGGTCCGAGCCCTCGGGCGCCGTCAGGACCGGCACGCCGGCGCGGCGGCCCCAGACCTGAAGCTGCTCGACGGCGGCGGCGCGGAACGTGTCTCCGGCCGCGATCACGACGGACTTTCCGGCGGCGCGGAACTGGGAGGCGAGCTTGCCGATCGTCGTGGTCTTGCCCGACCCGTTCACCCCCACCACCAGCACCACCTGCGGGCGCGAGGGATAGAGCGGCATCGGGCGGGCCACGGGTTCGAGGATGCGGGCGATCTCGGAGGCCAGCGCCTCCTTGATCTCGCGCGACGAGACGCGGCGGCCATAGCGGCCCTCGGCGATGTTGGCGGTGACGCGGAGCGCGGTCTCGACGCCCATGTCGGCCTGGATCAGCACCTCCTCGAGGCTCTCGAGCATGGCGTCGTCGAGGATCCGGCGCGGCTCTTCCGTCTGGCCGAACATGCGGCCGAAGAAGCCGGGGCGGCGTTCGGGTTCGGGTTCGCGGTCGCGCCCGCCGTCCTCGGGGGGCGGTTCGGGCGCACGGCGATCTCGATCGGGCAGGGGGGCGGGCGGCGGCGGTGCGGGGGCGCGCGCAGGCGCGGGCTCGGGCTCGGGGGCGACGGTGGCCGGAGGCTCGGCCGGGCGCGGTGCGGGCGCGACCGGCCGGTCGAGGATCAGGGGCGCCTCGTCCATCTCGGGTCCCGTTTCGGCGGGTTCGGTCGAGGCGCCCTCCTCGACCAGCGCGTCCAGCTCGTCCGACAGCCGGTCCGAGGAGCGGAACATCTTCTCGCGCATCTTCTTGAAGAACGACATGGGCTTCCGCCTCCCCTTCCTGCGGCATCTGACACCTAGTCGCTCAGGCGGCGCGAGGGAAGGGGGAAGGCCGCCGCAGCGTCGCCGGGCGTTGGCGCAGGCGTGACTGGCCAAGGGGGCGCGCCTCTGGCAGTCTGGCGCGGGCGATCCCGCCCGCCGAACTGCCGGAGGGACTCATGCACAGGATCATCCTTTGCGCCATGGCGCTGGCCCTCGCCGGGGCCGCGCAGGCGGGCGAGCCGATCAGCGCCGAGGAGTTCGAGGCCTATTCGGTCGGCAAGACCCTCTCTTACGCCGTGGGCGGGCAGATCTACGGGGCCGAGCAGTATCTGCCCGGCCGCCGCGTCGTCTGGGCCTTTCGCGGGCAGGAATGCGCCCGCGGGGAATGGTACGAGGACGCGGGCCAGATCTGCTTCGTGTACGAGCACGATTCCACGCCGCAATGCTGGACCTTTTACCGCGATGCCGCGGGCCTCAGGGCGCAGTTCGAGGGCGATCCGGCGGGAACGGAGCTGTCGGAGGTGGCCCAGACGCCGGCGCCGCTGGTCTGTGCGGGCCCCGACGTGGGCGTCTGAGGCGCGCGGAGCTCAGAGCAGGCTCCCCTGTGCGGGCGGTTCGGCCTTGCCCTTGCGGGGCTTGCGCGCGCCGAGCGTGAGACGGCCGTCCTGGAACTCGATCTCGAGGCTGGCCGCCCGCTCGGCGGCGGTTTTCGTGGTCACCACCTCGCCGTCCGCGCGCACCACCGCATAGCCGCGCCGGAGGGTCTCGCGGTAGCCCAGCGTCTGGCGCAGCCGGTCGAGCGCCTCGAGCCGATCGGCCAGCCGCCCGAGCCGCGCCTCGGGGGCGGCCTCCAGACGGGCGGCCAGTGCCGCGAGAGCCGCCGCATCGCGCCGGTTCGTGCGCTCGCTTTCGGCCACCAGACGCGCGAAGGCGGGGGCGAGGCGGCCCGAGAGGGCCTCGAACCGGTCCCGCGCACGCTCGCTGCGGCGGCCGAGGCAGGTCTCGAGGCCGCGGCCGCGGTCGGCGAGCCGGTCCTTCTGCCGCGCCACCAGATCGGCCAGCAACCGGGGCCGCAGATGGGCGCCCAGCGGCTCGAGCCGGGCGCGGCGGGCCGCGACGCTCTGCCCGAGCGCACCCGCAAGCCGCGCGGACCAGAGGTCGAACCGCTGGCTCGGGCCGGCAACGAGGCTGTCCAGCCGCGGCAGCGCGCGCGAGAGATCCCGCAGCCGCTGGTCGCGGCGCCGGATCGTCTCGGCCGCGCACCGCGAGAGCCGCGCGCCCTGTCCGTCGAGGCCGGCCAGAAGTTCAAGCCGCACGGGCACGGCCATCTCGGCCGCGGCGGTGGGCGTGGGGGCGCGGCGGTCGGCGGCGTGGTCGATCAGGGTGGTGTCGGTCTCGTGGCCCACGGCCGAGATCAGCGGGATCCGGCTCTCGGCGGCGGCGCGGACGACGATCTCTTCGTTGAAGCCCCACAGATCCTCGAGACTGCCGCCGCCGCGCGCCACGATCAGCAGGTCGGGGCGCGGGATCGGCCCGCCCTCGGGAAGGGCGTTGAAGCCGCGGATGGCGGCCGCCACTTCGGGGGCGCATTTCTCGCCCTGCACCGCCACCGGCCAGACCAGCACATGGCTCGGGAAGCGGTCGCGCAGCCGGTGCAGGATGTCGCGGATCACCGCGCCCGAGGGCGAGGTCACGACGCCGATTACCCGCGGCAGGAAGGGCAGCGGGCGCTTGCGGGCGGCGTCGAACAGCCCCTCGGCCGCGAGCGCCGCGCGGCGCTTTTCCAGCATCGCCATCAGCGCGCCGGCACCCGCGGGGGCCATGTCCTCGACGATGATCTGGTATTTCGACTGGCCGGGGAAGGTGGTCATGCGCCCCGTGGCCACGACCTCCATCCCTTCCTCGGGCCGGACCGAGAGCCGCCCCGCCTGACCTTTCCAGCAGATCGCCGCGATCACGGAGCGATCGTCCTTGAGGTCGAAATAGAGGTGCCCCGACGCGGGGCGCGACACGCGCCCGATCTCGCCGCGCACGCGGACAAGGCCGAACTCGCCCTCGATCACGCGCTTCACGGCGCCCGACAGCTCCGAGACGGTGTATTCCGGCGTGTTGCGGGCGGGGGCGGGGTCTTCGAAGAGATCGGACATGGGGTCTTTCTGCCCCAGCGGGGCAGGGCAGGCAAGCGGCCGTGCGATCCTTGTCCGGGGCGGCCGCAGGCAGTAGGAAGCGGCAGGTTGGACAAGGAGCGCGCATGAACATCCTCATTCTCGGCGGCGGCGGGCGCGAGCATGCGCTGGCCTGGGCGATCAAGCAGAACCCCAAGTGCGACCGGCTGATCGTGGCGCCGGGCAACGCCGGGATTGCACGGATCGCCGAATGTTCCGACCTCGATATCCTCGATGGCGCGGCCGTGGTCGCCTTCTGCGAGGCGAATTCGGTCGATTTCGTCGTGGTGGGGCCCGAGGCGCCGCTGGCCGCGGGTGTGGCCGATGCGACGCGGGCCGCGGGCATCCTGACCTTCGGCCCCTCGCAGGCCGCTGCCCGGCTCGAGGCGTCGAAGGGCTTCACCAAGGAGATCTGCGACGCCTGCGGCGCACCCACCGCCGCCTATGCGCGCTTCACCGAGGCGGAGGCGGCGCGGGCCCATGTGCGGGCCTCGGGCGCGCCGATCGTCGTCAAGGCCGATGGGCTGGCCGCGGGCAAGGGCGTGGTGGTGGCCATGACCGAGGCCGAGGCCGTCGCCGCCATCGACGACATGTTCGCAGGCAGTTTGGGCGCGGCGGGCGCCGAGGTGGTGATCGAGGAGTTCATGGCGGGCGAGGAGGCCAGCTTCTTCGTCCTCACTGACGGGCGCACCGTCCTGCCGATCGGCACCGCGCAGGACCACAAGCGCGCCTTCGACGGCGACGAGGGGCCGAACACCGGCGGCATGGGCGCCTATTCGCCCGCGCCGGTGCTCACGCCCGCGATCCAGTGGCAGGCGCTGGACGAGATCATCAAGCCCACCATCGCCGAGATGGCCCGCCGCGGCGCCCCCTACAGCGGCGTCCTCTACGCCGGGCTGATGATCGAGCAGGGCCGCGCGCGGCTGGTGGAATACAACGTCCGCTTCGGCGACCCGGAGTGCCAGGTGCTGATGCTGCGGCTGGGGGCGCAGGCGCTCGACCTGCTTCTGGCCTGCGCCGAGGGGCGGCTTGACGAGATGCGGGTCAACTGGGCCGAGGATCACGCGCTTACCGTGGTGCTCGCGGCGCGGGGCTATCCGGGCAGCTACGAAAAGGGCTCGGAAATCCGCGGCCTCGAGGCGCTGCCCGAGACGAGCCGTCAGGTGGTGTTTCATGCCGGCACGGCGGCGCGGGATGGCCGGATCACGGCGGTCGGAGGGCGGGTTCTGGCCGCCACCGCGCGCGGCGGCACGCTGGCCGAGGCGCGGGAGGCGGCCTATGCGATGGTTGATGCGATCGACTGGCCGGAGGGTTTCTGCCGCCGCGACATCGGTTGGCGCGCGCTCTGATCCGGCCGGGCCCCGGCGCGCGTCTCGCGACGCCGGAAGCCCTTGCCCTTCCGTCCGCCCCCGCATAAGAAGCGCCGGATTCCGGGGTCCGGCTGCGGGGGTTAGACCATGCCGCTTCTAGTCATGAAATTCGGCGGCACCTCTGTTGCCGATCTCGCGCGCATCAAGAATGCGGCCGAGAAGGTCAAGCGCGAGGTCGAGCGCGGTTACGACGTGATCGTGATCGTCTCGGCCATGTCGGGCAAGACCAACGAGCTGGTGGGCTGGGTCGAGCAGACCTCGCCGCTGTTCGACGCGCGCGAATATGATGCGGTCGTGTCTTCGGGCGAGAACGTGACCGCGGGCCTCATGGCGCTGACCCTGCAGGAGATGGACGTGCCCGCGCGCAGCTGGCAGGGCTGGCAGGTGCCGATCAAGACTACCTCGCAGCATTCGGCCGCCCGCTTCCTCGAGATCCCGCGCGAGAACCTCGACGCGAAATTCGCCGAAGGGTTCAAGGTTGCCGTGGTGGCGGGCTTCCAGGGCGTGAGCCCCGAGGGCCGGATCACCACGCTCGGCCGCGGCGGCTCGGACACGACGGCCGTGGCCTTCGCGGCGGCCTTCGCCGCGGAACGCTGCGACATCTATACGGACGTGGACGGGGTCTATACGACCGACCCGCGCATCGCGTCGAAGGCGCGCAAGCTGGAAAAGATCGCCTACGAAGAGATGCTCGAGCTGGCCTCGCTCGGGGCCAAGGTGCTCCAGACCCGCTCGGTCGAGCTGGCGATGCGCTACAAGGTGAAGCTGCGGGTGCTGTCCTCGTTCGAGGACACCGACGAGACCTCGGGAACCCTGGTCTGCGACGAGGAGGATATCATGGAATCGAAAGTCGTCTCTGGCGTCGCCTATTCGCGCGACGAAGCGAAAATGACCCTCGTCACCGTCGAGGACCGCCCCGGCGTCGCCGCGGCGATCTTCGGCCCGCTGGCCGAGGCCGGGGTGAACGTGGACATGATCGTCCAGAACATCTCGGAAAAGGACTACGGCAGCCATCCGGGCTCGGTCACGGACATGACCTTCTCCTGCCCGATCAACCAGGTGGCCCGCGCGCGCAAGGCGCTCGAGGACGCCAAGGCCGCGGGCAGCATCGTCTATGACGAGCTGGTGGTCGATACCGAGGTGGCCAAGGTCTCGGTCGTGGGCATCGGGATGCGCAGCCATGCGGGCGTGGCCTCGACCATGTTCCAGGCGCTCGCCGCCGACGGTGTGAACATCAAGGTCATCGCAACCTCCGAGATCAAGATTTCGGTGCTGATCGACCGGAAATATATGGAACTCGCGGTGCAGGCACTCCATGATGCCTTCGCATTGGAGACGGCCAACTGAGGCCGGCATTGGCGCCGGGGGGTCATGCCTGAACGCAGCGAAAGCGAAAGCCGCAAGCTTCTCAGGCGGTTGCGTGACAGTCTGGCCCTGTCCGCCAAGGGGCAGGACCGGCTTGACCGCATCACGTCCCTGATTGCGGACTCGATGCAGACCGAGGTCTGCTCGATCTACCTCTTCCGTGACCCCGAGACGCTCGAACTCTGCGCCTCGCAGGGTCTGAAGCCCGAGGCGGTTCACAAGACGCGCCTGAAGCTGGGCGAGGGGCTCGTCGGGCGGGTGGCGCGGACGGCGGCGCCCATCAACACCGGCAACGCGCCCTCCGAGCGGGGTTTCCGCTTCATGCCCGAGACGGGCGAGGAGATCTATTCCGCCTTCCTCGGCGTCCCGATCCAGCGCGTTGGCGAAAAGCTGGGCGTGCTGGTGGTGCAGTCACGCGAGGCGCGGCTTTACACCGACGACGAGGTCTATGCCCTTGAGGTGGTGGCCATGGTGCTGGCCGAGATGGCGGAACTGGGGGTGTTCATCGGCGAGGGCGAGGCGCTTTCGGCCAAGCACATCCGTCCCGTGCTGGTGCGCGGATCGACCGGGCAGGAGGGCGCGGCCGAGGGCCATGTCTGGCTGCACGAGGCGCGCGTGGTGGTGACGAACCCGGTGGCCGACGATCCCGCCCACGAGATCGAGCGCATCCGGGCGGCGGTGGCGCAGCTGCGCGTCTCGGTGGACGATCTGCTCTCGGCCTCGGTGCTCGACAAGGACCAGCGGCAGGTGCTCGAGGCCTACCGCCTCTTTGCCCATTCCCGCGGCTGGCTGCGGCGGATGGAAGAGGACATCATGGCCGGCCTCTCGGCCGAGGCCGCGGTGCAGAAGGAGCAATCCGCCGCCCGCGCCCGGCTGGAACAGGTGCCCGACGCCTATCTGCGCGACCGGCTGCACGATCTGGATGACCTGTCGCACCGGCTGCTGCGCATCCTGACCGGGCAGGGGCGCGACACGGGCGCCGAGATGCCCGAGAATCCGGTGCTCGTCGCGCGCAACATCGGCCCGGCCGAGCTGCTGGAATACGGCCGGCAACTCCGGGGCATCGTGCTCGAGGAAGGGTCCGTCGGCTCGCACGCCGCGATCGTGGCGCGGGCGCTGGCGATCCCGCTGGTGATCCACGCCGACCGGATCACGACCGAGGCCCTGAACGGGGATCACATCATGGTGGACGGCGACAACGGCCTCGTCCATCTGCGTCCCGAGGTTGCGGTCGCGGCGGCCTTCCGGGACAAGATGGCGATGCAGGCCAAGGCGCAGGAGCGGTATGCCTCGCTGCGCAACCTCCCGGCGCAGTCGAAATGCGGCACCGTCACGGGGCTGATGATGAACGCGGGCCTGATGGCCGACCTGCCCAGCCTGGACAGTTCGGGCGCGGAGGGCGTGGGCCTCTTCCGCACCGAGTTGCAGTTCCTGATCCGCAACCAGATGCCCAAGCGCGACGAGCTGGCCCGGCTTTACGCCCGTGTCATGGATGCCGCGCGCGGGCACCGGGTGGTGTTCCGCACGCTCGACATCGGCTCGGACAAGGTGCTGCCCTATCTCAAGCCGCAGGATGAGCCCAACCCCGCGATGGGCTGGCGCGCGATCCGGGTGGGGCTCGACAAGCCGGGCGTGCTCAGGATGCAGCTTCAGGCGCTGATCCGGGCCTCGGCCGGGCGCGACCTCTGCATCATGTTCCCCTTCGTGTCGGAGCATCACGAGTTCATGATGGCGCGCAGCCACCTGCTGCGCGAGCTGCACCGCGAGCGGAGCCTCGGCCATCCGGTGCCGGTCAACATCTCGGTCGGCACGATGCTGGAGACGCCGAGCCTGGCCTACGCGCCCCGCGCCTTCTTCGAGACGACGGACTTCATCTCGATCGGCGGCAACGACCTGCGGCAGTTCTTCTTCGCCGCCGACCGCGAGAACGAGCGGGTGCGCCGGCGCTACGACGTTCTCAACGTGAGCTTCCTGAGCTTCATCGAGCATATCGTGAACCGCTGCGCCGATGCGGGAACCCCGCTCTCGTTCTGCGGCGAGGATGCGGGGCGCCCCGTCGAGGCGCTGTGCTTTGCCGCGATGGGCATCCGCACGCTCTCGATGCGCCCGGCCTCGATCGGCCCGGTCAAGGCGCTCTTGCGCCGGGTGGACCTGATCGAGGCGCGCAAGGTGATCGAGATGTCCCGCGCCTCGGGGGCCGAGACGGTGCGCCCGGCGGTTCTGGAATGGCTGGCGACGCAGGTCGACTGAGCCTGCCGCCCGCCCCGCACATCCGGTCGATTGACCTTGCCCTGCGACAGGCGTAAGGCCGTGCCTCGTGGTGCTTTGTTGCCGGATTGCGGGCCACGTTAAAGAAGCCGCTAAAGAGGCGAGGGCGCACAGCCCCCGTGCTCTCCGGCATGGGGGCTTTTTGGTATCGCGAAGGACGATCGGCCATGACGAAGGACTGGAAGACACGGACGCAGCTCGTCCACGGGGGCAGCCGGCGGAGCCAGTATGGCGAGATGGCCGAGGCGATCTTTCTCACGCAGGGCTTCGTCTATGACACGGCCGGGCAGGCCGAGGCCCGCTTCGTCGAGACCGGCGAGGACGAGTTCATCTACGCCCGCTACGGCAACCCCACCACCCGCATGTTCGAAGAGCGCATCGCGGCTGTCGAGGGCACCGAGGATGCCTTTGCCACCGCCTCGGGGATGGCGGCGATCCACGGCGTCCTGACCTCGATCGTGCGGGCGGGCGATCATCTGGTGGCGGCGCGCGCGCTCTTCGGCTCGTGCATCTACATCCTCGAGGAAGTGCTGGGCCGGTTCGGCGTCGAGGTGACCTTCGTCGATGGCACCGACCTTGACCAGTGGCGCGCGGCGGTTCGGCCGGGCACCAAGGCCGTGTTCTTCGAGTCGGTCTCGAACCCGACGCTCGAGGTGGCCGATATCGGCGCCATCGCCGCGATCGCCCATGCGGTGGGCGCGCTGGTGATCGTGGACAATGTCTTCACCACCCCCGTCTTCTCGACCGCCGTCCGGCAGGGTGCGGATGTGGTGATCTATTCGGCCACCAAGCATATCGACGGGCAGGGGCGCGCGCTCGGCGGCGTGGTCTGCGCCTCGCAGCAGTTCATCCGCAAGGTGCTCGAGCCGTTCATGAAACACACGGGCGGCTCGATGAGCCCCTTCAACGCCTGGCTGATGCTGAACGGCATGGCGACGCTGGATCTGCGCTGCCGGGCGATGGCCGACAGCGCCGAGAAGATCGCCCGGGCGCTCGAGGGCGATGCGCGGCTCGTGCGCGTGATCCATCCCTCGCTGAAGAGCCACCCGCAGCATGAGATGGCGCAGGCGCAGATGGACCGCCCCGGCACGATGATCGCGCTCGATCTGGCCGCGGGCAAGGAGGCGGCCTTCCGCTTCCTCGATGCGCTGAAGATCATCAAGATCTCGAACAACCTCGGCGACGCGCGCTCGATCGCGACCCATCCCGCTACCACCACCCACCAGCGGCTGTCGGACGCGCAGAAGGCCCATCTCGGCATCACGCCGGGCCTCGTGCGGCTGTCGGTGGGGCTCGAGGATGCGGACGATCTGATTGCCGACCTGAAACAGGCGCTCGACGTGATCTGAACCTTCGCCTGACCCGTATCGGATCGACTGTTGGGGAAAGGGGCGGCACCCTCTATATAGGGTCCGACCCGCTGTGATGAGGGGAAGCGAGATGAACATCCTGACGCCCGTGGCCGATCGCCTGCCAAGCCGCGAGGAGGCCGAGGAGGCTCTGGCCGTCCTCCGCCGCTGGGCGAAGCACACGCCGGTCTCCGACGTGGCCGGTCTTGCGCCCGACGTGCCGGCCCTGGTCTATCCCGATCTCAGCCGCTCCTACCCGCGCAACTTCACCGTGGACGAGGCCTACAAGGCCTCGCTGCCCGACCTGCAGAACGGTCCCGCCAGCCTGATCGTCGGCGCGAAGGCGGTGATCCAGCACGTCGGCATCTCGAACTTCCGCCTGCCGATCCGCTACCACACGCGCGACAACGGCGACCTGACGCTCGAGACCTCGGTCACCGGCACGGTGAGCCTCGAGGCCGAGAAGAAGGGCATCAACATGAGCCGCATCATGCGGTCCTTCTATGCCCACGCCGAGCAGGGCTTCAGCTTCGAGGTGATCGAGCGCGCGCTGGAAGACTACAAGCGCGACCTCGAGAGCTTTGACGCCCGCATCCAGATGCGCTTTTCCTTCCCGGTGAAGGTGCCGTCGCTGCGCTCGGGGCTCGTGGGCTGGCAGTATTACGACATCGCGCTGGAACTGGTGGACCGGGGCGGGGTGCGCAAGAAGATCATGCATCTCGACTTCGTCTATTCCTCGACCTGCCCCTGTTCGCTGGAGCTGAGCGAGCACGCGCGTCGCGAGCGGGGCCAACTCGCCACGCCGCATTCGCAGCGGTCGGTGGCGCGGATCTCGGTCGAGGTGCGGCCCGGCAAGTGCCTCTGGTTCGAGGATCTGATCGAACTGGCCCGGTCCGCGGTGCCGACCGAGACGCAGGTCATGGTCAAGCGCGAGGACGAGCAGGCCTTCGCCGAGCTGAACGCCGCCAACCCGATCTTCGTCGAGGATGCGGCGCGCAGCTTCTGCCAGGCGCTGCAGGCCGATCCGCGCGTCGGCGACTTCCGCGTGGTGGCGAGCCATCAGGAATCGCTGCATTCCCATGATGCGGTGTCGGTGCTGACGGAGGGGCCGACCTTCGCGGCCGAAAGCCTCGACCCGAGGCTCTTCGCCAGCCTCTATCACGCCGGCTGACCCGTCGGGCGGGCTGAAGGGCCCCGCCGCCCGCCTCCGGGGCAGGCCCCCGCTGGACTCGGGTGGGCCAGATCGGCTACGGCTTCGGCAGCGAGAGGGGGCCCCGATGGCACCTTCGCCGATTTGCCGGGGCTTGCCATATGGTTCCTCACCGCCGCCTTGCCGATGACCGGGCCGCTCCGCCCGTGCCAGGGCGGCGGCCGGCGCGTGTGAGGCAGGTTTGACAGCCCCGTCACCCACCCGACAAGCCTCTGGCATGATCGACCCTCGCCCCGTCGGATACATCCTTGGTCTGCTCGTGGCCACGCTGGGCGCGCTGATGCTGCTGCCGATGGCGCTCGATCTGGCCACCGGCAACCCGCACTGGATGAGCTTTGTCGAAAGCGCCACCATCTCGGCGCTTGCGGGCGCGCTGCTGGCGCTGGCCTGCGCCAACGGGCGGGGGCAGGGGATGGGCCTCTCGCTCCAGCAGAGCTTCCTGCTCACGACCGGCGCCTGGGTGGTGATGCCCTTCTTCGGGGCCCTTCCGTTCATGCTGGGCCAGCCCGACGTGGGCGTGACGGACGCCATGTTCGAGGCCATGTCGGGCTTCACCACCACGGGCACCACCGTCTTCGTCGGGCTGGACCGGCTGCCGCTCGGCACGAACCTCTGGCGGGGGATGCTGCAATGGCTGGGCGGTCTGGGGATCGTCATCGTCGCCATGATCTTCCTGCCGGTGATGAAGGTCGGCGGGATGCAGTTCTTCCGCTCGGAAGGGTTCGACACGCTGGGCAAGATCCTGCCGCGCGCGCTCGACATCTCGAAGGCGCTGATCCAGATCTACCTCGTGCTGACGATGGCCTGCGTGCTGACCTATCTCGCGCTCGGCATTCCGCTCTTCGAGGCGGTCGTCCATGCGCTCACCACGGTTTCAACGGGCGGTTTTTCCAGCTCGGACAGGTCCTTCGGCCTGTTTCAGGGGCCGGCCGAATATGCCTGCGCCGTCTTCATGCTGCTCGCCTCGCTGCCCTTCGTGCGGTTCGTCCAGCTGGCGCAGGGCGAGGTTCTGCCGCTCTGGCGCGATCCTCAGGTGCGGGCCTACCTGCGCTGGAACCTCTATGCGATCGCGCTGATCCTGATCTACGAGATCGTAAGCCGCGGAGCGCCGATGCTGCCCACGCTGCGCGAGACCACCTTCAACGTCGTCTCGACCTTTTCCGGCACCGGCTTCTCGAGCGTGGACCTCAGCCTCTGGGGCACCTTTCCCTTCGTGATGCTGATCGTGGTCGGGCTGATCGGGGGATGCACCTCCTCGACCGGCTGCTCGGTCAAGGTCTTCCGCTACCTGATCCTGCTCGAGGCCATCAAGGTCCAGATCCGCCGCCTCCAGAGCCCGAGCGCGGTCATCTTCGTCGATTACGAGGGCCGCCGCGTGGGCGAGGACGTGATCAACGCGGTGATCCTGTTCTTCACCATGTTCATCCTGAGCTTTGGCGTGCTGTCGGTGCTGCTGTCGCTGACGGGGCTTCAGACCAAGACCGCGATCACCGCCGCCTGGACGGCCATCGCCAATGTCGGCCCCGTCTTCGGCCCGGAGGTCAGCGCCACCGGCGCGGTGGACCGTTTCCCGGATTCGGCGAAATGGATGATGATCCTCGGGATGCTGGTGGGCCGGCTGGAGCTTCTGTCGGTCTATGTGCTCTTCATGCGCCGGTTCTGGCGCGGCTGAGCCGTCTCCTGCCGGTCAGTCCCAGCAGGAGACGAGCGCCGTCATTCCGTCGCCCAGACGGGCCAGATCCTCGGGCGCAAGCGCGCCGCCGCCGTCGGACATGCGGGGCAGGACGCCCGCCTCGGCAAGCCGGGCCGTCAGCGCCTCGGGCGCGAGGGCAAAGGAGACCTCGGCCGGCAGCTGCCGGTCGCCCTGCGGCCGCGACACCAGCATGCCCAGCACCGCGCCCGAGCCGTCGAGCACCGGCCCGCCCGCATCGCCCGGCCGCGCCTCAAGGCTCAGCCGGCGCAGGTTCGGCTCGCCCTCCAGCCCCGTCAGCCCGTCCAGCGTGCCGAAGGTCAGGGTGGGGGCGGGCAGCACGTCCTCGTAGGGATAGCCCGCCACGGCCACCGGCGAGCCGAGCCGCGCCTCGCTGCCGCGGAAACTGGCGGTGACGCGCGGGGCCATCGCGCGTTCCGGCTTCAGCACCGCGATCCCGAGGGCGGGGTCGGCCAGCACCACCCGCGCCTCGTGGTCGCGGTCGATCGTCACCCGCCCGCACTCCGCCACCGCCTCGGCCGAGGTCAGGACCGTGCCCCTGGCATCCACGAAGATCCCCGAGCGCGACTGGCGCGGCTTGCGCACCTCGAGCCCGGCCAGCATCCCGCGCCGCTGTTCCTCGCTCAGCTCCACCATGCCCGGATCGAGCGCACGGTCGCCGAAGGGGCGGAAGCTCGACCGCATCGCCGTCAGCACCCGCGCCATGCGCTCGTCCTCGTCGGGCCGCCAGACCAGCATGAAGCCCTTGATCAGCCCGCCGCGCAGTTCGGCGTGGGTGTAGCTGGCCACCCTGTCCGACCGCCCCTCGATGGTGAAGGAGCTGGCGCTGCGTTCGCGGTTGCCCTCCGGCGGAACCACCTCGAGCGTCTGGAGGATGTCGTAAAGCCCGAAGAGCGTGCCCTGATCGCCCGGCTCGGAGATGAGCATCACCTGCACGCCCGAGTCCTCGAGCGGGGCATAATGGACGAAGGGCGGGTCGTAGCGGTCGAACCGGACAAGGGAGGTGGGCAGGATCATGCGGATGCCCGCCGCTTCCTCGGTCACCGTCTCAAGCCCCAGTTCCGCCTGCGCGCGATCGTAGCTGTCCAGCAGGGCCGCCCGCTGGCGCGCGGTCAGAACGCCCGTCGCCTCAAGGCCCTGGGCTCCCTGGTAGGCCGCCATCGAGGCCCGCGTGCCCGAGCCGAAGGCGCCGTCGATCGCGGCCGTGTAGAAGCCGAACCATTGCAGCGCGGCCTGCAGCTCCTGCCGCTCGGCAAGCGACAGCCGCGCCTCGGATTGCCGCGCCTCGGCGGGCGTCTCGTCGGGGATCGTCGGCGCCGCCTCGGGCGGGGCCACGCGCACCGCCCCGGCGGCGTCCGCTTCCGGGGCGGGCTCGGCGGGGTCCTCCTCGGGGACGGGCTCGGGGCCGGGCACCGCCAGCGCCTCGATCTCGGGGCGCACCTGCCCCGGCGCCGCAAAGGCTTCGCGGAAGTTGCGCCCGTCGGCGATGAAGCTGTCGGGCGGGATCATGCCCGCGTCGCGCAGATCCTGCAGCCGCAGCCGCGCCACCTCGGGGCCGTAGGGGCCGAGCACGATCCCGTACCAGCCCGAGGCGAGCCGGTAGCCCGACACGTCGGGGAACAGCTCGGCATAGGCGCGGGCGCGGGCATCCGCCTCGGCCTCGGTGGGGCGGGCCTCGATCTGCACCCAGACCTGCGCCTGTTCCTGTGCCTCGAGGGGCGCGGCCGCCGGAAAGACTGCCAGCCACAGAAGGAAGATCGCCTGTCTCATCATCCGCCGTCTCGCCTCGCGCGGGCCGCGGCGGCAGGCCCGTCATTTCCGGTCCGCGCGGCCGCCGCCGATTGACCCTCGCCTGCCTCTTGCCTATGGAGAGGGCGCTTTGCAAGAGGGCCAGCGCATGACCGGCAAACCCGTTCCTCCCCGCAGCTTTCAGGAGATCATCCTGCGCCTGATGACCTATTGGGGCGGCAAGGGATGCGCGGTACTGCAACCCTACGACATGGAGGTGGGGGCGGGCACCTTCCACCCCGCCACCACGCTGCGCTCGCTGGGCGCGCGCCCCTGGGCCGCGGCCTACGTCCAGCCCTCGCGCCGCCCGACCGACGGGCGCTATGGCGAGAACCCCAACCGCCTCCAGCACTATTACCAGTATCAGGTGCTGATCAAACCCTCGCCGCCGGACCTGCAGCGGCTCTATCTCGGCTCGCTCGAGGCGATCGGGATCGACATGGATCTGCACGACATCCGCTTCGTCGAGGACGACTGGGAAAGCCCGACCCTCGGCGCCTGGGGTCTCGGCTGGGAGGTCTGGTGCGACGGGATGGAAGTCAGCCAGTTCACCTACTTCCAGCAGGTCGGTGGCCATGACTGCAAGCCCGTCTCGGGCGAACTGACCTACGGGCTCGAACGGCTGGCGATGTATGTCCTTGGCGTCGATCACGTCATGGACATGCCCTTCAACGATCCCGACAGCCCCACGCCGCTCACCTACGGCGACGTGTTCCGCCAGACCGAGCAGGAATATTCGCGCTGGAACTTCGACCAGGCCGACACTGACATGCTCTTGCAGCATTTCAGGGACGCCGAGGCCGAATGCGAGCGCATCCTGTCGGCGCCCGAGACCGACAAGGCGGGGCGCCGCATCGTCATGGCCCATCCGGCTTACGACCAGTGCATCAAGGCCTCCCACCTCTTCAACCTGCTCGACGCGCGCGGCGTGATCTCGGTGACCGAGCGGCAGGCCTACATCGGCCGCGTCCGGGCGCTGGCGAAGAAATGCGCCGATGCCTTCGTGACCACCGAAGCGGGGGCGGCTGCGTGAATGGCAAGCTCCTCGCCGGTGGCATCGTGCTGATCGCCCTGATCGCCGGGGCGGCGGTCTGGTGGACGCAACTCCATGCCTATTACGAGGAGGTCTCCTTTGACCGCGGCAACGAGATCCGCCTGACGCCGCTCCTTGGCGAAGTGCCCGAGGTGATCGTGGCGGACGGGGTGAAGGGGATCGACGCCGACTCCTCTCCGCTGCGCTTTCGCGCCTGCTTCACCACCCCGCTCAGCCAGGCGATGCTGACCGAAACCTACCGTGTCTATCCGACCCCCACGCCGCTCACCGCGCCGCCCTGGTTCGACTGTTTCGACGCGCCGAGGATCGACGAGGCGCTCCGCCGCGGCGAGGCCATCGCCTTCCTGTCCGAACATGACATCGCCCCCGGGGTGGATCGCGTCGTTGCGGTCTTTCCCGATGGCCACGCCTATGCGTGGCACCAGCTGAACGCCGAGGAACAGTAATGCCCGACCTGCTGATCGAACTCTTCTCGGAGGAAATCCCCGCCCGGATGCAGGCCCGCGCGCGCGAGGATCTGAAGAAGCTCGTGACCGACGGTCTGGTCGAGGCGGGCCTGACCTACGCCTCGGCGGGCGCCTTCTCGACCCCGCGGCGGCTGGTGCTGTCGGTCGAGGGGCTCTCGGCCGAAAGCCCCACGCTCCGCGAGGAGCGCAAGGGCCCCAAGGCCGATGCGCCCGCCGCCGCCATCGAGGGCTTCCTGCGTTCGACCGGCCTCACGCGCGACCAGCTCGAGATCCGGGAGGACAAGAAGGGCGCCGTCCTCTTCGCCGTGGTGGAAAAGCCCGGCCGCCGCGCGCCCGAGATCGTGGCCGAGGTGCTGGAGCGCACGATCCGCACCTTCCCCTGGCCCAAGTCGATGCGCTGGGGCACGGGCTCCTTGCGCTGGGTGCGGCCTCTCCATTCGATCCTCTGCCTGCTCTCGGATGAAGCCGGGTCGCAGGTCGTGCCGGTCACGGTCGATCAGGTGACAGCTGTCAACACCACCGAGGGTCACCGCTTCATGGCGCCCGGTCGCTTCGCCGTGACGGGCTTCGACGACTACCGCGCCAAGCTGCAGCGCGCCTTCGTGATGCTGGATGCGGTTGAGCGCGAACAGGCGATCTGGCACGAGGCCACCACCCAGGCCTTCGCGCAGGGCCTCGAGGTCGTGCCCGACGCGGGGCTTCTGACCGAGGTCGCGGGCCTCGTCGAATGGCCCGTGGTCCTGATGGGGCCGATCGGCGAAGAGTTCCTCGGCCTGCCGCCCGAGGTGCTGCAGACCTCGATGCGCGAACATCAGAAGTTCTTCTCGGTCAGGAACCCCGCCACCGGCCGGATCGAGAAATTCGTGACCGTCGCCAACCGCGAGACCGCCGACCACGGTGAAACGATCCTGAAGGGCAACGCCAAGGTGCTGTCCGCGCGCCTCTCCGACGCGCGCTTCTTCTGGGAGAACGACCTGCGCACGGTTCAGACGGTGGGCCTCGAAGGCATGGCCGCGGGCCTCGCCCATGTCACCTTCCACAACAAGCTCGGGAGCCAGGCCGACCGCATCGCCCGCATCGAAGCGCTCGCGCGCGAGATCGCGCCCCTCGTCGGCGCCTCTCCCGACCTCGCCGCCGAGGCCGCGCGCGTGGCCAAGGCCGACCTGCAATCCGCGATGGTGGGCGAGTTCCCCGAGCTTCAGGGCACGATGGGCAGCTACTACGCCCGCGCCGCCGGCCTCCCCGAGGCCGTCGCGCTCGCCTGCAAGGCCCACTACCAGCCGCTCGGCCCCTCCGACGAGGTGCCCACCGACCCCGTCTCCGTCGCCGTGGCGCTGGCCGACAAGATCGACACGCTCACGGGCTTCTGGGCCATCGACGAGAAGCCCACCGGCAGCAAGGACCCGTTTGCCCTGCGCAGGGCGGCGCTGGGTGCAATCCGCTTAATCAACGCAAACGAAGCTAGGGTGCCTTTGGCGCAGGTTTTGATCAAGCATTCGGTTCGGGTCTTCCTCGACCTTTACTACGCTGGCCATGCCGCCGCTGTGACGAAGCTCGATGCAGATTTGCCTGACGACATTCGCCAGGAAGCGCAAACGCGCATGGAAGGGCGCCTCAAGGCGCTAACGGCAGACGAGCCGGCAGATGTGCTCTTCTTCTTCCCAAATATTGAGAAGGGGAATGCCGACCTCCTCACCTTCTTCCACGACCGCCTCAAGGTCCACCTGCGCGAGCAGGGGATCCGGCACGACGTGATCGACGCCTGCCTCGCCATGCCCGGCAACGACGACCTGACCCTCCTCGTGAAACGCGCCGAGGCCCTCTCGGCATTCCTCAAGAGTGACGACGGCACCAACCTCCTGCAGGGCTTCAAGCGCGCGAACAACATCCTCGCGCAGGCCGAGGCGAAGGACGGCGTCGAATACTCCTTCGGCGCCGATCCGAAATTCGCCGAGACGGACGAGGAGCGCGCCCTCTTCGCCGCCCTCGCACAGGCCGAGGCCGCCATCGCCCCCGCCATGCAGGCCGAGGACTTCGCCGCCGCCATGGCCGCCATGGCCGCCCTCCGCGCGCCGATCGACGCCTTCTTCGACACGGTGCAGGTCAATTCCGAAAACCCGGTCCTGCGGCGCAACCGCCTCAACATGCTCCATTCCATCCGTGCCACCTGCGCGCGCGTGGCCGATCTCACCCGGATCGAGGGCTGAGCCTTTCATTCTCGCCCAAATATCCCACGGGGGTGCGGGGGTGTGAAACCCCCGCTTCCCACCTCTCCGCTTGCTTGCCCGGTCCGGTTGCGTATCCTGCCCTGAAGGGAGCGCCGCAGTGCAGAAAATCGAGCCTATCGCCGACTTCGACCGCATCACGCCCACCGCGGCGATCAGCCTGGGCAAGCACGGCTTCAGGGCCAAGTGCCTGCAGCGCCTGGTGCGACTCGATCTGCCGGTGCCCATCACCGTGGCCCTGCCCGCACCCACCGTCCGCGCCATCGCCGCGGGCCATCCGGTCGATTGCGCCGCGATCCTCGCGGATTTCGGCCCCACGCCCCTCGTCTCCGTCCGGCCCAGCCCGGAAAACTCCGACTGGGGCGGGCCGGCCACCGTGCTCAACATCGGGATGAACGCGGCCCGCCACGCCGCGCTGGCCCGCATCCACGGCGAAGAGGCCGCCGACGCGATCTATCTCGGCTTCATCCAGAGCTACGCCATCCATGTCGCGCGCCTCGACCCCGAGACCTTCGACACCGACGGCACCTCGTCCGAGGCTCTGCGCGCGGCGCTGCACGCCTGGCAGGAGGAGATGGACGAGCCCTTCCCGCAGGATCCGGCGCGGCAGCTCTCCGAGGTGCTGCGCTCGATGGCCCGCGCCTGGGAGGGCACGACGGCGCGGCTGCTGCGCCAGGCCAAGGGCGCGCCCGCCGAGGCGCGGCTTGGCCTCGTGGTGCAGGAGATGGCGCAGGATCTGGGGCAGGGGATCTCGGGCTCGGGCGTGATCCAGTTCGTCGATCCCGCCACCGGCGCCCCGCAGGTGACGGGGCGCTTCTTCAACCGCTCGCGCGCCTGGCATGGCAAGGCCGAGACGCTCTATCTCACCCGCGACCCGCGCGGACCCTCGCTGGAAGAGCGCGCGCCCGAGATCTTTGCCGCGCTCTGCCGGCACGGCTCGGTCTGCCGCGCCCGGCTGCGCGAGGAGATGCAGATCGAGTTCACCATCGAGGACAGTCGCCTGGCCGTGCTCGACGCGGTGAAGGTGCAGAGATCCTCGCGGGCCGGGCTGAGGATCGCGGTTGCGCTGGCCGAGGACCAGATCATCACCCGCGCCGAGGCGCTGCTCAGGGTCGAGCCGCGCGCGCTGTCCGAGCTGCTCCACCCCCAGGTCGATCCGCGAGGGCGGCGCGACCGCTTTGCCCGCGGCATCGCGGCCAGCCCCGGCGCCGCGGTGGGGCGGATCGTCTTTTCCTCGCAGGCCGCGCAGGCCTCGGCCGCGCGCGGCGAGCCCTGCATCCTCGTGCGGCGCGAGACCTCGCCCGAGGACATCCGCGGCATGAACTGCGCCGCGGGCGTCCTGACCGAGCGCGGCGGCGTCACCAGCCACGCCGCGGTGATCGCGCGGGGCCTGGGTCTGCCCTGCGTGGTGGGCGCCTCCGAGATCCGGCTCGATGCGCGCGAGCGCCGCCTCGTGGCTCCCGACGGGCGCATCTTCCGCGAGGGCGACCTCATCACTGTGGACGGCACCGCGGGCGAGGCGCTGGCGGGCGAGGCCGCCATGCTCGCGCCCGCGCTCGACAGCTGCTTCCGCAAGCTCCTGTCCTGGGCCGACGAGATGCGCGACATCGGCGTGCGGGCCAACGCCGACACCCCGGCCGATGCGCTGGTGGCGCGCCAGTTCGAGGCGCAGGGCATCGGCCTTTGCCGCACTGAGCACATGTTCTTCACCGACGACCGGCTCGTGGTGATGCGCGAGATGATCTTTGCCGACAGCGCGACCGACCGCGCGGCGGCGCTGGCCCGCCTCCTGCCGATGCAGCGGGCGGATTTCGTGCAGCTGTTCGAGATCATGCAGGGCCATCCGGTCTGCATCCGCCTGCTCGACCCGCCGCTGCACGAGTTCCTGCCCCATTCGCGTGAGGGGATGCTGGAGCTGGCCGAGGCGCTCGACCGGCCGCTTTCGGAAGTGACGCGGCGTGTCGAGGCGATGGCCGAGTTCAATCCGATGCTGGGGATGCGGGGCGTGCGCCTCGGCGTGGCCATCCCCGAGATCTACGACATGCAGGCGCAGGCGATCTTCGAGGCGACGCTCGAGGTGGCGGGCCGCGGCGATCCGGTGGTGCCCGAGATCATGATCCCGCTCGTCTCGGCCCGCCGCGAGGTCGAGCTGGTCAAGACCCGGATCGACGCGGTGGCGGCGGCCGTTCACACGAAATACGGGCGCGACTTTGCCTACCGGCTGGGCGTGATGGTCGAGACGCCGCGGGCGGCGCTGCGCGCCGGCGAGATCGCGCAGCACGCCTCGTTCCTTTCCTTCGGCACCAACGACCTGACGCAGATGACCTATGGCCTCTCGCGCGACGATGCCGGCCGATTCATGAGCACCTATGTCCAGAGCGGGGTCTTCCCCGAGGATCCGTTCCACATCCTCGACGTGGACGGGGTGGGGGAGTTGTTGCTGATCGGGGCCGAGCGCGGGCGCCGGACGAGGCCGGATCTGGTGGTCTCGATCTGCGGCGAGCATGGGGGCGACCCCGAATCGATCGAGTTCTGCCGCCGTGCGGGCTTTGACTATGTCTCCTGCTCGCCCTACCGGGTGCCGCTGGCTCGGCTCGCCGCCGCTCATCTGGCCATTCGCGAGCGGATGGAGTCAAACGCCGAACGATCAATGCGTTAGGCCGGGAATCCGTCAAAGTTGTCACAGTGGCATGTCTGCAACATGGGCGGGATCTCGCCCATTTGACGCTTTGATTGGCGTTGCAAAAATGTCACGCGGCTGGACTCGCAGGGCATTTTCCGGCAGCCACGGCGCGGTTCCGCGCGGGACGGGTCTGGGCCACCGGCTTCTCGTGCGACGCAGCAACGACCGGGAACAGAGTAAATGCGCTTGCTTTATGTCTGGATGCGCAGCGCCGTGGCGCTGACGCTTCTGAGTGGAGCGGCCTTCGCCGATGTGACGGTGAGCCAGTCCAACGACCCGTCCGCCAGTCTGAGCGGACAGCTTTCGGCCCTTCTGGGCTCCGAGAAGAACGCGCTGGGGACGGTGCCCGCGCACCGGCTCGAGCAGGTGGCGGCCGCCGTGGTGCGGCGCGACACGCGGCCCGCGTCGGGCGAGCCTGTGGGCGCACCTCCGACGCTGCGCTATGACGAGTCCTGGCTGGCTTCGCAGCCGGTGACGTCCAAGGGCTCGGACGAATGGAAGTGCCTGGCCACCGCGCTCTATTTCGAGGCGCGCGGCGAGTCGATCCAGGGGCAGTTTGCGGTGGCCGAGGTCATCATGAACCGCGTGGACCGTCCGGGCTATCCCGGCTCGATCTGCGGTGTGGTCAATCAGGGCGGCCAGTTCTCCTACATGTTCGACGGCAAGCCCGAGACGATCCACGAAAAGGCCGCCTTCCAGCGCGCGGGCAAGATCGCCGCGCTGATGCTGGCCGGTGCGCCGCGGCAGCTGACGCAGGGCGCCACCCATTTCCATACCCGCGCCGTGCGGCCGGGATGGGCGCACCGCTTCCCGCGCACGGCCGCCATCGGCGCGCATCTCTTCTATCGCCAGCCCGGCGGCTCGTGATCCGCGATCGGTCGCGCCTCTTGCCTCGCCTGTCGCCTTCGCGCTAGGCGGGGCCGGTGCCGGGACTATGCTGCCCGAAGACCGACGCCGGGAGGCTTTCTTGACCAACGACATCCGCCTCGCCTTCGCCCATCCCGAAGAGCGGGCCGAGGCTTCGGCCGGCGCGGCCCCGCGCGACCGCATCTCCTTGCGCGACCATGTGGCCGAGGTCGAGATCGGCGCCTTCCAGCAGGAGCGGGGCACCCGCCAGCGCGTGCGCTTCAACGTGGTGGTCGAGGTCCGGCCCCATCCGGCGCCGCTGCAGGATGATGTGGACCGGATCCTCTCGTATGACCGCATCACCGAGGCGATCGCCGACGAGCTTTCGGCCGAGAGGCTGAACCTTCTGGAAACCCTCGCCGAGCGGATCGCCGAGCGGATCCTGGCCGAGCCGCAGGCGATGCGGGTTTTCGTGCGGATCGAAAAGCTCGACCGGGGGCCGGGGGCGCTGGGGGTCGAGATCGTGCGCTCGCGCGCCGAGGCGCCCTTGCGGCGGACGGGCGAGGGTGGCGAGGCGGTGCATCCGCTGGTGGCCTATCTCGACAATGCGGCCATTGCGGCCGCGGACCTGCCCGCCCGGCTCGATGCGCTCGAGGCGCGCGGGCTGCCTCTGGTGCTGGCGGTGGACCTGCCGGACGCGCCGCGGCCCGAGACGCACCATCGGCCGACCCAGCGGCGGATCGACCTGCTGGCCATCGAGCAGAACGCCTGGGCGCTGGCCGCGCGCGACCCGCGCTGCGTGGTGGTGGCGACGCGGACCGAGATCGACTGGGCGATGCGCCGGGGCCAGACCATCGTCTGGGCGCCGTCGAAGCTGGTGCTCGATGCGGTGGACGGGCCGAACTCGCGCGAGCCGGTGGCGCTGGCGCTGTGGCTGGCCGAGATGCTGGCGGCCGAGCGTCTGGTTGTTCACGGGGATGTAACATTGCCGGCAGGAAGCCGCGTGCCGCTCGAGCGCGCCTGACTGCGGCCTCTTGCGCCCCGGGCGCATGCGCCGCATGAACCCGTCATGCACTATGTCCGTCCGATCCCGCTTGCCGATCCGGCCCGGCCCGAGGGGGCGCTTCCGCTTGCCGGGGGGCCGCTCTTCTTCGACCGTGTCGAGATCCTCGAACGCGGCCGCACGCCGCTGATCCTGCCGGTGCAGGAGCTTGACCCCGCCGCGCTGGCGCCGCTGACCGCGCCGCGTCCGCCGCTGGCGGGCCTCTCGATGGGGCGGCCGCGGGTGATGGGCATCCTCAACGTGACGCCCGACAGCTTTTCCGACGGGGGCCGCTTTGCGGCCCTGCCCGACGCGCTCGCGCAGGCGCAGGCGCTGGCGGCCGACGGGGCCGACATCCTCGACATCGGCGGCGAGAGCACCCGCCCCGGCGCGGCCGAGGTCGATGCCGCCGACGAGATCAGCCGCACCGCCCCGGTGATCGAGATGCTGCGGGGGCAGGGGCTGTCGATCCCGGTCTCGATCGACACGCGCAAGGCGGCGGTCGCCGAGGCGGCCTTGCAGGCTGGCGCCGATCTGGTGAACGATGTGGCGGCCCTGACGTGGGACGCGGGCCTCGCCGATCTGGTCGCGCGCAGCGGGGCGCCGGTCTGCCTCATGCATGCGCAGGGCACGCCGCAGACCATGCAGGCCGATCCGCGCTATGACGACGTGCTGCTCGACGTCTATGACTGGCTTGCGGAGCGTATCCGCGCCGCCGAGGCCGCAGGCATCCCGCGATCGCGGATCGTGACCGATCCGGGCATCGGCTTCGGCAAGACCCTCGAGCACAATCTGGCCATCCTGCGCCGCCTGTCGCTGTTCCACGGGCTTGGCTGTCCGATCCTGCTCGGCGCCTCGCGCAAGCGATTCATCGGCACCCTATCGGGCGAGCCTCTGGCCGATCGGCGGATGGGGGGCTCCGTCGCCGTCGCGCTTGCCGCAGCGGCGCAGGGCGCGCAGATTCTCCGGGTGCATGACGTGCGCGAGACGCGGCAGGCACTGGTTCTGTGGCGGGCAGTCACATGCGAGGCGGAAGAGCCCGCGAGAGGAGGGACGCAGGCATGACGAGAAAACTCTTCGGCACCGACGGGGTGCGCGGGCGGGCGAACAGCTATCCGATGACGGCCGAGGTGGCGCTGCGGCTGGGTGCGGCCGCGGGGCGCTATTTCCGGCCCGTCGGGGCGGGCTCTCCGCGCGTCGTGATCGGCAAGGACACGCGGCTGTCGGGCTACATGCTGGAAAATGCGCTGACGGCGGGGCTGACCTCGACCGGGATGAACGTGCTTCTGCTGGGGCCCGTGCCCACGCCGGCGGTAGGGTTTCTCACCCGCTCGATGCGGGCCGATCTGGGGGTGATGATCTCGGCCAGCCACAATCCGCACGAGGACAACGGGATCAAGTTCTTCGGCCCCGACGGCTTCAAGCTGTCCGACGAGGCCGAGGCCGAGATCGAGGCGATCCTTGCGGGAGAGATCCAGCCGGCGCAACCGGGCAACATCGGCCGGGCCAAGCGGATCGACGACGGGCGCGGGCGGTATCAGGAATATTGCAAGACCACCTTCCCGGCGGGCCTGCGCCTCGACGGGCTGAAGGTGGTGATCGACTGCGCCAACGGGGCGGCCTACCGCGCCGCGCCCGAGGTGCTGTGGGAGCTGGGCGCCGAGGTGATCCCGCTGGGGGTGGAGCCGAATGGCAAGAACATCAACCTGCGCTGCGGCTCGACCCACCCCGAGGCGGCGGCCGAGGCGGTGCGCGCGCATGGCGCGGATGTGGGCATCTGTCTGGATGGCGACGCGGACCGGGTGATCATCCTCGACGAGCAGGGGCGGCAGGCCGATGGCGATCAGATCATGGCGCTCTTCGCCGCCCGCTGGGCCGAGGAGGGGCGCTTGCGGGATGCCACGCTGGTGGCCACGGTGATGTCGAACCTCGGGCTCGAGCGGTTCCTGTCCGCGCGGGGCCTGCGGCTCGAGCGGACGCCGGTGGGAGACCGCTACGTGGTCGAGGCGATGCGGAGAGGGGGCTGGAACCTTGGCGGCGAGCAATCGGGCCATATCGTGATGACCGACTTTGCCACCACCGGCGACGGGCTTCTGGCGGGCCTTCAGTTCCTTGCGGCGATGGCGCAGACCGGGCGCAAGGCCTCGGAGCTGTCCCGCAGCTTCGAGACGGTGCCGCAGCTTTTGCAGAATGTCCGCTACGCGGCCGGGCAGGAGCCCCTGACCGCGCCGAGCGTGCAGGCCGTGATCCGCGAGGCCGAGGTGCGGCTGAACGGGTCGGGGCGGCTTCTGATCCGCAAGTCGGGGACCGAGCCTCTGATCCGCGTCATGGCCGAATGCGAGGACGAGGCGCTGCTGCGCGACGTGGTCGAGGAGATCGTGGCCGCCGTCAAGGACGCCGCCTGAGGGAACAAGGCCGCGCGCGGGCGCATTGTCGAGGCATCGCAGAGGGGTCGGGCCCGGCTCGCCCCCTCTGGTCTTACCCGGACAAGGAGACGCCCATGGACTTCGCCTGGATCATCCCCTTCCTGTTCATGTTCACGCTGCTTTGCGGCGTCGTGTTCGCCATGGTCAGCAAGAAGCGGGTCGAGGATCGCCGTCACGACCCGAACGCGCCGAAATCGACGCTGGCCAAGGACGGCCCGCAGGGTGGCGTGGCCTTCCTGCGCAAGGACGGGCCGACGGCCCGCAAGCCGGACGCCGAGCCGGTGCTGGAATAATCCCGCCACCTGAAACGAGGAAAGGCGCCCCGAGGGGCGCCTTTCTGGCCTGTCGCGCGATCAGTTGCGCGCCCGGTCCACCATCTTGCCCTTCGAGATCCAGGGCATCATGCCGCGCAGCTTCTCGCCGACCTTCTCGATCTGGTGTTCGTCGTTGATGCGGCGGGTGGCCTTGAAGAACGGCTGGCCGACCGCGTTCTCCTGCATGAAGTCGCGCACGAACTTGCCGGTCTGGATGTCGGTCAGAACCGCCTTCATCCGGGCCTTGGTTTCCTCGTAGGGCAGGATGCGCGGGCCCGAGACATACTCGCCATATTCGGCGGTGTTCGAGATCGAGTAGTTCATGTTCGCGATGCCGCCTTCGTAGATCAGGTCCACGATCAGCTTCACCTCGTGCAGGCACTCGAAATAGGCCATCTCGGGTTCGTAGCCGGCTTCCACCAGCGTCTCGAAGCCCATGCGGATGAGTTCCACGAGGCCGCCGCAGAGCACCGCCTGCTCGCCGAAGAGGTCGGTCTCGCATTCCTGGCGGAAGTTGGTCTCGATGATGCCCGAACGCCCGCCGCCGATGGCCGAGCAGTAGCTGAGGCCGATTTCCATCGCCTTGCCGGTCGCGTCGTTGTGCACGGCCACGAGGCAGGGCACGCCGCCGCCCTTCACATATTCGCCGCGGACGGTGTGGCCCGGGCCCTTCGGCGCCATCATGATGACATCGACGCCCGGCTTCGGCTCGATCAGGCCGAAATGCACGTTCAGGCCGTGGGCGAAGGCGATGGCCGAGCCTTCGCGCAGGTTGTCGTGGACATACTTCTTGTAGGTCTCGGCCTGAAGCTCGTCGGGCATGGTGAACATGATCAGGTCGCACCAGGCGGCGGCCTCGGCGATGCCCATGACCTTCAGCCCCTCGGCTTCGGCCTTCTTGGCCGAGGGCGAGCCCTCGCGCAGCGCCACGACCACGTTCTTCGCACCCGAGTCGCGCAGGTTCAGCGCATGGGCGTGACCCTGGCTACCGTAGCCGAGGATGGCGACCTTCTTGTCCTTGATCAGGTTGATGTCGCAGTCGCGATCGTAATAGACGCGCATGGGGCGCTCCTTTCGGTGATGAACTGATGCGCACCGTAAGGATACCCGTGCGAGAGCGGCTGCAAAGTTTGACGATTGGCGCAGGTTCTGGCAAAGGTCATGCGCCGAAGTGGCTTTCCGTGAAAAGATCATGCTCGACGACACCGACCGCCGCCTGCTGCGCCACCTGCTGGCCGAGCCATCGCTCGGCACGGCCGAGCTGGCCGAGCGCGCGGGCCTGACCACCGCGACCTGCTGGCGGCGGCTGGAACGCCTGACCGAGCGCGGCGTGATCGGCGCGCGGCAGGCGGTCATCGACTGGCGCAAGCTCGGCTATTCGGTGGAGGTCAGCTTGCGCTTCACGCTCGACAAGACCGACCCGCGGGCCTTCGACGAGTTCCTCGCCGCGGCCCGGCAGGTGCCCGAGGTGATCGGGATCGAGACCTTCCTCGGCCGCGTCGATGTGCGGCTGAACGTGATCGCGCGCGACATGAAACATTACCAGGAGCTTTACCGCAGCCGCATCCTGACCCTTCCCCATATCGCGGACATCGAGGCGCTGATGCTGGTCGCCACGATCCGCGAGGCCGAGGCGCTGCCGCTGTGATCGATCTGGACGACACCGACCGCGCGCTGCTGCGCGCCTTGGCCGAGGATGCCACGCAAAGCGCGGGCGCGCTCGGCCGCCGCTTCGGCCTGTCGCAACCCGCCGCCTGGCGGCGCATCCGGCGGATGGAGGAGGCGGGCGTGATCGCGGGCCGGCGCCTGGTGGTGGACCGTGCGGCGCTGGGTTTCGGGGTGACGGTGTTTCTCGGGGTGAAGCTTGCGACCAAGGGCCGGGTGAGCCTCGAGGATTTCGAGCGGGCGGTGACGGCCATCCCCGAGGTGCAGGTGGTGCAGCATGTGCTGGGGCTGTTCGACTACCGTCTGCGGGTGGTGGCCCGCGACATCGCCGATTTCGAGCGCGTGCTGCGCCGGAGGATCATGACCCTGCCGGGGGTGGGGCAGGTCGAGGCGAACGTGTTGCTGACCGAGGAGAAACGCCCCGGGCCGCTCGGCTAGCGGAAAGGCCGGGGGCTGTCTGCCCCCGGACCCCCGAGGATATTTGGGCGAGAATGAAAGACGCGACGGGCCGGGGACTGCGACCTTTTACGGGTGGCGCGGGGGCAGGTGCCGGCGCTATCTCTCGGGGATACAGGAAGGAGGCCCCCATGCCCGCGCTGCGCCCGGATGTCGATCCCGACGGTCTGATGGAGTTCTCGGTCGTCTTTACCGACCGTTCGCTGAACCATATGTCCGCCCGGTTCCAGCAGGTGATGCGCGACATCTCGGCCATGCTGCGCGAGGTCTATGCGGCCGAGGCCGTGGTCGTCGTGCCGGGCGGCGGCACCTTCGCCATGGAGGCGGTGGCGCGGCAGTTCGCGACCGGGGCCCATGCTCTTGTAGTGCGCAACGGGTGGTTCTCCTATCGCTGGACGCAGATCCTGGAAGCGGGCGGCTTTGCGGCGGAACAGACGGTCGTGATGGCGCGGCCCTCGGGCAACGGGGCGCGCGCGCCCTTTGCGCCGCCGCCGATCGAGGAGGTGGTGGCGAAGATTGCCGAGGTGAGGCCCGACGTGGTCTTTGCACCGCATGTCGAGACCTCCTCGGGGATCATCCTGCCCGACGATTACATCGCGCGCATGGCCGAGGCCGCGCATGAGGCGGGCGCGCTGATGGTGCTCGACTGCATCGCGAGCGGCTGCGTCTGGGTCGACATGCAGGCCACGGGTGTGGATGTGCTCATCTCGGCGCCGCAGAAGGGCTGGTCCTCGTCGCCGGCGGCGGGGCTGGTCATGCTCTCGGCGCGGGCGGCGGAGCGGCTCGAGGCGACGCAGTCGAACAGCTTCGCGCTCGACCTGAAGAAGTGGCGGGCCATCATGGCAGCCTATGAGGCGGGTGGGCACGCCTATCACACGACGATGCCGACGGACGCGCTGCTGGGCTTCCGCGAGGCGATGGCGGAGACGCGGGCCATGGGGTTCGGCGCGGCCAAGGAGGCGCAATGGCGGCTTGGCCGGGATGTCCGGGCGATGCTGGCCGCCAAGGGGGTGGAGTCGGTGGCCGCCGAAGGGTTCGCCGCGCCGGGCGTGGTCGTGAGCTATACGGACGATCCCGAGATCCAGACCGGGCGGACGTTCCTCGCGCAGGGGATGCAGATCGCGGCGGGCGTGCCGTTGCAGGTGGGCGAGGGGGCCGAGTTCCGCACCTTCCGGCTGGGTCTGTTCGGGCTGGACAAGCTGGCCGATGTGGAGGGGACGGTTGCGCGGCTGAAGGCGGTGGTGGACCGGGTGATCTGACGTTCAGGCGACGCCGAGGCCCGCGCGCATCAGCGTGCGGCGCACCGGGGCGGATCCGTAGAGGGCGCCCAGGAACGTGGCGCGCAGGTCGCGCCAGACGGGATCGCCGGCCATCGAGGCGCGGTTCAGAAGGTCGATGCCGAGGATGCGGGCCTGCACCTCCCAGTGCCGGCGCCGGTGGTAGGCGTCGAGCATCGCAGCCGAGCCGAAATCGTCCTTGTGGTCCGCGGCAAGCTCCAGCAGCGCGCGCAGGTCGGCGAGGCTCATGTTCAGCCCCTGTGCCCCGATGGGCGGCATGACATGGGCCGCCTCGGCCATCAGCGCCGTGCGCTCGCCCGACATGCGCTCGGCCACCTGGCTGATGATGGGCCAGACGTTGATCTGCGAGTTCAGCGTGAGTGGCCCGAGCAGACCGCAGGAGCGCGCCGTCATCTCGGCTTCGAAGGCCGCGCGCGGCAGGGCCTTCAGGCGCAGCGCCTCGGTGCCGCGCTCCATCCAGACGATGGCCGAGGCGGGCTTGCCGCTGGCATCGGGCAGGGGCACGAGCGTGAAGGGGCCGCCCGAGCGGTGGATCTCGGTCGAGACATTCTCGTGCGGGATCGGATGCGTGACGGTGAAGGCGAGCGCCTTCTGGCCATAACGCAGCGTGCGCACCGCGATCCCCAGCGCCTCGCGGACCGGCGAGGCGCGCCCGTCGGCGGCCACCAGCAGGCGGGCCGAGACGCGCGTGCCGTCCGAGAGGGTCACGAGCGCCTCGCTTTCGCGGGTGAGGACGGACCGGGTCGCGGTGCCGGGGCGGAAATCCACCTTCTTCAGGGTCTTGAGATGAGCCACCATCTCACGCCGCAGCAGCCAGTTCGGCAGGTTCCACCCGAAGGGCTGGCCGGAGATGTCGGCCGCGTCGAAATCCTTCACCACGCGCGGTTCGGGCACGGGGCCGCCGGCATCCACGATCCGCATGACCTGCAGCGGTGCGGCGTGCGGCGCAAGCCGCGGCCAGAGGCCGGCCGCCTGCAGAAGCGGGATGGAGGGCTGAAGAAGCGCCGTCGAGCGGAGGTCGGCGCCTTCTGCTTCGGCCGAAGTGACTGGCGGCTGGGGATCGACGCAGATCACGGACCAGCCGGCCGAGGCGAAGGCGGCTGCGGCCGTGAGGCCGGCGACCCCTCCGCCGGAGACGAGAATGTCGGTTGCGATCCGGGCCATGGTTCCCTCCGTTTCCGGGGAAGCTAGAGGCGTGGGCGCCGGTCGTCCAGATCAGCCCAGCGTGATCATCACGATGATGGCCATCATCACCGGCACGAAGACGAGCGCGGTCATTCCCAGCATGACGGGGCCGAACGCCAGCGTGCCGAGCGCCACGATCGCGATAAGCGCGGCCGCGAAGGCGAACAGGACCAGGTCATCGCGTCCCGTCTTGCGTGTGTGACGCTCCACGGGGGGGATGATGTGGTTCGGCAGCTCGGTGATGTCGGCGTAAGCGTTCATGCAGGATCTCCGTTTGCGACGACGGACAGATAGTCGCAAACGGCCAAAATTGCTAGGGCATTACGCCGCATTTCGGGGCGATCAGGGCTGAAGCCGGGACAGAAATTCCGACAGGTCGAGCGTGTGGTGGTGGATGTGGGGCGCCGGCGCCGCCTCGGGCGCGACATGGACCGTGCGCATCCCCATCGCGTGCGGCTCGACGAGGTTGCGCGAATCATCCTCGAACATGGCCGCGGTGGCGGGGCTGAGCCGGTCGGCGGCAAAGACGGTCTCGAAGGCGGCGCGCTCGGGCTTGGGCCGGAAGCCCGCATGCTCGACCCCGTAGACGGCGTCGAAGAGGCCGCCGAGGCCGCGCGCCTCGAGCACGCGCTCGGCGTAGGGGGCGCAGCCGTTGGTATAGACGATCTTGCGCCCCGGAAGCGCGCGGATGCGGGCCGCGAGGATCATGTCGCGTTCGAGATGGTCGAGCGAGATGTCGTGGACATGGCTGAGATAGGGGCCGGGATCGACACCATGCTCGGCCATCAGGCCCGCAAGCGTGGTGCCGTAGCGCTGCCAGTAGTGCCGCCGGAGCCGGTCGGCCTCGTCGCGCACCACCCGAAGCTCGGTCATCACCCAGTCGGTCATGCGCCGCTCGATCTGGTCGAAGAGCCGGGCGGAGGGCGGATAGAGTGTGTTGTCGAGGTCGAAGACCCAGCCCCGGACGTGCGAGAAACGATCGGCCACCATGGGGCGGACGCTAGACCCGGCGGCGCGACGGCGCAATGGTTTGCCGTTGATCTGCATCGCCGCTCGCGGATAACGTCGCGCCGTTCCGCAGGAAGCTTGGGAAAGGGCCGCGTCCTCGTGCAGAAAGATGCCTATACGCTGATCCTCGAGGCCATCGAGGGAGGGCTCTACAAGCCGGGCGACCGTCTGGTTGAATCCGAGCTGGCCGAGCGGCTGGGCGTGTCGCGGACGCCGGTCCGCGAGGCGCTGCAGCGGCTCGAGACCCAGTCGATGCTGACGCGCGACGGGCGGAGCCTGATCGTGGCGTCGCTCGACCACAACCAGCTGTCCGAGCTTTACACCGTGCGCACCGAACTGGAGGGGCTGGCCGCGCGGCTGGCGGCGCGGCACGCCACGGAAGAGGAGATCCGCGTGCTGCGCGGCATGGTCGAGGATGACCGCGCGCTCCTCGGGGGTGATCCGCGGGCGCTGTCGAGGGCCAACAAGCGGTTCCACAAGCAGATCCACCTCGCGTCGCACAACCGCTTTCTCGTGCAGCAGCTTGATCTCGTGCATCGGTCGATGGCCCTGATGGCGAACACCTCCTTTGCGGCCGAGGGGCGTGACGAGGTGGCGATGGCCGAACATGACCAGATCGTTCAGGCCATCGCGTCCCGTGACGGCGATGCGGCCTATGCCGCCTTGCGCAACCACATCTCGAAGGCCTTCGAGACCCGGCTGAGGGTGGATGCGGGCGAGCTGCGGATGCGGTGATCCGCCATCAGGCTGCGCGGCGGCCCCTCAGCCGCGGCACCCAGGACGCCGCCCCGCGCGACGCGCCGTCGAAGAGGCCGTGGCGCGTCTTGTCCCAGTAGAACGGGGCGCGGAGAAGCTCCCACAGGGCCTTGTAGGCGGCGAAGGTGGCCAGCGGGTTGTAGAGATGCATCGTCGGCACCCACAGGGGGTTGAGCTTGTGCCGCGTGAGGCGCAGCGCGAGGATGCCGAGCGCGATGCTCACGCCCTCGGCCCCGAGAAGCAGGCCGACGATGGCCCAGAGGGCCGGCGTGGACAGAAGCGGCGCCACCGGATGCGGCAGGCCGAGGGCCAGCAGCCAGAACGACCACAGGACCGGGGCCAGCAGCGTCTGCGACAACGAGCCGAGGAACATCACCTGAAACCCGGCAAAGCGCCAGGGGCCCAGCTGACGCCACAAAAGCACCGGATCGCGCATGTGGACGGCCCAGGTCATCATGAAGCCCTTGATCCAGCGCGAACGCTGCTTGATCCAGGGGATGGCCCGGCAGTTCGCCTCTTCGCCCGTCACCGTGTCGATCAGGTCCGTCCGGTAGCCGTGACGCGCGAGGCGGATGCCCAGATCCGCGTCCTCGGTGACGTTGTGGGCATCCCACGCGCCCAGATCCTCGAGCGCCTCGCGGCGGAAGAAGAGTGTCGTCCCCCCCAGCGGCACCGCAAGCCCGAGCCGGTCGAGCCCCGGCAGCATCAGGCGGAACCACGAGGCATATTCGATGGTGAAGCAGCGCGAGAGCCAGTTGGTCCGCGGGTTGTAATAGTCGAGCTGGCCCTGAAGGCAGGCCACCTGCGAGCCGCGGCGGCTGAACCCCTCGACCACGCGGCGGATCTGGTCGGGGTCGGGCGCATCCTCGGCGTCATAGACGCCCACGATCGAGCCGCGGCAATGGTCGAGCGCCACGTTGAGCGCGCGCGGCTTGGTGCGAATGGCCCCGGCGGGAGAGATCACGATCCGCATCCAGGGCGGCAGGCGGGCCTCGAGCAGAGCCTTGCGGGTGCGCAGATCGGCCTCTTCGACCACGAGCAGGATCTCGAGCCGGTCGTGCGGATAGTCGATCCGCCCGAGCCGCGCCACGAGGCGGCCTGCGATATCCTCTTCCTGGTAGAGGGCGACGATCACCGAGACGATGGGCAGCCGCAGGAGGGGCGGGCAGGGCGGCTCGGCCGGGCGGCGGCGGAGCGTGGCCATGGCGGTGGCGATCCGCAGGGCGGTGCCGCAGGTCATGGCGAACAGCGCCCAGAAGGAGAGCGCGAGCACCACGAGCCCCGGCGCCAGCATCAGCCCGGCGGCAAGGCCGAGGCCCGTGCCGAGGGCAAGCCGCGTCGCCCGTCCCGTGCGCCAGCCCCGGCAGCTTTCGCCGGGCGTGACGCGGGTTTCGGCCGCTCGTCCGATGGCGGTGGCGCGCGCCGCATGCAGCGCGCCCTCGATCGCGGTTCGCGTGGCCAGCACGGGGATCACGCGCCCGAAGAGCTGCTCGAGCAGTGGGCCGTGGCGCCGGAAGCTCTCGGGCGACGGGGCCGCGACCAGCACGGCGCCGCCGACGTCATGCACCGGCAGAAGCGTCTCGCGCAGGCAGGTCCGAACGCCGAGGCGGTCGATCAGCCGCGGATCGGCGGCCCCGGTCGCCGGATCGAGAATGGGCAGGCCGCTTCGCCGGGCGATCAGGGCGAGGATCTCATCCTCATCCATCGCTCCTTCGGCCAGAAGCACGTCGGCAAGTCCCGCCGCATGGCCCGAGCTGCGCCGGAGGGCGCCCATGATCCGGTGCGGGGCAAGGTGGCCCTGCCGCAGGAGCATCACGCCCAAGGCATCCGAGGCCTCGGGCAAAGGCACGGCCTTGGAAGGGGGCGTCGGGCGGCGCCGTTCGACGGGCAGGACAAGGGGAGGGGCGGCCACGGTCAAGCCTTTCGCTGGATGCCGCACCTTCGCTCGAACTGGTTAAGAAGGCATGAAGGCCCAAGGGCCTTCATGGGCGCAGAGCGTGACTGCTCGCCAGGGCCGCTGTCAGAACCTCTCGGTGAAGAACATCGTCGCCGCCGTCTCGCCGGGGGGCGCCACCGGGTCGAGGCCTGCCACGCGCGGCGGAAGGGTGTTTCCGGCCGGCACCGTGCCCCGGCCCGACTCGGCTTCGGTGAGCACGACGACGCGGGTTCCGGGCTGCACGCGCGCGTAGAGATCGAGGATGTCCTGGTTCCAGAGCCGGATGCAGCCGGCCGAGGTGGCCTGGCCGATCGAGGAGACATCGTTGGTGCCGTGGATGCGGTAGTAGGTGTCCTTGCCGTTCTTGTGCAGATAGAGCGCCCGCGCCCCGAGCGGGTTCGAGAGGCCGCCGTCCATCCCGTCCCTGTAGGGGCCGTATTGTTCGGGGTCTTCCTCGATCATGCTCTTGGTCGGGATCCAGCGCGGCCACTCGCGCTTGATGGGGATCACCGCATCGCCGGAGAAGCCGCGGCCCTCGCGCCCCACGGCCACGGCATAGCGGATGGCGCGCTGACCCGGCTGCACGAGATAGAGGTAGCGGGCGTAGGGATCGACCACGATGGTGCCCGGCGGCTGGTCCGTCCAGTAATCGACCTCGCGGCGGATCTTGTGCTCGGCCAGATATTGCGGGGGGACGGCGGGGATGACGCGCTCTCCGTCCTGAACCGGGCCATAGACCGCGGCAATCTGCGGAGAGATCCCCATCGGGGCGGCGCTTCGGCTGGGCGGAGGCTCTGGCGCGCAGGCGGCGACCAGCGCGAGGGCGGTCAGGGCGGGCAGGAGGCGGCTGGGGAGAGATCCGGTCATCGGCTTGTCCTTCTTGCGGGGCGCGCGGGCCGCTTGCGGGACCGAGCCCCTGCCGCAGGCCCTGCGCCCTCCGTTATCGTAAAAAGGAAGCCGAAGGGTGTTTGGTTCCAGCCAAGGGCGCCGGAGAGGGTCACGAACCGATGTGCTGCGGGTGCCCGGCGCGACGCTCGGGGCTTCTGCCTTGCTGCGGCTCCGGCGGGCCGGAGCCGCCGGCCTCAGGCCGCGCGGCGGGCGCGCATGGCGGCTGCGAACCGCTCGAACAGGTAGTAGCTGTCCTGCGGGCCGGGGCTCGCCTCGGGGTGATACTGCACCGAGAACACGGGCCGGTCCTCGACCCGGATGCCGCAGTTCGAGCCGTCGAACAGGCTCACATGCGTCTCCTTCACGCCGGCGGGCAGGGTCTGGCTGTCCACGGTGAAGCCGTGGTTCATCGAGGTGATCTCGACCTTGCCGGTTTCCAGATCCTTCACGGGATGGTTGGCGCCGTGGTGGCCGTGGTTCATCTTGACCGTCTTCGCCCCGAGCGCGAGCGCCAGCATCTGGTGGCCAAGGCAGATGCCGAAGAGCGGCAGATCCTTCTCGAGTACGCCCTGGATCATCGGCACCGCATAGGCGCCGGTCGCGGCCGGGTCGCCGGGGCCGTTCGACAGGAAGACGCCATCGGGGTTCAGCGCCAGCACATCCTCGGCCGTGGCGCTGGCGGGCAGCACGGTCACGTCGCAGCCCGCCGAGGCGAGGCAACGCAGGATGTTGCGCTTGGCGCCGTAGTCGATGGCCACGACCTTGAGGCCCGGCTCGGTGCGCGAGCGGTAACCCTGGGGCCATGCCCAGCGCATCTCGTCCCAGCGGTAGCTCTGGGTGCAGGTGACGTCGCGGGCGAGATCGAGCCCGACGAGGCCACGCCAGCCGCGGGCCTTGGCGACCAGCGCCTCGATGTCGAAGCGGCCCTCGGGGTCGTGGGCCAGCGCCACATGCGGCGCGCCCTGCTGGCGGATCGCACGGGTCAGGCGGCGGGTGTCGATGCCGCCGATGCCGATCCGGCCCTTGGCCAGCAGCCACGAGGTCAGTTCGGACGTGGCGCGCCAGTTCGACGGTTCGGTCGGGTCCCATTTGACGACCATGCCCGAGGCGACCGGCTCGGCCGTCTCGTCATCCTCGGGCGTCACGCCCACATTGCCCACATGGGGGAAGGTGAAGGTCACGATCTGCCCGGCGTAGGAGGGATCGGTCATGATCTCCTGATAGCCGGTCATGGCGGTGTTGAAGACAAGTTCCGCCACCGTCTCACCCCGGGCGCCGAAGCCCTTTCCGTAAAAGATGGTGCCGTCGGCGAGTGCGAGGCAGGCCGTGGGTTTTTCGGTGGGGCTGGCGGCGGCCATGGGGCGACTCCTTGGCAAAATCTGGCGGACACTAAGGGTTGGGGCCCTGCGGGTCAAGGCCGCGACCGAAATGACTTATCCTTTTCGATCAATGGCTTGATCTTCCGGGGCGTGGTTGTGTCGGCACGGGCTTGCCTGTATGGTGCGGGTTTCGCACAGCCACGGAGATGGATGAGGATGACCCTGCGCGAAGAGCTTCAGGATGCCATGAAAGAGGCGATGCGCGCGAAACAGCCCGATCGCCTCTCGACCCTGCGCCTCATCAATGCCGCCATCAAGGATCGCGACATCGCGGCCCGCGTGGACGGGGCCGCCGGAATGGTCTCGGACGAGGAGATCACCGCCATCCTCGGCCGCATGGTCCGCCAGCGCGCCGAGAGCGCGCGCGCCTACGAGGAGGGCGGCCGGCTGGAGCTTGCCGAGAAGGAGCGGGCCGAGATCGAGGTGATCGAGGAGTTCCTGCCGCGCCAGCTGGAGCCCGAAGAGGTCGAGGCCGCCATTGCCGCCGCCATCGCCGAGGTGGGCGCCACGACAATCCGCGACATGGGCAAGGTCATGGCCGAGCTGAAGGCCCGCTACACCGGCCAGATGGACTTCGGCGCCGTGGGCCCGATGGTGAAGGACCGCCTGGGCTGACCGGGCCGCGCCTGGGTCACCGACCGCGGGCCAGCGCCTGACGCAGCTCGGGCAGCAGCGCCAGCCGTTCTTCCTCGCTCAGGAAGGCGCCGATCTCGACCTCGCGCGGGCCACCGCCGAGCGTCAGGTAGTTGGGCACCGGCCCCCCTTGGCCGTGAAGCGTCACCCGCACCCAGTGCGGGTTGGCCTGCCAGCTCTGCCGCCGCCCGCGCGGCCCGTGCCGGTCGAGCGTCACCCGGTCGCTCCAGAGCGTCAGTTCCTCGAGGATCTCGCCATCGGCATAGCTGCGGTTCAGCGCAAGCCAGATGCCCGTGACCGCGAGGGCCAGGAACGGAAGCAGCCCCCAGAGCACGGGTGAACCGAGCACCCCCACCAGCGGCAGCGTCAGAAGAAGGCAGGTGGCCCCGATGAAACCCGCAAAGCCGCGCCGCGGCAGCGAGCGGTAGGGCCACAGGTGCAGCCGGTAGGCCGGCGCGTCGCCGTCGGCATGACAAAAGGCCCCGGATCGCTCCGGGGCCTTCGGCAGGATGACCCATTCGTAGGGCATGTCAGTGCGCGTGCGAGCGGTCCCAGTCCTCGCGCTTGGGAAGCTGCTCGAACGTGTGCTCGGGCGGAGGCGAGGTCAGCGTCCATTCCAGCGTGTCGGCATGTTCGTTCCAGTAGTTGTTCGCCGTCACGCGCGCGCCGCGCGTCAGGGTGTAGAAGACGATGCCGATGAAGAAGAGGAACGAGGCGAAGGACAGGAAGGCGCCCAGCGACGAGACGAAGTTCCAGGTGGCGAAGGCCTCGGGATAGTCGATGTAGCGCCGGGGCATCCCCTGCCGCCCGAGGAAATGCTGCGGGAAGAACGTCAGGTTCGCGCCGACGAACATCATCCAGAAATGCAGCTTGCCGGCCCACTCGGGATATTGCCGTCCCGACATCTTGCCGATCCAGAAATAGATGCCCGCAAAGATGCCGAAGACCGCGCCGAGGCTCATCACATAGTGGAAGTGCGCAACGACATAGTAGGTGTCGTGATAGTAGCGGTCCACGCTCGCCTGGCTCAGCACGATGCCGGTGACGCCGCCCACGGTGAAGAGGAACAGGAACCCCAGCGCCCAGAGCATCGGCGTCTTGAGTTCGATCGAGCCGCCCCACATGGTCGCGATCCACGAGAAGATCTTGATGCCGGTGGGCACCGCGATCACCATGGTCGCCATCATGAAATAGCTCTGCTGCGTCAGGCTGAGGCCCGCGGTGTACATGTGGTGCGCCCAGACCACGAAGCCCAAGACGCCGATCGCCACCATCGCATAGACCATCGGCAGATAGCCGAAGATCGGCTTCTTCGAGAAGGTGGCGATGACGTGGCTGACGATGCCGAAGGCGGGCAGGACGATGATGTAGACCTCCGGATGGCCGAAGAACCACAGGATGTGCTGGTAAAGCACCGGGTCGCCGCCGCCCGAGGGCTGGAAGAAGGTGGTGCCGAAGTTGCGGTCGGTCAGCAGCATGGTGATCGCCCCGGCCAGCACCGGCAGCGCCAGCAGGATCAGCCAGGCGGTGACGAAGATCGACCAGGCAAAGAGCGGCACCTTGTGCATCGTCATGCCCGGCGCGCGCATGTTCAGGAAGGTGGTGATCATGTTGATCGCGCCCAGGATCGACGAGGCCCCCGAGAGGTGCACCGCGAAGATCGCAAGGTCGGTCGAATAGCCCGATTCGGAGGTCGACAGCGGCGGATAGAGCACCCAGCCGATCCCCGATCCCAGCTGCCCGTTGCCGCCCGGCGCAAAGAGCGAGGCGACGGCGAGCGAGGTCCCCGCCACATAGAGCCAGAACGAGAGGTTGTTCATCCGCGGGAAGGCCATGTCCGGCGCACCGATGTGCAGCGGCATGAAATAGTTGCCGAAGCCGCCGAACAGCGCGGGGATCACCACGAAGAACATCATCAGGATGCCGTGGGCCGTGATCATCACGTTCCACAAGTGGCCGTTCGGCGTGCAGTTCTCGACCGCCGAGGGCCAGAGCGACTGGAAGAAGCCCCGGACCAGCCCCGATTCCAGATGCTCGGCGCACATGAACTGCACGCCGGGCGCCATCAGCTCCATCCGCATGTAGACGGTGAAGGCCACCGAGATCAGCCCGACCAGGCCCCCGGTGAAGAGATAGAGAACGCCAATGTCCTTGTGGTTGGTGGACATGAACCAGCGGGTGAAGAACCCCCTCCGGTCGTGCTCGTGGCCATGGATGGCTGCGTCGGCCATGGGCTCGCCTCCCCGCGTGCTGTTTCGATCCCGCAGGCGCCGGACAGGCTCGCCACCCGCGCCTGCGTCTATGTGTAGAGCGCCGGAAGTGCTCCGGCAACTTCGCACTTTGATCTGGATCAATAATTTCGGCCAGTAGGCGATTTTGTTGAGTGGCATGGTGCCGCAGAAGGGGCGCGCCCGGCAGGAGATACCCGACTCGCGGCGCTTGGGTGTTCCGTTGCGTCCTGCGGCGGCTGCGCCCGTGCGGCGGGCAGCCTTCAAGAGCCCGCTCAGGGCGGGTCGGCAGAGGCCTTGTTGGCCCGGATGGGATGCGGATCAGTCGGGGAAGGATCGGGAAAAGGTGCGCAGCAGGGCCGCGTCGAGGTCCTGCATCGTGACGGGCAGGCCCAGATCGACGAGGCTCGTCACCCCATGCTCGCGGATGCCGCAGGGCACGATGCCCTCGAAGTGGGACAGGTCGGGCTCGAGGTTGATGGAGAGGCCGTGAAAGCTCACCCAGCGGCGGAGCTTCACGCCGATGGCTGCGATCTTGTCCTCTCGGGGCCGGCCGTCGGGTCCGGGGGCGCGGTCGGGGCGGACGACCCAGACCCCCACGCGGCCCGCGCGCCGCTCGCCCTTCACGTTGAACTCGGCCAGCGTGGCGATCACCCAATCCTCCAGCGCGCACACGAAGCGGCGCACGTCGCGGCCCCTCCGGTCGAGATCGAGCATGACGTAGGCCACCCGCTGCCCCGGCCCGTGGTAAGTATATTGCCCGCCGCGGCCCGCCACATGGACGGGAAAGCGCCCGGATTCGACCAGATCCTCGGGGCGTGCCGAGGTGCCGGCCGTATAGAGCGGGGGATGTTCGAGCAGCCAGACCGCCTCGGGGGCGTCGCCGGCGCGGATGGCGGCGACGCGGGCCTCCATCGCCGACAGTGTTTCCTGATAGGGGCTGAGCCCCGGAAGAACCGACCATTCCACGTCAGACATCACGGCCTTCCTCCCGATCTGCGGCGGCAGGGCCCGGATCATGCCGGCCCTGTGCGGGATCTATGGCAAGTCGGGCCGCGCCGCCAGCCTTGCGGCAGGGCCTCGGCGCGGGACTTCTGCCGCAAGACCCGCGGCTTGACCCGCAAGCCGAGGGGGGCCTCCCATGCCCTCTGAACAATTTTGACGCGGCGCAAAAATAGCCCTTTTCTTCCCTCGCGAGCTTGGCTAAGAACCCGCCACCAAGCCAAGGCAGTGCGGTCGTGGCGGAATTGGTAGACGCGCAGCGTTGAGGTCGCTGTGGGGTAACTCCCGTGGAAGTTCGAGTCTTCTCGACCGCACCATTTCTCTGACGAAACGCCGAAGGGCGGTCCCGCCGGGCCGCCCTTCGGCGTTTCAGGTTCGGCCGAAGGCGGGCGAGGGCGCTTTTGTCGCCCATGCGTCGTATTTGGATCCCGTCAGTTCGCATCCCGGCGCTTGGGCACGCGCGTTGCCGTGCAACCTGCCCATCAAGGTGGCAACCGCCGCCCCTCCCGCAGCCTGTGCACAACAAGATTGCATTGCGGGGACCGTTCCGTTTTAAACGATCATAACGAGTGCAGGAAACCTGCCGGACCAAGATGGGGAGAATGGGGTGGTGGCTTCTACCCAGGACGACGGTTTCGTCGTTTTCGAACATGTGCAGAAAAGCTACGACGGTGAGACGCTCGTCGTTAAGGATCTCAATCTGACCATAGGGCAGGGCGAGTTCCTCACGATGCTGGGGCCGTCCGGGTCGGGCAAGACCACCTGTCTCATGATGCTGGCGGGGTTCGAGACCGCCACCCACGGCGACATCCGGCTCGACGGGCGCCCGATCAACACCGTGCCCCCGCACAAGCGCGGCATCGGCATGGTGTTCCAGAACTACGCGCTCTTTCCGCACATGACGGTGGGAGAGAACCTCTCGTTTCCGCTCGAGGTGCGGGGCATGTCGCGCAGCGACCGCGAGCGCAAGATCAAGCGCGCGCTCGACATGGTGCAGATGGGCGCCTTCGCGAACCGCCGCCCCGCCCAGCTGTCGGGCGGCCAGCAGCAACGGATCGCGCTGGCCCGCGCGCTGGTGTTCGACCCGCAGCTCGTGCTGATGGACGAGCCGCTCGGCGCGCTCGACAAGCAGCTGCGCGAACACATGCAGTTCGAGATCAAGCACCTGCACGAGAGCCTCGGGATCACGGTGGTCTACGTCACCCACGACCAGGGCGAGGCGCTGACCATGTCGGACCGGATCGCCGTCTTCAACGACGGCCGCATCCAGCAGCTCGCCCCGCCGGACGAGCTGTACGAGCGTCCCAAGAACAGCTTCGTCGCCAGCTTCATCGGCGAGAACAACCGCCTGCCCGGCGTGATCGAGGAGATCGCCGAGGGCCGCGCGCTGGTCCGGCTCGACACCGGCGAGCTGATCGACGCGACGCCCGTCAACGTCAGCCACAAGGGCCAGAAGACTCTCGTCTCGATCCGCCCCGAACGGGTGGAATACAAGCCCGAGATGCTGCCGCCGAACGCCCACCTGATCGATGCCGAGGTGATGGAGTTCATCTACATGGGCGATATCTTCCGCACCCGCCTGCGGGTCGCCGGCTCGGAGGAATTCGTCATCAAGAGCCGGAACACGCTGGGCCAGCGGATGCTGCAACCCGGCGAAAGGATACGGATCGGCTGGGCGCCGCAGGACGCGCGCGCACTCGATCCGCTTTAACTCCGTGGTAACGGACCTGCCGCAGGCTGCGGCCAATAACAACGAGACTGCATAACATGGGAGACGACTTGATGAAGAAGGCCCTCATTCTGTCCACCGCCTTGACGGCCGTGGCCTTCTCCGCCTCGGCGGAGCAGGTGACGGTGATGTCCTGGGGGGGCGCCTACACGACCAGCCAGGTCGAGGCGTTCCACAAGCCCTTCACCGCCGAGACCGGCATCAGTGTCGTGTCGGTGGATGCGGACAACCCCGCCACCCCGCTCAAGGCGATGGTCGAGGCGAACAACGTCAGCGTCGATGTGTTCGACGTGAACACCTCGGACGCGGTGCGCCTGTGTGACGAAGGCCAGCTGGAAGAGATCGACCCGGCGATGCTGCCGCCCGCGCCCGACGGCACGCCGGCCACCGAGGACTTTCTGCCCGGCGCCCTCAGCGAATGCGCGGTGGGCAACATCGTCTATTCCATGATCGTGGCCTACGACGATTCCAAGTTCCCGAACGAGAAGCCGCAGACGATCGCCGACTTCTTCGACACGTCGACGTTCCCCGGCAAGCGCGCGATGTGGAAAAGCGCCAAGACCACGCTCGAGATGGCGCTGATGGGTGACGGTGTCCCCGCGGCCGAGGTCTATGACGTGCTGGACACGCCGGAAGGTGTCGAGCGCGCCTTCGCCAAGCTCGACTCGATCAAGCGCGACCTGATCTGGTGGGAGGCGGGCGCCCAGCCGGTGCAGCTTCTGGCGGACGGCGAGGTGGCCATGACGACGGCCTACAACGGCCGGATCTTCGCGGCCGCGGTCAGCGAGAACAAGCCCTTCGTGCCGATCTGGGACGGGCAGGTCTATGAATACGACCTGTTCGTGATCCCCAAGGGCGCGCCGAACCTCGAGGCGGCGAAACAGTTCGTGGCTTTTGCCACCGGAACGCAGCCGCTGGCCGACCAGGCCAAATGGATCAGCTACGGCCCCGCCCGCAGGTCCTCGGCCCCCCTCGTCGGTCTCTACCAGGACGGCCAGACCGAGATGGCTCCGCACATGCCGACGGCCGAGGCCAACCTGACCAACGCGCTGCCCTCGTCCTACGAGTTCTGGGTCGATCACGACACCGAGCTGGAAGAGCGGTTCAACGCCTGGCTGGCGAACTGATACGGACGGGCGCGCACTCCGGTGCCCGCCCCCCTGATGCGAGGGTAAAGATGGCCGACGCAACCGCAGATCTCGCCGCCCCGGCTCCCGGGCGCCTCACGACGGCCGATGGCCGCCCGCTGAAGGCCGCACTCGGCCGCGCCCAGTCCCGCGCGCGGCGCCGCGCCTTCCTTCTGGTGCTGCCGCTTCTGCTCTTCATCGTCATAACCTTCATCGTGCCGATCGGGCAGATGCTGCACCGCTCGATCCACAATGACGGCTTCGCGCGGAACATGCCGCAGCTCAGCCAGTGGTTCGCCGACACCGAACCCGGAACCGAGCCGGACGAGACCGCCTACGCAGCCCTTGCCGCCGATCTCAAGGGCGCGGCCGAGGCCAGGACCGTCGGCATCGTGGGCACGCGAGTGAACTACGAGATGCCGGGCACCCGCTCGCTCTTCACCTCGACCGGCCGCAAGGCGCGCGGGTTCGAGCCTCCCTACATGGAGGCCATCCTCGAGGCGGATCCGAAATGGGGCAACCCGAACCTCTGGGGCACCATGCGCCAGGTCTCGCAGGCCTATTCTCCGAACTTCTTCCTCGCCGCGGTCGATCTCGCCCGCGACAACGAGGGCAACATCGTGCGGGCCCCCCAGGAGCGCCGCGTCTACGTCATGCTGTTCCAGCGCACCTTCCTGATCGCCGGCCTGATCACGGTGCTCTGCCTGCTGCTGGGCTTTCCGATCGCCCACCTGCTCGCCACGCTGCCCCTGCGCACCTCGAACCTGCTGATGATCCTGGTGCTCCTGCCCTTCTGGACCTCGCTCCTCGTGCGGACGACGTCCTGGATCGTGCTGCTGCAGGGGCAGGGCGTCGTGAACAACTCGCTCGTGGCCACGGGCCTCATCTCCGACGCGAACCGGATCCAGATGATCTACAACCAGACCGGCACGATCATCGCCATGACGCACATCCTGCTGCCCTTCATGATCCTGCCGCTCTATTCCGTGATGCGGCCGATCCCGCCCTCCTACGTCCGGGCCGCCCGCTCTCTCGGCGCCTCCAGCTGGACGGCCTTCCGCAGGGTCTATCTTCCGCAGACCCTGCCGGGCATCGGCGCGGGCGCGCTGCTCGTCTTCATCCTCGGCGTGGGCTACTACATCACCCCCGCGCTCGTCGGTGGCGCTTCGGGGCAGCTCATCTCGAACCTGATCGCCTTCCACATGCAGGACAGCCTGAACTGGTCGCTCGCCGCGGCCCTCGCCGCCGTGCTGCTGGGCGCCGTGCTGATCCTCTACTGGCTCTACGACCGTCTGGTCGGCATCGACAATCTCAAGCTGGGCTGACCGGCCTTTCACTCTGCCCAAATATCCCGGGGGTCCGGGGGCAGCGCCCCCGGCCTCTGCCTCAGGAGACCCGCCCGATGGCTCTTCCCGTC
The DNA here is from genome assembly GCF_007668225.1 of Cereibacter sediminicola. Taxonomy (NCBI): domain Bacteria; kingdom Pseudomonadati; phylum Pseudomonadota; class Alphaproteobacteria; order Rhodobacterales; family Paracoccaceae; genus Cereibacter; species Cereibacter sediminicola. The sequence goes on along the minus strand of NZ_VDEK01000006.1, from coordinate 119,263 downwards.
TATGCCAGCCCGCTCGAGCGCATCTGGTACTATGCGTATCGCATCATCTGCGCCCTGATCTTCCTGTTCCTGATCGCGCCGATCCTGATCATCATCCCGCTCAGCTTCAACGTGGAGCCCTACTTCACCTTCACCGAAAAGATGCTGGCGCTCGACCCCGACGGCTATTCGCTGCGCTGGTACGACACGCTGCTCACCTTCGGCATGGCCAACCCCGAGGCGCCGCGCACCTCGTCCTGGTGGATGGATGTGTGGAACAACGCAGCCTGGGTGCGGGCGGCGAAGAACTCGGTCATCATCGGCGTCTCCTCGACCGTTGTCGCGACCGTTCTCGGCACCATTGCCGCCCTCGGTCTCTCGCGGCCCGAGATGCCGTTTCGACGGGCCATCATGGCGATCCTCATTTCGCCGATGATCGTGCCGATCATCATCACGGCCACCGGGCTCTTCTTCTTCTATTCCGCCACCGGCCTGGCCGGCAGCTATGTGGGCGTGGTGCTGGCCCATGCGACACTGGGCATTCCGTTCGTGATCATCACCGTGACGGCCACGCTCATCGGCTTCGACAAGTCGCTCACTCGCGCCGCCGCCTCGCTCGGTGCCAGCCCCACCACGACCTTCTTCAAGGTCACCATGCCGCTCATCCTGCCGGGCGTGGTCTCGGGGGCGCTCTTCGCCTTCGTCACCTCGTTCGACGAGGTGGTGGTGGTTCTCTTCGTGGCCGCGCATGACCAGCAGACGATTCCCCGCCAGATGTGGAACGGGATTCGCGAGCAGATCAGCCCCGCCATCCTCTCCGTGGCGACCATTCTCGTGATCATCTCCGTGGCGCTGCTGGCGACGGTCGAACTGCTCCGCCGCCGCTCCGAGAGGCTCCGCGGCATCACGAACTGAGGCACCGAACGTCGCCCCGTCAGGTCCGTGCGGCATCAGCGCCGCGCGGGCCTTTTCATCTTCCGCGGCCTGCCGTTTCAGGGGTCTTTTGCGGTTGACTCCTGCATCAGCCTCGGTAAAAGGCGGGCCTCAGGGATTTTTGCGGGGGGCGTCTGCCCGCCGACTGCAGGAGAGAAACCATGGCGAAGCCGACGACGATCAAGATCCGGCTGAACTCGACGGCGGGCACCGGGCACTTCTACGTGACCAAGAAGAACGCCCGCACCATGACCGACAAGATGGTTGTCCGCAAGTACGACCCGGTCAAGCGCGAGCATGTCGAATACAAGGAAGGCAAGATCAAGTAAGATCTGTCTTTCCCGGTTTGCGGAAAAGGCCGTGCCTCTCGGGCGCGGCCTTCTGCGTTTGCGCCTGCCGAGCTGCGGCCGTGCAGGCGCGACTGGGCTGGGCTCAAGGACAGAACCGGGCTTGACCCAAGGAAAAACCCGCCGAGGAGGTCCCCGGCGGGTTGGCGGTCTGTCGGAACGGTGCTTCGATTACTCGCGGTTGCCCATGAACTGAAGCAGGAACATGAACAGGTTGATGAAGTCGAGGTAGAGCTGCAGCGCGCCCATGATGGCGGCCTTGCCCAGCCACTCGGCATCGCCGCTGTGGGCGTGCTGAAGGTAGGTGTTCTTGATGTTCTGCGTGTCGTAGGCGGTGAGGCCGGCGAAGATCAGCACGCCGATCACCGAGATCGCGAAGGCCAGCGCCGACGAGGCGAGGAAGATGTTCACGATCATCGCCACGATCAGGCCCACCACGCCCATGATCAGGAACGTGCCGAAGCCCGAGAGGTCCTTCTTCGTCGTGTAGCCGAAGAGCGAGAGGCTCGCGAACGCGATCGCCGTGATCAGGAAGGTCTGCGCGATCGACACGCCGGTGAAGGCCACGAAGATCCAGCTGAGCGACAGGCCCATCACGGCCGCATAGGCATAGAAGAAGAGCTGCGCCGCGGCCTGGCTCAGACGGTTCAGCACCGCGCCGAAGGCGAAGACCATGACCAGCGGGGCGAACATGACGATCCAGCCGAGGATGTTCGGGCTCATCGTCACCGGGTCGCGCAGCAGCGAGAAGAGCTGCTCGCTGGTCCCGACGGCCCAGGCCACGCCGCCGGTCAGCAGCATCCCGACCGACATCAGCCCGTAGACCTTGTTCATGTGGGCGCGCAGGCCCTCGTCGATCCTGGCCGCCCGGGCGCCTGCGCCGACCGAACGCACCGTCTGATACTCAGCCATCTCGTGCTCTCCTTGTTGATCCGTCAGGGTGCCCGGTCGCCCGGACACTGTTTGACGCCAATATTGGAAAGCTGGCCCCCCAGTTCAAGGACTTCCGGTCCGCACCGGGGGGAGGGGACGTGGCGTGACGTCTCAGTTGCGCCAGTTCGACGGCACGTCCCAGAGCGGGCGGGTCGCCTCGGCGCGGGCTTCGTCGGCGGTAAGGCCGACATCGCTCAGAAGATGCGGGTCGAGATGGGCCAGCGCGCGGCGCTGGCGACGGGCGGCGAGCGCGCTGTTGAAACGGGCGACGAGGCGCTGAAGGCTCCCGCCCGCCTGCACGCCGCGGGTCGCGATGCGGGCTGTGTGAAGCGAGGCAAACATGGGTCCGTCCTTTCGGTGGTCGGGTAATGGCCAGAGGGACCTTCCCTCCGCTTGATCCTTATGCCCGAATCGTTCACATTTGGAAAATGAATGCTTTTGACTTCAACCATCAGGAGTCGTGATGCCTCGAAATCTCGACCTGACCGCGCTGCGGTCCTTCGTGGCGGTTGCCGATGCGGGCGGGGTCACGCGCGCGGCAGGCTTTCTGAACCTGACCCAGTCGGCAGTGTCGATGCAGATCAAGCGGCTGGAGGAGGCGCTCGATCTGGCGCTTCTGGATCGCTCGGCCCGCCGGGTGACGCTGACGGCGGCGGGCGAGCAGCTTCTGGGCTACGCGCGGCGGATGCTGGCGTTGAATGACGAGGTCTTCGGCCGGCTCACGCATGATGATTACGAGGGCGAGGTGGTGCTGGGCGTGCCCCATGACATCGTCTATCCCGCCATCCCGCAGGTTCTGCAGCGGTTCGCGGCCGAGTTCCCGCGGATGCGGGTGACGCTGCTCTCGTCTTACACCCGCAAGCTCAAGGCGCAGTTCGCGCGGGGTGAGTGCGACGTCATCATGACCACCGAGGATGCGGTGGAGCCCGGCGGCGAGACGCTGGTCGAACTGCCGCTGGTCTGGGTCGGTGCGCCGGGCGGGCAGGCCTGGAAGCAGCGCCCGCTGCGCCTCGCCTTCGAGCCGAACTGCATTTTCCGCATGGGGGTTCAGTCGGCGCTCGATGCGGCGGGCATTCCCTGGACAATGGCGGTGGAGTCCGACAGCTCGCGCACCATCGAGGCCAGTGTCTCGGCCGATCTGGCGGTGCATGTCTCGCTGGCCGGGGCCGAGCCGCGCTACATGGAGCGTATCCCCCATTGCGGTGCCTTGCCCGATCTCGAGACGAGCAAGGTCAATCTGTATGTCGCCGATCCCGTGCACAGCCCGGCGGTCGAGGTGCTGGCCGACCTGATCCGCCGCGCCTATGCCGCGCAGGCGGGCGGCGCGCCGGTGGCGCGGCACGTTGCGGGCGAGGTGGCCGAGGACGCGCCGCGGCTGGCGCTTCGCGCCTGAGCCGTCAGGGCAGGATCACCACCTTGCCCGTGGCCTGCCGGCTCCGCAGCAGCTCCAGCCCCTCGGCGGCGCGTTCGAGCGGCAGTTCGTGGCTGACATGCGGGCGCAGGCTGCCATCGGCGATCCAGCCCAGCAGCGTCTCGAGGCTGCGCATCAGCACCTGCGGGGCGAAGGTCATGTAGCCGCCCCAGTACAGGCCGATCACGCTCAGGTTCTTGACCAGCAGCAGGTTCGCCGGCACCTGCGGGACATCGCCCCCGGCAAAGCCGATGGCGAGCAGCCGGCCTTCGGGTCGCGAGGCGCGCAGCGCCGCATCGAACCCCGCACCGCCCACCGTGTCATAGGTCACGTCCACGCCGCCGAGCGCCTTCAGCGCCGCCCTGAGGTCGGGCGTGTCGCTGTCGATCGTCTCGTGCGCGCCGGCCTGCCGCGCGATCTCGAGCCGGTCGGCCCCGCGCGCGCTGGCGATGACATGCGCCCCCATGCGCCGGCCGATCTCGACGGCTGCGAGGCCCACGCCCCCCGCCGCCCCGGTCACCAGAAGCCGTTCTCCCGGCTGCAGGCGCGCGCGATGCTCCAGCGCGAGATGGCCGGTGCCATAGGCGATCTGGAAGGCCGCGGCCTCGCGGAAGCTGACGCCGTCCGGCAGCGGCAGGCAGCGGTCGGCGGGCCAGCAACCGAACTCGGCCAGCCCTCCGCAGGAGCCGAAGGCCGCGACGCGCGTGCCGGGGGCGGGGCCCGTCACGCCCGGCCCCAGCGCATCGACCGTGCCGGCCACTTCCATGCCCAGAGTAAGGGGAAGGGGCGGGCGCTCCTGGTAGCGGCCCTGGATCATCAGCAGATCGGCGAAATTGAGCGCACAGGCGGCGATGCGGAGCCGGATCTCGCCCGGTCCGGGCTCGGGCAGGGGAAGGTCGATCAGCGCCGGATCCTGTCCGGTTTCTGTCAGTCTGAAGGCGCGCATGGGGCTGTTCATGGCCTTTCGGAGGCGGAATATCGGGCGGATCTCACCATCAGGATGTCGTTTTTGCCAGAGCCTTCGGCCCCATTTGCGATCTGCAAAATTTCAGCGGTGAAAAGATTGCAAACTGCATTGCATTTCGCAAAATCACTCTGAGGCGAGTGCGGCCTTTTCTGTGCGCCCGACGGGCGATCCACAGGGCTCTGCGCGCAGGACGCTTCGGTCTGTATGAATGGACATATCCAAAAAGACAGGTTTGTTTCAAGACAACTTTTTCTGGAAAGAAAAGCAGCATTCCGCCCACTTTGGCACACAATTTGCTTGTTAAGGAGGCAGGGACAGCTGGAAGATTTACGGAGACATTTCATGAAACATCCCGTCGACGCCCATGTGGGAAAGCGCATCCGCCACCGCCGGTGGATGGTGGGCATGACGCAGCAACAGCTTGCCGATTGCGTGGGCATCAAGTTCCAGCAGATCCAGAAATATGAAACCGGCATGAACCGGGTCAGCGCCTCGCGTCTGTGGGACATCGCCGAAGCCCTGGGCGTCTCGATCAGCTTCTTCTTCGAGGGGCTCGAGGGTGCGGGCGATCAGGCGCGTCAGGCCGAGGGCGACCGCATCACCGACAAGGAGGCGCTCGAACTGGTCCGCTCCTACTACGCGATCCCCGAGGCGCAGCGTCGCCGCCTGTTCGACCTCGCCCGCGTGCTGTCCGAAGCGGCCTAGCTCGATGGATGAGCGGGTGTCCGGGCCGGGACACCGCGCTTGACCCTGAACGCCCCGCAGGATACCCGCGGGGCGCAGGAGGGCCGGGATGCAGATGCTCACTGACAACGAGACCGCCGAACTCATCGACACGGCGGCCGAAATGGCCGCGGCAGCCCGGGAAGCCACCTTGCTGCATTTCCGCAGCACCGGCCTCACGGCGGATACCAAGGAAACGGACCGGTTCGATCCGGTCACAGTCGCCGACAGGCTGTGCGAGGAACGCATGAGGGCGATCCTTGCACGGCGGCGCCCCGGGGACGCCATCCTCGGCGAGGAAATGGGCGTCAGCTCGGGCGAAAGCGGCCTGACGTGGGTCCTGGATCCGATTGACGGCACACGATCCTACCTGTGCGGCACCCCCACCTGGGGAGTGCTTATTTCCGTCGCCGACGAGACCGGCCCGATCTACGGCCTGATCGACCAGCCCTACATCGGCGAGCGGTTCGAGGGCGGTTTCGGCCGCGCTCTGGTGCGCGGCCCTCTGGGTGAGCGCGCGCTTGCGACGCGGGCACCGCGGCCATTGTCCGAGGCGATCCTGATGTCCACCTTCCCCGAGGTCGGCACCGCCGAGGAAGAGGCCGCCTTCCGCCGTCTCAGCACTCAGGTGCGGCTGACCCGCTACGGCGCCGACTGCTACGCCTATGCGCTGCTTGCGGCGGGGCAGATCGATCTTGTCGTCGAGGCGGGCCTCCAGCCTTATGACGTGCAGGCGCCGATGGCCGTGATCGAGGCCGCAGGCGGGATCATGACCGACTGGGACGGTCGCCGAAATCCTGAAGGCGGGCGCGTCATCGCGGCCTCGTCGCCCGAAATCCATGCGGCGGCCATGCAGGCCCTGCGCGGCTGAACCGGCGCCACCGGCCGCCGCATCCTGGGCCAAGAGGGGCCGGCTGTCGCCGGCCCCGGATGGCTCACTCTTCCAGTTCCACCAGCAGATCCTTGGCCTCGATCTGCGCGCCCGTGCCGACATGAAGCGCCTTCACCGTGGCGGGCCGGTCGGCATGGAGACCCGTCTCCATCTTCATCGCCTCGATCGTGAGCAGCAGATCGCCCGGCTTCACCTTCTGGCCCACCGTCACAGCGACCGAGGCGACCGAGCCCGGCATCGGCGCCCCGACATGGGCGGGATTGCCCTCCTGCGCCTTGGGCCGCGCCGCCGTCTTGGCCTTCACCGCCCGGTTCGGCACGCGGATCACCCGCGGCTGGCCGTTCAGCTCGAAGAACACCTTGGCGTCGCCCTCGTCCGAGGTCTCGCCCACCGCCGACAGCCGGATCTCGAGCGTCTTGCCCGGATCGATCTCGGCGGTGATCTCCTCGCCCGGCTCCATGCCGTAGAAGAAGGTCCGCGTCGGCAGCGTCCGCACCGGCCCGTAGATCTTGTGGCGGGCGCGGTAGTCGGTGAAGACCTTGGGATACATCAGGTAGCCGTTCAGATCCTCGGAATCGACCGCCGAGTCGAGCGGATCCTCGGCGCCCTGCTTGATCTCGGACAGCAGCTTCTCGCGCGCCGCCTCGATATCGACCGGCGGAAGATGGGCCCCCGGACGCTCGGGCGAGGGGCGCTCGCCCTTCAGCACCTTCTTCAGGATCGGCTCGGGCCAGCCGCCGTGGGGCTGGCCGAGGTTGCCCCTGAGCATGTCCACGACCGAGTCCGGGAAGCTGACCTCCACCGCCGGGTCCTCGACCTGCGCGCGGCTCAGGCCCTGGGCCACCATCATCAGCGCCATGTCTCCCACCACCTTCGACGAGGGCGTGACCTTCACGATGTCGCCGAACATCCGGTTGGCGTCGGCATAGGCCTGCGCGACCTCGGGCCAGCGTTCCTCCAGCCCCATCGAGCGCGCCTGCGCCTTGAGGTTGGTGAACTGCCCGCCGGGCATCTCGTGCAGATAGACCTCGGAGGCGGGCGAGGGCAGGCCGGACTCGAAGGCGCAGTAATGCTGGCGCACATGGCCCCAGTAGTCCGAGATCTCGCGGATCGCCTCGATGTCGAGGCCGGTGTCGCGGTCGGTATGGCGCAGCGCCTCGACGATGGAGCCGAGACAGGGCTGCGAGGTGCCGCCCGAAAAGGCGTCCATCGCCGCATCGACCGCATCCACGCCCGCGTCGCAGGCGGCCAGCACCGTCGCGCCGCCGATGCCGCTGGTGTCGTGGGTGTGGAAGTGGATCGGCAGGCCGACCTCTTCCTTCAGCGCCCGGATGAGGACGCGGGCCGAGGCGGGCTTCAGCAGCCCCGCCATGTCCTTCAGCCCCAGCACATGCGCGCCCGCGGCTCGCAGTTCCTTGCCCATGCTGACATAGTAGTTGAGGTCATACTTGGCCCGGTCCGGGTCGAGCAGATCGCCGGTGTAGCAGATCGTGCCCTCGCAGACCTTGCCCGCCTCGACCACCGCATCCATCGCCACGCGCATGTTCTCGACCCAGTTCAGGCTGTCGAAGACGCGGAACACGTCCACGCCGGTCTCGGCCGCCTGACGCACGAACTCCTGCACCACATTGTCGGGATAGTTGGTATAGCCCACGCCGTTCGAGGCGCGCAGCAGCATCTGCGTCATCACGTTCGGCAGCCGCTCGCGGATGTCGCGCAGACGCTGCCAGGGGCATTCCTGCAGGAAGCGGTAGGCCACGTCGAAGGTCGCGCCGCCCCAGCACTCGACCGAGAAGAGGCCGGACAGGTTCGCGGCATAGGCCGGCGTCACCTTGATCATGTCGATCGAGCGCATCCGGGTGGCCAGCAGGCTCTGGTGGCCGTCGCGCATGGTCGTGTCGGTCAGGAGCACGCGGGTCTGCGCGGCCATCCAGTCGGCCACGGCCTGGGGGCCCTTCTCCTCGAGCAGGTTGCGGGTGCCGGGCTGCGGCTTGCCCTTCGGCGCCGGGGGGCGGGGGTCCTTCAGCTCGGCCGAGGGCCGGGTCCGCCCCGCCGTCTCGGGATGCCCGTTCACGGTGATGTCGGCGATGTAGGTCAGGATCTTCGTCGCCCGGTCGCGCCGCGGCTTGAAGTTGAACAGCTCCGGTGTCGTGTCGATGAACTTGGTGGTGTAGCTGTAGTCGAGGAAGCTGGGATGCTTCAGCAGGTTCTCGACGAAGGCGATGTTGGTGGCGACGCCCCGGATGCGGAATTCGCGCAGAGCGCGGTCCATCCGGGCGATCGCCTTGTCCGGCGTCGGCGCCCAGGCCGTCACCTTCACCAGAAGCGAGTCGTAATAGCGGGTGATGACGCCGCCCGCATAGGCCGTGCCTCCGTCAAGCCGGATCCCCATGCCCGTGGCCGAGCGGTAGGCGGTCAGGCGGCCATAGTCCGGGATGAAATTGTTTTGCGGATCCTCGGTGGTGACGCGGCACTGCAGCGCATGGCCGGACAGGGTGACGGCCTCCTGGCCTGGGCAGCCCGTGGCTTCGGCCAGGGTCGCGCCTTCGGCGATGCGGATCTGCGACTGGACGATGTCGATCCCCGTGACTTCCTCGGTGACGGTATGTTCGACCTGAACGCGCGGGTTGACCTCGATGAAATAGAATTTCTCGGTGTCCATATCCATCAGGAACTCGACCGTTCCCGCGCATTCGTAATTCACATGGGCGCAGATCCGGCGGCCAAGCTCGCAGATCTCGGCGCGCTGATCGTCAGTAAGGTAAGGGGCCGGGGCGCGCTCGACCACCTTCTGGTTGCGGCGCTGCACGGTGCAGTCGCGCTCATACAGGTGGTAGATCGAGCCATACTTGTCGCCAAGGATCTGCACCTCGACGTGGCGCGCGCGCAGGATCATCTTTTCCAGATAGCCCTCGCCGTTGCCGAAGGCGGCCTCGGCCTCGCGCCGGCCCTCGCGCACCTTGTCGGCCAGCTCGGCCTCGGAGTTGATCGGGCGCATCCCCCGCCCGCCGCCCCCCCACGAGGCCTTCAGCATCAGCGGATAGCCGATCTCGGCCGCCTGACGCCGGATCTCGTCCATGTCGTTGCCGAGCACCTCGGTCGCCGGGATCACCGGCACGCCCGCGGCCATCGCCACGCGCCGGGCGCTGGCCTTGTCGCCAAGCGCGCGCATGGTTTCGGCCTTGGGGCCGATGAAGACGATCCCCGCCTCGGTGCAGGCTTCGACGAAATCGGGATTCTCCGACAAGAGCCCGTAGCCCGGGTGGATCGCGTCGGCGCCCGACATCTTCGCCACGCGGATGATCTCGGGAATGCTCAGGTAGGCGCCGACCGGCGACAGCCCCTCGCCGATCCGATAGGCTTCGTCGGCCTTGAAGCGATGGAGCGAGAGCTTGTCTTCTTCGGCATAGACGGCGACGGTCTTCTTGCCCATCTCGTTCGCCGCCCGCATCACCCGGATGGCGATCTCGCCGCGGTTGGCGATGAGGATCTTCTTGAACTCGGCCATGCGTTCACCTCCGGGCATCAGGCTGGTGCGCGAACTCTAGTGGTGCTGCGGTGCGGCGCAATAGCACATGGGGGCGTCTGGAAAGAAATTTTGACCGATCCGGCGGCGGAACGGCGGTGGCGTCGCGAACGATTGCAGAACACTTCTTTTACTCGGGGCGGAGGCAGGTTAGATTGCCGTTCATGAGCCAGTTCGATGAAAGCGAAGCCTTCGAGGCGGCCGTGCCGCTCAGCCGTCAGGCGATGGCGGCGCGCCCGCGTCCCTATCTCGAGGATCTGAACCCCGCGCAGCGCGAGGCTGTCCTGGCGCTGGACGGGCCGGTCCTGATGCTGGCCGGGGCGGGCACGGGCAAGACCAAGGCGCTGACGGCGCGGATCGTGCATCTTCTCGATTCGGGAAGGGCCCGGCCGAACGAGATTCTCGCCGTGACCTTCACCAACAAGGCCGCGCGCGAGATGAAGGATCGCGTGGCGCGCATGCTGGGGCAGGTCGAGGGGATGCCCTGGATGGGCACCTTCCATTCGATCAGCGTCAAGATCCTGCGCCGGCACGCGGAACTGGTGGGGCTGAAGTCGAACTTCACGATTCTTGACACCGACGACCAGCTGCGGCTGCTCAAGCAGCTGATCGTGGCCGCCAACATCGACGAGAAACGCTGGCCCGCGCGGATGCTGGCGGGCCTTATCGACCACTGGAAGAACCGGGCCTGGACGCCCGCCAAGGTGCCCGCGTCGGAGGCGTTGGCCTACAACAACCGCGGGACCGAGCTGTACGACCAGTATCAGACCCGCCTGCGCGAGTTGAACGCCACCGACTTCGGCGACCTTCTGCTGCATGTGCTGACGATCTTTCAGAACCACCCGGACGTGCTGGCGCAGTATCAGCGCTGGCTGCGCTACATCCTGGTGGACGAGTATCAGGACACCAACGTCGCGCAATACATGTGGCTGCGGCTGTTGGCGCAGAGCCATCGCAACATCTGCTGCGTGGGCGATGACGACCAGTCCATCTATGGCTGGCGCGGCGCCGAGGTGGGCAACATCCTGCGGTTCGAGAAGGATTTCCCCGGCGCCCAGGTGATCCGGCTGGAACAGAACTACCGCTCGACCCCGCATATCCTGGCCGCCGCCTCGGGCGTGATCGCCACGAACGCGGGCCGCCTCGGCAAGACCCTCTGGACCGAGCGCGAGGAGGGCGAGAAGGTCCGGCTCATCGGCCACTGGGACGGCGAGGAGGAGGCGCGCTGGATCGGCGACGAGGTCGAAAGCTTTCAGCGGGGCAGGGGCGAACTCGGGCCCTTCCGGCTCGACGACATGGCGATCCTCGTGCGGGCCTCGCACCAGATGCGCGCCTTCGAGGATCGGTTCCTGACCATCGGCCTGCCCTACCGCGTGGTCGGCGGGCCGCGCTTCTACGAGCGGCTCGAGATCCGGGATGCGATGGCCTACTTCCGCCTTGCGGTCTCGCCCGACGACGATCTGGCCTTCGAGCGCGTGGTGAACCAGCCCAAGCGCGGCCTTGGCGACAAGGCCCAGCAGGAGATCCAGCGCGAGGCGCGGGCGCATGGCACCTCGCTGCTTGACGGCGCGCGCAGCATTCTGGCGCGCGGCGGCATCGGCGGAAAGGGGGCGGGGCAGCTCCGCGCCTTCGTGGCGGGGGTTGACCGCTGGCACGGGATCACGCTCGACCGCGACCATGACCACATCCGTCTGGCCGAGCAGATCCTCGACGAATCGGGCTACACGGCGATGTGGCAGGCCGACAAGACGCCCGAGGCGCCGGGACGGCTGGAGAACCTCAAGGAACTGGTCAAGGCACTCGAGCAGTTCGAGAACCTTCAGGGCTTTCTCGAGCATGTCGCCCTCATCATGGAGAACGAGACCGAGGAGGCGGCCGACAAGGTCACGATCATGACGCTTCACGCCGCCAAGGGGCTCGAGTTTCCGGTCGTGTTCCTGCCGGGGTGGGAGGACGGGCTGTTCCCCTCGCAGCGCTCGATGGACGAGAGCGGCCTGCGCGGTCTCGAGGAGGAACGCCGGCTGGCCTATGTCGGCATCACCCGCGCCGAGCAGCTCTGCACCATTTCCTTTGCCGCCAACCGCCGTGTCTATGGCCAGTGGCAAAGCCAGCTGCCCTCGCGCTTCATCGACGAGCTGCCCGCGGCCCATGTCGAGGTGCTGACGCCGCCCGGCCTCTATGGCGGGGGCTACGGCGCGGCGGGCATGGCCTCGTCGCTGGAAAGCCGTGCGGTGCGGGCGGATGTCTATGCCTCTCCGGGCTGGAAGCGGATGCAGGACCGCGCGACCAGCCGGCCCATGGCCCAGCCGCGCGAATCCCGCCATGTGACCATCGACCTCGAGGCGGTCTCGGCCTTCTCCGAGGGCGATCGCGTCTTCCACCAGAAGTTCGGTTACGGGATCGTGCAAGGGATCGAGGGCGACAAGCTCGACGTCGATTTCGAGAAGGCCGGGCCGAAGAAGATCGTGGCGCGCTTTGTCGTGGCCGCGCATCAGGCGGATGACATCCCGTTCTGAGGCTCAGGCCCGGCGCGCCGCCCGCTCCATCGCGTGAACGGCCAGCCCGGCCGCAAGGCCCCAGAAGGCGCCGCCGATCCCGAGGATCGCCACGCCCGATCCCGTGACCGCCAGCGTGACCACGGCCGCGAATCGTTGATCGGGCACGGCGAAGGCAGCCGTCAGCGCCCCGGTCAGCGGACCCAGCAGCGCGAGCCCGACCAGCGCCGCGACCAGTGCGGGCGGCAGGGCCGCGATGCAGGCGAGGATGGCCGGACCAAAGAGACCAAGCGCCACCCAGACGCCGGCATAGACAAGGCCCACGATCCAGCGACGGCCGCGATCCGGGTGCACCTCATCGCCCAGGCAGATCGCCGCGGTGATCGCGGCCATCGAGATCGTATGGCCGCCGAAGGGCGCGATCAGGGCCGACAGCCCGCCCGTCACCGTCAACGCGCTGCGCACCGGCGGCTCGTAGCCCGCGGCGCGCAGCACCGCAAAGCCCGGCAGGTTCTGCGAGGCCATCGTCACGAAATAGAGCGGCAGGCCCAGCCCGATCAGGGCCGCCGCATCGAACTCGGGCACGATGAGGGCCAGCGTCGGCAAGGCAAGCGGGATCGCGGGCAGCGCGGCCTCTCCGGCAAAGGCCAGCGCGGTGCCGCCCGCAAGCGCGGCCAGCACCGCAAAGGCCGGATTCCAGAGCCGCACCAGCGCGAAGACTGCCACCGCCGGCAGCACCAGCAGCGGAAGCGCCTCGGCCGCACCGGCGAGCTTGAGGCAGAAGGGCAGCAGCACGCCCGCCAGCATCCCGGCCGCAATGCCGTCGGGGATCAGCGCCACCGCGCGGCCAAGCGGACGGAGCGCCCCGGTCAAGGCGATCAGCCCGCCCGCCAGAACGAAGGCGCCCGCGGCCTCGGCCATCGTCACGCCTTCGCTCGCGGCCACCAGCGCCGCGCCGGGCGTGGACCAGGCCAGCACTACCGGAACGCGGCTCTGCCAGCTCAGGAACGCGCTGCCCACCGCCTTGCCCAGGCAGAGCGCCAGCACCCAGCTTGCCGTCTGCGCCTCGCTTGCGCCCGCCGCCGCCGCGGCGGCCAGCACCAGCGCGATGGTCGAGCCATAGCCGACAAGCGCGGCCACCACGGCCGCCGAAAGAAGTGAAAGCCGCATGATGTGCCCCCGCGAACGGCCGCGACTATGCCCGGCGTGTCGCCGGCTGCAAGCCGGAAGCTGCATGGGGGCAAAAGACAAACGGCGGCGCCTTTGGGGAAAGGCACCGCCGCTCGGACAGGGCCGGCGAGGGAACGTCCGGCCCGAAAAGGGTGCGGCGGCTCCAGGGAGGAGGAGGGGAGCCGCCGCCTGGTCATCGGCGCCGCGGGAGGAGGTGCAGCGCCGAAGCCCGGTGGGACGGGGCCAGGGCCCGATCCCGAAGAGGGTGCGGCGGCTCCAGGGAGGAGGAGGGGAGCCGCCGCCTGGTCATCGGCACCGCGGGAGGAGGTGCAGTGCCGAAGCCCGGTGGGCAGGGGGCGCAAGGCCCGATGCCCGTATCTGGTGCAGCGACCCCAGGGAGGAGGAGGGGGTCGCTGCGGTTGCGATCGGCCCAGGGAGGAGGAGGGGCCTTTCGAACGTCGGTGAAGCTTGCGCTTCGGAAGAAAGGACGGCGACACCAGGGAGGAGGAGAGGCGTCGCCGCTGCTGCTACAGGCCCCGGGAGGAGGTGGGACCTCGCAGGAAACTCAGTTGCCGTAGGCGGCTTCCATCGCGACGCGGGTGATCATCGAGCGATGGATGCCGAGGTCGGCCAGTTCACGGGTCGTCAGACCGTTCAGTTCGCGCACCGTCTGCCGGTAGATCCGGCGCCGTGCAAGCGCAAGTCTCACCGAAGCCACCAGGGCCGAGACACGGTCGCCCAGACCGTGGTGCCCGATACGGGTGGTGTTAGCGTAAGCCATTTCATCTGCCTCAGGTTCGTCGATAGTGCGCGGACCGGTTCCGATCGTGACGATGCCGTCGCGCTGTTAGGGCAAACATGAGCCATTTGCTGCATCTGCACAATGCGTCGCGTCGGCAATGCTGCCATGCGGCGTCTGCATGGCTTCACGACCGCGTTTCCGGCGCCCCTGCAGGCGGTTTGCCTGTTTGGCAAGCGAAATCGGGAGCCGGGCTTGTCCTTTGCGGCAGGTCCTGCAAGGTAGGGCCCGCCTGCATCTGAAGGAGAAGGCCATGCCGGTTGCTCGCGACTCCATTCTCGCGGTCCTCGACCGCATCCCGCTGCCGGACGGGGGCACGCTCGTTTCGAGAGATTTGATTCGCGCGCTCTCGGTCGAGGAGGGGCGGGTGCGCTTCGTGATCGAGGCCCCCAGCGCCGAGGCCGCCCGCGCGCTCGAACCCGCGCGACTCGAGGCCGAACGGGCGCTTCGCGCCTTGCCGGGCGTGGCGGCCGTGCAGGCGGTGATGACGGCGCACGGCCCGGCAGCGCCCGCGCCCTCGCTCAAGATCGGCCAGCACCCCTCGCCGCAGGCGGCGGGGCCGCAGCGGATCGTGGGCATCGACCGGATCATCGCGATAGGTTCCGGCAAGGGCGGCGTGGGCAAGTCCACCGTCTCGTCGAACCTTGCGGTGGCGCTTGCGCGGCAGGGGCGTCGGGTGGGGCTTCTTGACGCCGACATCTACGGGCCCTCGCAGGCGCGCATGATGGGAGTGAATCGCCGCCCCGCCTCGCCCGACGGCAAGACGATCCTGCCGCCCCAGGCGCACGGCGTCACGATGATGTCGCTCGGCCTCATGCTGAAGGAGGACGAGGCGGTGATCTGGCGCGGGCCCATGCTGATGGGCGCGCTCCAGCAGCTTCTGGGGCAGGTGGCCTGGGGTGAGCTGGACGTGCTGATCGTGGACCTGCCGCCCGGCACCGGCGACGTGCAGCTCACGCTCTGCCAGCGCACGCAGGTCACGGGCGCCATCGTCGTCTCGACCCCGCAGGATGTGGCGCTGCTGGATGCGCGCAAGGCCCTCGACATGTTCCGCAAGCTGAAGACGCCGGTCCTCGGGCTGATCGAGAACATGTCCACCTATGTCTGCCCGAACTGCGGCCACGAGGCGCACATCTTCGGTCATGGCGGAGTGGCCGACGAGGCGCGGCGACTTGAGGTGCCCTTCCTGGGCGAGTTGCCCCTCGATCTCTCGGTCCGGCTGGCCGGGGACGAGGGCCGCCCCGTCGCGGCGGGAGAGGGGCCGATCGCCGAGGCCTATGCGGCGCTCGCCCGGCGTCTCGTCGAAGGCGGCATGGCCTGAGAGGCCGGGGCGCCGCCACATCCGGCGCCCCCTCCGTTCCGGGAAATCGTGGGAGCGGCCCGGGCGCCCGGCGCGACGATGGGAAAGCATGGGACGCGAGGCGGCAGCGTCCTTTCCCCGGACTGCATCTTCAAGGCCACAGCCGGACCGGAAAGCGACCGGATGCGGCACCGCACGTCTGGCACTCGCTCGCAAACCCGTGAACACAGGTGTCAGGCGCCGATGCCGACGAATCAAGGTTCGTCACAAAGGCGCGATTCGGGCCGCTCCGGCTCGGAAGGGCGCGCCAAATTTTCCTGCCCTGTGACAAAATGGCTTCATCCTGCCGATCCTTCGGGAAAGCGTGGGACGGGCCGTTGTTAACTTCTCGCACCATATTTCGGAGGATCTGCGTACGCCTTCCCGATATGTTGGGTTGCGCAGCACGCAACGCTGCCCCGTTAACCACTGCATGACAGGCCAGATACCGCCTGCCGCGCACCCTCCACCTCAACAGGCCATTGCGTCCCATGAAATCCCATGGCATCCCTAGTTCACGAGATGAGAACGGGACAGTGAACAGGGGCGACAGACCCCGAACAGGCGAAAAGCAGGCTTCATACAGGCACCCGCTTTCATCCAATGACAGATCCGGCGCGCATGCGAGCAGACATCCCCCCAGGTGTGTGTGCGCAGTTGGACACCCAGCGATGGGACAGGCACGGCGGATCGGGCAGTGGCAGCCGCTCGATCCGCCGCTTTCGTTTCCGGCCCCGGCGATGCGCCGGTCGGTGCGGGACAGGGCAGTGAAGGAGCCGAAAGGCCGTGGCGGAGGCGTTCAGAGGCGAATACAACCAGAAGGTTGACGCCAAGGCGCGGGTGTCTATCCCGGCCTCCTTCCGTCGTGTGATCGAGGCCGGGGATCCCAAATACTCCGGCGGCCGGGCCAGCTTCGTCCTCGTCTATGGCGGCGACCGCTCCTACGTCGAATGCTACACCATGACCGAGATGGACCGGATCGAGGAACGGATCCGCGCGCTCCCCATGGGCACGCCCCGGCGCCGCTATCTGGAACGCAACATGATCACCCTCGCGCTCAACATGGAGCTGGACGAGGACGGCCGGATCGTGCTGCCGCCCAAGGGCCGCGAAAAGCTCGGCATCACCCCCGACGAGCTCAAGGGCGGCACCGAGGCGACCTTTGCCGGCACGCTCAACAAGTTCCAGATCTGGAAGGCCGACACCTACGCCGCCGAGCTGGCCGCCGAAGAGGAGGTGATCCTGCCTCCGGGCGCCGACATGCTCTCGCTGCTCGAAGAGACGGGGCTCTGAGCCATGGCCGCGGCCGAGACCGGGCGCCGGCCCCACATCCCGGTGCTGCTGCGCCCGCTGCTGGCGGCGGTGGCGCCCGTATCGGGCGTCTGGCTCGACGGCACCTTCGGCGCAGGCGGCTATGCGCGCGGTCTCCTCGAGGCCGGGGCGGACCGGGTGATCGGCGTGGACCGCGATCCCTTGGCGCTCGAGATGGCGCAGGACTGGGCCGGCGCCTATGGCGACCGGCTGCGGCTGGTCGCCGGCACCTTCTCGCAACTTGACCGCTATGCGGGCGAGCCGCTCGACGGGGTGGTGCTGGATCTCGGCGTCTCGTCCATGCAGCTGGATCAGGCCGACCGCGGCTTCTCGTTCCAGAAGGACGGGCCTCTGGACATGCGCATGAGCCAGCAGGGCGAAAGCGCGGCCGATCTGGTCAACGAGGCCTCCGAGGAGACGCTGGCCGACATCCTCTACCACTATGGTGAGGAGCGCGCCTCGCGCCGCATCGCCCGCGCCATCGTCGAGGCGCGCGCGGCCGGCCCCATCACCCGCACCCTGCACCTGGCGGAGATCGTGGCCCGCTGCCTGCCGCGGCCCAAGCCCGGCCAGATGCACCCGGCCACCCGCAGCTTCCAGGCGATCCGAATCGCCGTGAACGCCGAGTTTTCCGAACTGGTCGAGGGGCTCGAGGCCGCCGAACGCGCGCTGAAGCCCGGCGGGCGGCTGGCCGTCGTGACCTTCCACAGCCTCGAGGACCGGATCGTGAAGCGGTTCCTCCAGCTGCGGTCGGGCGGCGAGGGGCAGGGCAACCGCTACGCCCCCGAGACCCGCACGGAAGCCGCGCGCTTCACTCTGCCGTTGCGCCGTGCGATCAGCCCCGACGAGGCGGAACTCGCCGAGAATCCCCGCGCCCGGTCGGCGAGGCTGCGCGTGGGCGTGCGCACCGATGCCCCCGCCGGCCCGGTCGATTCGCAGGCGCTCGGAATGCCGCTCATCCCGAAGAAAGGACGTCGCTGAATGCGCCCCGTGCTTTATGTCCTCACCTTCCTCGCCGTGATGAGCCTGGCCTTCTGGGCCTACCGCGAGAACTACGCCACGCAGCAGGCGCTCAAGGATGTGTCGGCGCTCAACCGCGAGATCGCGGGTCTGCGCGAGGCACTGTCGGTGCAGCGCGCGGAATGGGCCTATCTGAACCGGCCGGATCGGCTGCGCGAACTGGCGGCGCTGAACTTCGACCGGCTCGGCCTCTTGCCGCTCGAGGCGGCGCAGTTCGGGACGCCCGCCCAGGTGTCCTATCCGCCCGACCCACTTCAGGTGCTCGAGCCGCAGGACCTGCGGCCGGGCGACATTTCGGGCGAAGTGGGAGAGCCGCTGTGATCCGCACGCCGCTACGTCCGCTCGCCCGCATCCTTGAAGCCCGCGCCAAGGGCGAGAACCCCGATTCGATCGAGCGCGAGAACCGCCGCCTCCGCCACGAGGCGATGCGCGACAAGGCCCGCAACCGCGCCGAGGGCCGGCTGCTGCTGCTCGGCCTCAGCTTCTTCCTCGCCTTTTCGGTGATCGGCGCCCGCATGGGCCTTCTGGCCTCGACCCAGCCGATGGAGCCGCGCGCCGCGGCCACGGGGGCCGAGATCCTGAACCAGCGCGCCGACATCACCGACCGCGCGGGCCGCATCCTCGCCACGAACCTGCTGACCCATTCGCTCTATGCCCATCCGCACGACATGGTCGATCCGGTGCGCGTTGCCCGTGAACTGGCCGGCATCTTCCCCGAGTTGAAGGAAGAGGATCTGGTCAAGCGGTTCACCGACGGCCGGCGCTTCCTGTGGATCCGCAAGAAGCTCTCGCCCGAGCAGATGCAGCAGGTGCATGACATCGGCGATCCGGGCCTCCTGTTCGGCCCGCGCGAGATGCGGCTTTATC
Organism: Cereibacter sediminicola; assembly: GCF_007668225.1. Classification (NCBI taxonomy): domain Bacteria; kingdom Pseudomonadati; phylum Pseudomonadota; class Alphaproteobacteria; order Rhodobacterales; family Paracoccaceae; genus Cereibacter; species Cereibacter sediminicola. Next base: position 100,551 of record NZ_VDEK01000006.1, on the reverse strand, counting down.
CCAACGGCCGGCTGGCCGCCCATGTGCTGGGCGGCGCGAGCTTTGGCGCCGAAGGCGTCCATTCGGCCGAAGTGATCGGCACCGCGGGCATCGAGAAGGCGCTCGACGCGCGCCTTCGGGATCCGGCCATGGCGGGCGAGCCGCTGGCCCTCTCGATCGACCTGACCGTTCAGGCGGCCATCACCGAGGTTCTCGGCGCCGGCAAGACGATGATGAACGCCAAGGGCGCCGCGGCCATCCTGATGGAGGCCCGGAGCGGCGAGATCCTGGCCATGGTCTCGCTGCCCGACTTCGATCCGAACGACCGCCCCACGCCACTGGTCGAGAAGACCGCCGATCCCGGCGACAGCCCGCTCTTCAACCGGGCGGTGCAGGGCGTGTACGAGCTGGGCTCGACCTTCAAGATCTTCACCGTGGCTCAGGCGATGGAACTGGGGCTGGTGAACGCCCAGACGCTGGTCGATGCCAACGCGCCGATGCGCTGGGGCCGCTTCCTGATCAAGGAGTTTCGCAACCACAATTACGGCCCGCTCCTCACCGCGACCGATGTCATCGTCAAGAGTTCCAACGTCGGAACCGCGCGGCTCGCGCTGCAGATCGGCGGGCTGCGCCAGCAGGCCTTCCTCAAGTCGCTGGGCTTCTTCGATCCGACCCCGGTCGAGCTGATCGAGGCGCCCTACGCCCGCCCGCTGGTGCCCGCCAAATGGCCCGAGATCACCACGATCACCACCTCCTACGGCCACGGCCTCGCGGCAAGCCCGATGCATCTCGCCGCCGCCTATGGCACGATCGCGAACGGCGGGATCACGGTCCGGCCCACCCTCGTCCACCAGGAGAACCGCCCGCAGGGCGAGCGCGCGATGCGCCCCGAGGTCGCGCGCGACTCGCTGTCGATGCTGCGCCAGGTGGTGACGCGCGGCACCGCGTCCTACGGCGACGTGGTGGGCTACGAGGTGGCGGGCAAGACCGGCACCGCCGACAAGCCGAACCCGCGCGGCGGCTATCACAGCGACAAGGTCGTGAACACCTTCGCCTCGATCTTCCCCGCCTCCGATCCGCAATATGTGCTGATCGTGACGCTCGATGAGCCGGTCGAGACCTCCGGGCCCCAGCCGCGCCGGACGGCCGGCTACACCGCGGTTCCCGTCGCGGCCGAGATCATCCGCCGCACGGCGCCCCTCCTCGGCCTGCGACCCAAGGTTGAAGCCCCTGCCGTGAATCGGGTAACAGCGGTCCGCAACTGACAGGGAGACCGCGGCAGATGGCGGATCGCGACGCAACACTCTCGGCGCTCGGGCTCACGCCCGTGGGCGGCCGCGGGGCCGAGATCACCGTCCGGGGGCTGGCGGTTGACAGCCGGCAACTTCGCCCCGGCTTCCTCTTCGCGGCGCTGCCCGGATCCGTCAGCCACGGCGCGACCTTCGTGCCGGCGGCCCTTGCCGCGGGCGCACGCGCGATCCTCACCGACGCCGCGGGCGCCGCCCTCGCGCGCGAGGCGCTCCAGGCTTCGACGGCCGCGCTGATCGTGGCCGAGGATCCCCGTCAGGCCCTCGCCGGCGCGGCCGCGCTCTGGTTCGGCCGCCAGCCCGCCACCATGGTCGCGGTGACGGGAACCAACGGCAAGACCTCGGTCGCGACCTTCACCCGCCAGATCTGGACGGCGCTCGGCCATGCGGCGATCAACATCGGCACGACCGGCGTCGAGGGCGCCTTTGCCGCCCCCTCCGCCCACACCACCCCCGAGCCGATCACGCTCCACCGCCTGCTCTCGGAGGCGGCCGCGTCCGGCGTCACCCATGCCGCGATGGAGGCTTCCTCCCACGGGCTCGAGCAGCGCCGCCTCGACGGGGTGCATCTGGCCGCCGCGGGCTTCACCAACTTCACCCAGGATCATCTCGACTATCACGAAACCTTCGAGGCCTATTTCGCCGCCAAGGCGGGCCTCTTCACCCGCGTCCTGCCCGACGAAGGCACCACGGTCGTCAACCTCGACGATCCCCGGGGCCCCGAGATCGCCGCCCTCGCGCGCGACCGCGGCCAGAGGGTGATCGGCACCGGCTTTCATCCCGAGGCCGACCTCCGCCTCCTGTCGCAGCGGTTCGACGCCACCGGCCAGGACCTGCGCTTCTCCTGGCAGGGCACGCCGCACCTGACCCGCCTGCCGCTGATCGGCGGCTTCCAGGCCTGGAACGTCGCGGTGGCCGCGGGTCTCGCCATCGGCGCTGGCGACGCGCCCGAGCGGGTCTTCGCCACCTTCCCGCAGCTTCAGGGCGTGCGCGGCCGGATGCAGCTGGCCGCCACCAGGCGCAACGGTGCCTCGGTCTTCGTCGATTACGCCCACACGCCGGACGCGCTCGCAACCGCCCTCAAGGCGCTGCGCCCGCATGTGATGGGCCGTATCATCGTGGTCTTCGGCGCCGGCGGCGACCGCGACCGCGGCAAGCGCCCGCTGATGGGCCGCGCCGCCGCCGACCATGCCGACGTGCTCTATGTCACCGACGACAACCCCCGCACCGAGGATCCCGCCACGATCCGCCGCGCCATCCTCGAGGCCTGCCCCGAGGCGCACGAGGTCGGCGACCGGGCCGAGGCCATCCTGCGCGGCGTGGATGCGCTGACGCCGGGCGACGCGCTGCTGATCGCCGGCAAGGGCCACGAGGCCGGCCAGATCGTCGGCACCGACATCTTCCCCTTCGACGACGCCGAACAGGCCAGCATCGCCACCGCGGCCCTGGACGGGCTGATATGAGCCTGTCCCCTTGTCTTCATTCTCGCAGAAATATCCCGGGGGGCGCGGGGGGCTGGCCCCCCGTCTCCGCCGGCAACAGGGCCTGACGCCATGACCCCCCTCTGGACCTCCGACGAGGCCTTGGCCGCCACGGGCGGCCGCGCCACCCGCGCCTTCGCCGCGACCGGCGTCTCGATCGACAGCCGCACGCTTCGCCCGGGCGACCTCTTCGTCGCGCTGAAGGACCAGCGCGACGGCCACGAGTTCGTGGCCCAGGCGCTGGCCAACGGGGCCGCCGCGGCCCTCGTCTCGCGGGTCCCCGAAGGCCTGACCGAAGGCGCACCCCTTCTCCTCGTCCCCGACGTGCTCGAGGCGCTTGCAGCCCTCGGCCGCGCCGCCCGCGCGCGGACCCGCGCCCGCGTGGTCGGCGTGACGGGCTCGGTCGGCAAGACCTCGACCAAGGAGATGCTTCGCGCGGCGCTGCGCGGGCAAGGCACGGTCCATGCCGCCGAGGCCTCCTACAACAACCACTGGGGCGTGCCGCTCACGCTCGCGCGGATGCCGGCCGACGTCGATTTTGCCGTGATCGAGATCGGCATGAACCATCCGGGCGAGATCGCGCCGCTCGCGCGCCTGGCCCGTCCGCATCTGGCGCTCATCACCACGGTCGCCCCCGCCCATCTCGAGGCCTTCGAGAGCGTCGCGGCCATTGCCGAAGAAAAGGCCGCGATCCTCGAGGGGCTCGAGCCCGGAGGCCTCGCGATCCTGCCCGCCGATCTCGAGGTGACGCCGGTCCTGGCGGCGCGGGCCTCGGCGCTCGGCGTGCCGGCCGTGACCTTCGGCCAGTCCGGCGCGGCCGACTGGCGCCTCTCCGACATCCAGATCACGCCCGAGGCCACCATCGCCCGCGCCAGCCACGCCGACCGGACCTTTCTCTTCAAGGTGCTGACGCCGGGGCGGCATTTCGCGGCCAACGCGCTCGCCGTGCTGGCCGCCGCCGAGGCGCTGGGCCTCGACCTCACCATCACCGCCTGCGATCTCGGCCTCTGGTCGCCGCCCGCCGGGCGCGGCACGCGCGAGCGCATCGCCCTCGATCCGGTGGACGAGGCAGGCTTCGACCTGATCGACGATGCCTTCAACGCCAACCCGGCCTCGGTCGCGGCCAGTCTCGAGCTGCTGGCCGCGATGGCGCCGACCGACGGGGTGGGGCGCATCTCGACCGGGCGGCGCATCGCGATTCTCGGCGACATGCTCGAGCTGGGCCCGACCGAAGCCGAGCTTCACCGGGCCATCGCCGAGCACCCTGCGCTGGCCGGCATCGCGCTTGTCCATTGCGTCGGGCCGCGGATGCGGGCCCTGCACGAGGCGCTGCCCCGCCGCCAGCGCGGCGAGTGGGTCGAGACGGCGGCCGAGCTGGTGCCGAGGGCGCGGCTGCTGGTCGATGCCGGCGACATCGTGCTGGTGAAGGGCTCGAAGGGGATCAAGGTCAGCCTGGTGGTTGACGCGCTCCGCAAACTGGGTCAGTCCGGCCCATCCAGGACCCGAGGGGCCGAGTAGATGCTGTACACCCTGACCGCCTTCTCCGATGGCGGCGACATTTTCAACCTGTTCCGCTACCTGACCTTCCGGGCGGGAGCGGCCTTCTTCACCGCCCTGATCTTCGGCTTCCTCTTCGGCCGTCCGCTGATCGACTTCCTGCGCCGCAAGCAGGGCAAGGGCCAGCCGATCCGCGACGACGGGCCGGCCACCCATTTCGTCAAGGCCGGCACGCCCACGATGGGGGGGCTGCTGATCCTCTCGTCGCTGGTGGTCTCGACCCTTCTGTGGGCGCGGCTCGACAACCCCTACGTCTGGATCGTGCTGCTGGTGACGGTGGCCTTCGGACTGATCGGCTTTGCCGACGACTATGCCAAGGTCAAGAAGCAGAACACCAAGGGCGTTTCGGGGCGTGTGCGCTTCCTGATCGGCCTTGCGATTGCCGCCATCGCTGCCACGGCGGCCGCATGGTTCCATCCGCCGAACCTGACGCTTCAGCTGGCCATGCCCTTCTTCAAGGATGCGCTGGTCAATCTCGGCTGGTTCTTCGTGCCCTTCGCCATGGTGGTGATCGTGGGCGCGGCCAATGCGGTGAACCTGACCGACGGGCTCGACGGGCTGGCCATCATGCCGGTGATGATCGCGGGCACCACGCTCGGCGTGATCGCCTATGTGGTCGGCAACTTCAACCTGACCGATTATCTCGGCGTCCATTTCGTGCCCGGCACCGGGGAACTGCTGATCTTCACCTCGGCGCTCGTGGGCGGGGGGCTGGGCTTCCTGTGGTACAACGCCCCTCCGGCCGCGGTCTTCATGGGGGATACGGGCTCTCTGGCGCTTGGCGGCGCGCTGGGTGCGATCGCGGTCTGCACCAAGCACGAGATCGTGCTGGCGATCGTGGGCGGCCTCTTCGTGACCGAGGCGCTGTCCGTCATCATCCAGGTGCTCTATTTCAAGCGCACCGGGCGGCGCGTGTTCCTGATGGCCCCGATCCACCACCATTTCGAGAAGAAGGGTTGGGCCGAGCCGCAGATCGTGATCCGCTTCTGGATCATCTCGCTGATCCTCGCCCTGATCGGCCTCTCGACGCTCAAGCTGCGCTGAGGGGCCCGCCCTTTCAGACCTTTCGCGCCCGGCCCTGCCGGGCGTTTTTCTGTTCGGGAACAAGCCCGCCCCGCCGTCCGTTTTCCTGCCGCAACACGAGGAGAACGACATGGCAAAGGCGCCGCACGAGAGTCCCGAGGAAGGCGACCCGAAGGATCCCTACGCCACCGGCGATGCGGCGCGGCCCGGCTCGGCCACGATGGCCGACCGTGAGTCCGAGCCCGAGCGCGACATCGAGGATACCGGCCGCACCGACGCCTCGGGCTACGACGTGGACCCGCCGCCGGATGCCGTGACCCGCCACAGCCACGACATCGGCCTGTCGGACGAGGATGCCGCGCATCAGGGCTGGCGCGAGTTCGACAGCACCACGGAATGGGAGGGCGACGAGCCCTATCCGGCCGAGCCCGCGACCGAGGATGAGGAGGCCGCCGAGGAAGAGGCGCTGGAAGACGAGGATCTGTCGGACGATACCGGCGAAGCGGCCCCGGTGGCCGATCTGGCCGAGGCGGTGACGGCGGTGCTCGAGGACGATCCCGGGATCGACGTGACCGATCTTTCGATCGAGGTGCGGGGGGCCACGGTCATCCTGCGCGGCAGTGCGGGCAGCGCCGAGGATCGCGAGCGCGCGGCCGAGCGTGCGGCGCGCGTTCCGGGCGTGCGCTCGGTGGACAACGAACTGTCGGTCTGACCGGCCTGCGGGGCGGGCCCGGCCGGAGGGGGGGGGAGGGCGGCGCCTTGCACCTCTCCGCATCCGGCTTCATTCTCCGGCCCGACCTGCAGAAGGATGCGCCAGAATGATTCCCGTCCGTGGCCTCGAGGGCCGAAAGGTGGCCGTGCTGGGCCTTGGCCGCTCGGGCCTTGCCACCGCCCGCGCGCTGCGAGCCGGGGGCGCCGAACCGCTCCTCTGGGACGACAGTCCCGAGGCGCGGGCCAATGCCGAGGCGCAGGGCTTCGCCGCCACGGATCTCACGCGCGATCGGGCCTTCGAGGGCGTGGCGCTGCTTGTGACCAGCCCCGGCATTCCGCATCTCTATCCCGCGCCGAACCCGGTGATCGCCCGCGCGATGGCCGCAGGCGTGCCGGTGGACAATGACATCGGCCTCTTCTTCCGCAGCTTTGCCACGCGCGACTGGGACGCGTTCGACCAGATGCCGCGGGTGGTGTGCGTCACCGGCTCGAACGGCAAGTCCACCACGACCGCGCTGATCCATCACATCCTCGCCGAGAGCGGGCGGCCCACGCAGATGGCGGGCAACATCGGCCGGGGTGTCCTCGATCTCGACCCGGCCCGCGACGGCGAGGTGGTGGTGCTGGAACTCTCCTCCTACCAGACCGATCTGGCGCGCGCGCTGACGCCGGATGTGGCGGTCTTCACCAACCTCTCACCCGACCATCTGGACCGCCACGGCGGGATGGGCGGCTATTTCGCGGCCAAGCGCCGGCTTTTTGCCGAAGGGGGGCCGGACCGGGCCGTGATCGGCGTGGACGAGCCCGAGGGCCTCTATCTCGCGGGCCAGCTGTCGGTCGCGCCCGAGGACGACCGGGTGATCCGCATCTCGGCCGGCCAGAAGCTCGAGCGGTTCGGCTGGTCGGTCTTTGCCCGCAAGGGCTTTCTGGCGGAATGGCGCAAGGGTCGGCAGATGGCCTCGATCGACCTGCGCGCCATGCCGGGCCTGCCCGGCGCGCACAACCACCAGAACGCTTGCGCCGCCTACGCCGCCTGCCGGACGCTGGGTCTTGCGCCGCGCCAGATCGAGGAGGCGCTCGGCTCGTTCAAGGGGCTGCCGCACCGGAGCCAGCTGGTCGGCGAGCGAAACGGCGTGCGCTTCGTGAACGATTCCAAGGCGACGAACGTGGACAGCGCGGCCAAGGCGCTGCAGGCCTTCCCGAAGATCCGCTGGATCGCGGGGGGCCTGGGCAAGGATGGCGGGATCGCGGCGCTGCGTCCGCATCTCGAGGCGGTGGTGAAGGCCTATCTCATCGGCCATTCGGCGCGGGACTTCGCGCTGCAGATGGGGGCGACGGACCACGAGATCTGCGAGACGATGGACCGGGCGGTCGCCCGCGCGGCCGAGGAGGCGCAGCCGGGAGAGGTGGTGCTGCTGGCCCCGGCCGCCGCGAGCTTCGACCAGTATCCGAACTTCGAGAAGCGCGGCGAGGATTTCATGGAGCGGGTGAAGGCGCTTCTTTGACAGGGGAGGGGATCATGGAAGGCGGATGCACCTGCGGCGAGGTCCGCTACCGGCTGACGGAGCGCCCTCTGTTCGTCCATTGCTGCCACTGCAGCTGGTGCCAGCGCGAGACCGGCAGCGCCTTTGCGCTGAACGCGCTGATCGAGACCGAGCGCGTCAGCCTTTTGCAGGGCGCGCCCGAGATGGGGACGATCCCCTCGGCCTCGGGTCAGGGGCAGGAGGTGGCTCGCTGCCCGTCCTGCCGGACCGCCCTCTGGAGCCACTACGGGGGGACTGGGCGTCTGATGGCCTTCGTGCGGGTGGGCGCCCTCGACACGCCCGAGGCCTGCCCGCCCGACATCCACATCTACACCGCGACGCGGCTGCCTTGGGTCGTCCTCGACGACCGCGTGCCGGCGATGGAGGGCTACTACCGGCGCAGCGCCCATTGGCCCGCCGAAAGCCTCGCCCGGTTCGAGGGGATCAAGGCGCGCCTGACCGCCTCGGGCTGAGCGGGCCGATCCCGGCGGAGGCCGCCTTTCCGCTGGCCTTGAACGGAAGATTTGGCTAGAGTTTTCACCAGACCCGGCAAACGGGCGGACGAGGCAGTGCAGGCGGATTTTTCCCATGACTGAGATGGTCTATGGCTCCATGCCCGTTCGGGCGACCGAGCCGGTTCTTCCCCGCTGGTGGCGCACCATCGACAAGTGGTCGCTCACGTCGATTCTGGTGCTGTTCGGGATCGGGCTGCTGCTCGGCCTTGCGGCCTCGGTGCCGCTGGCGACGCGCAACGGGCTGGATCCGTTCTACTATGTGCAGCGGCAGGCCTTCTTCGGCGGCATGGCCATCCTGGCGATGTTCGCCGTCTCGATGATGTCGCCCGACATGGTGCGCCGGCTGGGCGTGGTGGGATTTGCAGGCGCCTTCGTGGCGCTGCTGCTGCTGCCCTTCTTCGGGACCGACTTCGGCAAGGGCGCGGTGCGCTGGTTCTCGTTCGGCTTCGCCTCGGTGCAGCCGTCCGAGTTCCTCAAGCCCGGCTTCGTGATCCTCGGCGCCTGGCTGATGGCCGCGAGCCAGGAGCTGAACGGCCCGCCGGGCAAGAGCTTTTCCTTCGCGCTGACGACGGTGATCGTGCTGCTTCTGGCCATGCAGCCCGACTTTGGTCAGGCGGCGCTGGTCCTGTTCAGCTGGAGCGTGATGTATTTCGTGGCCGGCGCGCCCATGACGCTGATCGCGATCATCATGGGGCTGGTAGGTGCGGGCGCCTTCTTCGCCTACAACTCGTCCGAGCATTTCGCGCGCCGGATCGACGGCTTCCTGACGCCCGAGGTCGATCCGCGCACCCAGCTCGGCTATGCGACGAACGCCATCCAGGAGGGCGGCTTCTTCGGCGTGGGCGTGGGCGAGGGGCAGGTGAAATGGTCGCTGCCCGACGCGCACACCGACTTCATCATCGCGGTCGCGGCCGAGGAATACGGGCTGATCCTCGTGCTCTGCATCATCGCGCTTTACGGCACGGTGACGGTGCGGAGCCTCTTCCGCCTGATGCGCGAGCGCGACCCCTTCATCCGGCTGGCGGGCACCGGGCTTGCCTGCATCTTCGGCGTGCAGGCGATGATCAACATGGGCGTGGCGGTGCGTCTGCTGCCCGCCAAGGGCATGACGCTGCCCTTCGTCAGCTACGGCGGCTCGTCGGTGATCGCGGCGGGCGTCACGGTGGGGATGCTGCTTGCCATGACCCGGACCCGGCCGCAGGGCGAGATCGGCGACATCCTCTTCAAGCGGGGGCGGTGACATGGGCCAGCCGCTCCTCCTGATCGCGGCGGGAGGGACGGGGGGGCACATGTTCCCTGCTCAGGCCCTGGCCGAGGCGATGGTCCGCCGCGGCTGGCGCGTGAAGCTGTCCACCGACGCGCGCGGCGCCCGTTATGCCGGGGGCTTTCCCCATGTGGTCGAGATCGACCAGGTCAGCTCGGCCACCTTCGCGCGCGGCGGGGCGCTGGCCCGGGCGCTGGTGCCGGCCCGCATCGCGGCGGGCGTCGCCTCGGCCGTAGTGGGCTTCCTGCGCGACCGGCCCGCGGTGGTGGTGGGCTTCGGCGGCTATCCGTCGATCCCCGCGCTGTCAGCGGCCGTCACGTTGCGCCTGCCGCGGATGATCCATGAACAGAACGGCGTGCTCGGCCGGGTGAACCGGCTCTTTGCGCCGCGGGTGGATGCGGTCTGCTGCGGCACCTGGCCCACCGATCTGCCCGAGGGGGTCGAGGGTTATTACACCGGCAACCCCGTGCGCGCCGCCGTGCTCGAGCGGGCGGCGGCCCCCTACATCACCCCCGGCGACTATCCGATGAGCCTGGTCGTCATCGGTGGCAGCCAGGGGGCGCGGATCCTGTCGGACGTGGTGCCCGAGGCCATCGCGCGCCTGCCGCGCGAGATCCTCGGCAATCTCCGCATCGCCCATCAGGCCCGCGAAGAGGATGTGGCGCGCGTGACCGAAGCCTATGACGCGGCGGGGCTTCTGGCCGAGGTGAAGACCTTCTTCACCGACATCCCGCGCCGCCTCTCGGAGGCGCAGCTGGTGGTCTCGCGTTCGGGCGCCTCGTCGGTGGCCGACATCTCGATCATCGGCCGGCCCGCGATCCTCGTGCCCTTCGCGGCCGCCACCGCCGACCACCAGACCGCGAACGCGCGCGGCCTCGTCGAGGCCGAGGCCGCGATCCTCATCCCGGAATCGGCGCTTGACCCCGGCGCGCTCTCGGAGCACATCGCCGCGGTGCTGTCGCAGCCCGAGGCGGCGCGGCAGATGGCGCGCAATGCGCTGGCCCACGGCCGCCCCGATGCCACCGAGCGTCTGGTCGAGGTGGTGGAGCATCTGGCAAGGAAAGAGACATGAACGCCGCAACCAAGCTGCCGGGGGAACTCGGCCCCATCCATTTCGTCGGGATCGGCGGCATCGGCATGTCGGGGATCGCCGAGGTGCTGATGACGCTGGGCTATCGGGTGCAGGGCTCGGACGCCAAGGCCTCGAAGATCACCGACCGGCTGGTCAGCCTCGGCGCCACCTTCTTCGAGGGCCAGCGCGCGCAGAACCTCGGCGACGCCGGTGTGGTGGTGATCTCGTCCGCGATCAAGAAGGGCAACCCCGAGCTTGAGGAGGCCCGCCGCCGTGGCCTGCCCGTGGTGCGCCGCGCCGAGATGCTGGCGGAACTGATGCGCCTGCGCTCGAACATCGCGATCGCGGGCACCCACGGCAAGACCACCACGACGACGATGGTGGCGACGCTGCTGGACAAGGGCGGCTTCGATCCCACCGTCATCAACGGCGGCGTGATCCACGCCTATGGCTCGAACGCGCGCGCGGGCGCCGGCGAGTGGATGGTGGTCGAGGCCGACGAATCGGACGGCTCGTTCAACCGCCTGCCCGCCACCATCGCCATCGTGACCAACATCGATCCCGAACACATGGAGCACTGGGGCTCGTTCGACGCGCTGCGCAAGGGCTTTTACGACTTCGTCACCAACATCCCCTTCTACGGGCTGGCCGTCTGCTGCACCGACCACCCCGAGGTGCAGGCGCTGGTGGGCCGCGTCACCGACCGGCGGATCGTGACCTTCGGCTTCAACGCGCAGGCCGACGTGCGCGCGATCAACCTGCGCTACGAGAACGGTACCGCGCATTTCGACGTGGCGCTGCAGGGCGAGGGCGAGGGGCGCGTCATCGAGGGCATGACGCTGCCGATGCCGGGCGACCACAATGTCTCGAACGCGCTGGCGGCGGTGGCCGTGGCGCGGCACCTCGGGATGAAGAAGGACGAGATCCGCGAGGCTCTGGCCGCCTTTGGCGGCGTCAACCGGCGCTTCACCAAGGTGGGCGAGGTCGGCGGCGTGACCATCATCGACGATTATGGCCACCATCCGGTCGAGATCGCCGCCGTTCTCCGGGCGGCGCGGCAGGCGGTGAAGGGGCGGGTGATCGCGGTGCATCAGCCGCACCGCTACAGCCGGCTGCACTCGCTGTTCGACGACTTCTGCACCTGCTTCAACGAGGCCGACGTGGTGGCCATCGCCGAGGTCTATGCCGCGGGCGAGACCCCGATCGCGGGGGCGAGCCGGGACGATCTGGTGGCGGGGCTGATCGCCCACGGCCACCGGCACGCGCGCGCCATCCTGTGCGAGGACGATCTCGAGCGTCTGGTGCGCGAGCAGGCCCGGCCGGGCGACATGGTCGTCTGCCTCGGGGCGGGCACGATCTCGGTCTGGGCCAACAACCTGCCTGCACGGCTGATGGGGAGGGCGGCGTGAGCCGCCGGTGATGATGGGCGCGCCGCTTATCCTGTCGGGACTCTGGGTGGTGGCCGCGCTGGCGGCGGCGCACCTGCCCGTGCGCCTGCACCGGACGGGACTTGCGCTGCTCGTGGCCGTGGGCATCCCGCTTCTGGGCTGGGTGACCTACCGGCACGGGCCCGTCCTGGGAATGCTGGCGCTGATCCTGGGCTCGGCGAGCCTCTACTGGCCGGTGGGCCGGTTCCTGATCCGCCTGCGTCGCCGCCCGCCGGAGCATGCCGAATGATGCCACCCGTCCGCGGCACCCTCACCGAGGGGCGGCCGCTTGCCGATCTGACATGGCTTCGCGTGGGCGGGCCGGCCGACTGGCTGTTCCAGCCCGCCGATGAGGAGGATCTGGCCAGCTTTCTTGCGGCGCTCGATCCGGCGGTGCCGGTCTTTCCGATGGGGGTGGGCTCGAACCTCATCGTCCGCGACGGGGGGCTGCGCGCGGTGGTGATCCGCCTGGGCCGCGGTTTCAACGGCATCCGGGTCGAGGGCGAGCGCGTGATCGCGGGGGCCGCGGCGCTCGATGCCCATGTGGCGCGCCGTGCGGCCGAGGCGGGGCGCGACCTGACCTTCCTGCGCACGATCCCCGGCACGATCGGCGGGGCGGTGCGGATGAACGCGGGCTGCTACGGCAGCTATGTCGCCGACCATCTGATCGAGGTGCGGGCCATCACGCGCGAGGGCAGGGCGGTGACGCTGCCGGCCGCCGATCTGGGCCTTGCCTACCGCCAGAGCCGGCTGCCCGAAGGTTGGGTGCTGGTCGAGGCCACCTTCCGGGCCGAGGCCGGCGATCCGGCGGCGCTGGCCCGCCGCATGGACGAGCAGATCGCGCGGCGTGATTCGAGCCAGCCCACGCGCGAGCGGAGCGCGGGCTCCACCTTCCGCAATCCGGCGGGATTCTCCTCCACGGGCCGGGCCGACGACACGCATGAGTTGAAGGCCTGGAAGCTGATCGACGAGGCCGGGATGCGCGGTGCGCGCCGCGGCGGCGCCCAGATGAGCGAGATGCACTCGAACTTCCTGATCAACGCGGGCGGCGCCACGGCGGCCGATCTCGAAGGTTTGGGAGAGGAAGTGATAAAAAGGGTTTTCCAAAGCTCGGGAATAGAGCTACAGTGGGAAATCATGCGGGTCGGCGAAGAGCCCGTTAACAAACAATAATAACGCGTCTTCAGGACGCGGCTGAGGCGGAAGAGATACATGGCGGGACGGTCCGGCAGGACGTTCCCCAGGGTTGCTGTGCTGATGGGTGGGGCCTCGTCCGAACGCGAGGTGTCGCTTTCGTCGGGTCATTCGTGCAGCGCGGCCCTGAGGGACGCAGGCTATGAGGTGACGGAGGTCGATGCCGGCCCCGACCTCGCCCGCGTGCTTGCCGAAGTGCAGCCCGATGCGGTCTTCAACGCGCTCCACGGCCGCTGGGGCGAGGATGGCTGCGTGCAGGGCCTGCTCGAGTGGCTGCGCATTCCCTATACCCATTCCGGCGTGCTGGCCTCGGCGCTGGCGATGGACAAGGCGCGGGCGAAGGAAGTCTTTGCCGCGGCCGGCCTGCCCGTCACGCAAAGCGTCATAGCCACCCCCGACGAGGTGCAGGCGGGCCATGTCCTGCCGCCGCCCTATGTGGTCAAGCCGAACTGCGAAGGGTCCTCGGTGGGGGTCTATATCGTGCAGGCGGATGCCAACGGCCCGCCGCGCCTTGCGCCCGACATGCCGCGCGATCTGATGGTCGAGACCTACGTTCCGGGGCGCGAGCTGACCGTGACCGTGATGGGCGACCGGGCCCTTGCGGTGACCGACATCGTGACCGACGGCTGGTATGACTACGACGCCAAGTATCGCCCGGGCGGATCGCGGCACGTGGTGCCTGCAGACCTTCCCGCCGAGATCAGCGACGCCTGTTTGGATATCGCGCTGCGCGCCCATCGCGCGCTCGGCTGCCGGGGCATCTCGCGGTCGGACCTGCGGTGGGACGAGGCGCGCGGGGCCGAAGGGCTGATCCTGCTCGAGACCAACACCCAGCCGGGCATGACGCCCACCTCGCTCTCGCCCGAGCAGGCGGCCCATTGCGGTCTCTCCTTCCCCGAGTTCTGCGCCTGGATGGTGGAGGACGCCTCGTGCAATCGTTGAGCTTTCCGCCCAGCCGACGCGATCCCAGAGGCGCCCCGCCACCGCGCCGCGACCCCGGCCGCCGCGATCCCGCACCCTCCCGCTGGGCCTATCGCGCGCAGCGGCTCTGGCTGACGCCGCTGTTCCGCACCTCGCTGCGCGTGGGGCTGCCCATCCTTGGCGTCGTTCTGGTGATCGCGCTGATCTTCGCCAGCGCCGACCGCCGCGCCGCCATCGCGGGGTCCTTCACCGGGCTGGTGGACAGCTTCCAGCAACGCCCCGAGTTCATGGTGACGCTGCTCGCCGTCGATGGGGCCTCGCCCGAACTGTCGGACCGCATCCGCGCGACGCTGGCGCTCAAGCTGCCGCTCAGCTCGTTCGACATCGACCTGACCGCCGCCCGCGCCCGGATCGAGAGCATCGACGCGGTGGCGCAGGCCGATGTGCGCGTGCGCTCGGGCGGGGTGCTCGAGGTGCGGGTGACCGAGCGCGAGCCCTCGATCATCTGGCGCCGGGCCGCAAATCTCGTGCTGCTCGACGAGACCGGCCGGCGGGTGGACGATCTCGCCTTCCGCAGCGAGCGCGCCGACCTGGCCGTGATCGCGGGCGAGGGGGCCGAGCGCGCCGTTCCCGAGGCGCTCGAGATCCTGTCCGCCGCGCGCCCGATCCTGAACCGGGTCCGCGGGCTCGTCCGCATGGGCGAGCGGCGCTGGGACATCGTGCTCGACCGCGGGCAGCGCGTTCTGCTGCCCGTCGAGGACCCCGTGGCGGCCGTCGAGCGGATGATCGCGCTCGACGAAGCCGAGGATCTGCTGGACCGCGACGTGATTTCCGTCGACCTGCGCATCAAGGACCGTCCCGTGCTGCGGCTTGCGCCCTACGCACTGCGGGAAGTCCGCCGCGCGCGGGGCATTGATACAAGTGGAAGCGACCTATGACCGATCTCTACCAGTCCCAGCGCGCCATGCGGAACATGCGCCGAGCCGCGATGCAGCGGGGGGTGATCGCGATCCTCGATGTGGGCTCGTCCAAGATCACCTGCCTGATCCTGCGCTTCGACGGGCCGGACCGGCTGCGGGAACATGACGGGGTGGGCCCGATGGCCGGCCAGTCCTCGTTCCGGGTGATCGGCGCGGCCACCACCCGCTCGCGCGGGGTGCATTTCGGCGAGATCTCGGTGATGAACGAGACCGAGCGCGCGATCCGCACGGCCGTTCAGGCGGCGCAGAAGATGGCGAACGTCCGGGTGGATCACGTCATCGCCTGCTTTGCCGGGGCCGATCCGCGAAGCTACGGGCTGGCCGGCGAGTGGGAACTGCAGGATTCGGTCGTGACCGAGCAGGATGTGGCCCGAGTCATGGCGGCCTGCGACGTGCCTGATTTCGGGCCGGGGCGCGAGGTGCTGCACGCCCAGCCCGTGAACTTCGCGCTGGACCACCGCACCGGCCTTGGCGATCCGCGCGGGCAGATCGGCAACCGGCTGGCGGTGGACATGCACCTCCTCACCGTCGAGGCCGACGCGATCCAGAACCTGCTGCACTGCATCAAGCGGTGCGATCTGGAACTGGCCGGGATCGCCTCGTCGGCTTACGTCTCGGGCATCTCGAGCCTTGTCGAGGATGAGCAGGAACTGGGTGCCGCCTGCATCGACATGGGTGGAGGCGCGACTGGCATCTCGATCTTCATCAAGAAGCACATGATCTTTGCCGACTCGGTCCGCATGGGTGGCGATCATGTGACGTCGGACATTTCCAAGGGCCTGCAGGTGCCGCTGGCGACGGCCGAGAAGATCAAGACCCTGCACGGGGGCGTGGTGGCCACCGGCATGGACGACCGCGAGATGATCGACATCGGCGCCGACACCGGCGACTGGGACAAGGACCGCCGCACGGTGAGTCGCGCCGAACTGATCGGCATCATGCGACCCCGCGTCGAGGAGATCCTCGAGGAGGCGCGCGCGCGGCTCGATGCGGCGGGTTTCGAGCATCTGCCGAGCCAGCAGATCGTGATCACCGGCGGCGGCAGCCAGATCCCCGGCCTCGACGGGCTGGCTGCGCGCATCCTCGGCCAGCGCGTGCGCCTCGGCCGTCCGCTCCGGGTGCAGGGGCTGCCCCAGCAGGTCACCGGGCCGGGCTTTTCCTCGGCCGTGGGGCTGTGCCTCTTCGCGGCCCATCCGCAGGACGAGTGGTGGGATTTCGAGATCCCGGCCGAGCGGTACCCCGCCCGCTCGCTTCGGAGGGCGATCAAATGGTTCAAGGACAACTGGTAACCCCCAGATCCTGCGTTCTCAGCGAAATACCGCTTATGCGGATCCTGCCTCTCCCACATTTTGTGGGTGATTAGCCTTTTTTTGATGACGACTCCGGCGTCTGCCGGTAAGGTTCGATCTAATGCGGAAAGGGCGCGCTGCTGAACGCGCCGAGGGACAACGACAAGCAGGCGGATTGGCAATGGCACTCAACCTCATGATGAACAACTCGCGTGAAGAGCTGAAGCCGCGCATCACCGTGTTCGGTGTGGGCGGTGCCGGCGGCAATGCCGTCAACAACATGATCGAGCAGCAGCTGGAGGGGGTCGAGTTCGTCGTGGCGAACACCGACGCGCAGGCCCTTCAGCAGAGCCGCGCCACCTCGAAGATCCAGATGGGCGTGAAGGTCACCGAGGGGCTCGGCGCGGGCGCCCGTCCCTCGGTCGGCGCCGCCGCGGCCGAGGAGACGATCGAGGAGATCGTCGATCACCTCGCCGGCGCGCACATGTGCTTCATCACCGCCGGCATGGGCGGCGGCACCGGCACCGGCGCCGCCCCGATCATCGCACAGGCCGCGCGCGAGCTGGGCGTGCTGACCGTGGGCGTCGTGACCAAGCCGTTCCAGTTCGAGGGCGCCAAGCGGATGCGTCAGGCCGAGGATGGCATCGACGCGCTGCAGAAGGTGGTCGATACCCTCATCATCATCCCGAACCAGAACCTCTTCCGTCTGGCGAACGAGCGCACGACCTTCACCGAGGCCTTCGCCATGGCCGACGACGTTCTCTATCAGGGTGTGAAGGGCGTGACCGACCTGATGGTGCGGCCGGGCCTGATCAACCTCGACTTCGCCGACGTGCGCGCCGTGATGGACGAGATGGGCAAGGCCATGATGGGCACCGGCGAGGCGATGGGCGAGGATCGCGCCCTTCAGGCCGCCGAGAAGGCCATCGCGAACCCGCTGCTCGACGAGATCAGCCTCAATGGCGCCAAGGGTGTGCTCATCAACATCACCGGCGGCTACGACCTCACGCTGTTCGAACTGGACGAGGCGGCGAACGTCATCCGCGAGAAGGTGGACTCGGACGCCAACATCATCGTCGGCTCGACCCTCGACACCTCGATGGAAGGCATGATCCGCGTCTCGGTCGTGGCGACCGGCATCGACGCGACCAAGCCCGCGCAGGACATGCCGGTGCCGCGCCGCTCGATGGCCGCGCCGCTGCCGGCCAGCTTCTCGGCGCCCGAGCCGGCGCCGCAGCCCGCCCCGCGCCGTGAGGCGCCGCAGCCTGTTGCCGCCGCCCCCGCGGCTCCGCAGCCCGCGCCCCAGCCGACCGCGCCGCAGCCCGCGCCTGAGCCGATGGCCAACCACTTCGATCCGTCCGCGAACCGGCCGTATGAGTCGGACCACTACGCCGACGAGGACGAGCTGCCGCCGCCGGCCTACCGCCCGCAGCCGCAACCCCAGCCGCGCGCGACCAACGTGCATGAACAGGATGCGGCCGCCTATGTGGCGCCCCGTCCGCGCGCGCCCGGCCAGCCCTCGCCCGAGGCGCTCGCCCGCCTGCAGGCCGCGGTGAACAAGAACCCCGCCCAGAGCCGTCCCAGCATGGCTGCGGGTCTGCATCGCCCCGCCGCGCCGGCCCCCCGTCCGGCGGCCGCCGCCTCGGCCGAGAAGCCGCGGTTCGGCATCGGCTCGCTCATCAACCGGATGGCCGGGCACGGCGAGCAGCAGCCCGAGCCGCGGGTGCAGCCGTCGCGCCAGCAGCCGCCGGTGACCACCTACGAGGACGAGCCGGAGCTTTCCGCCGATCAGGAGCGGATCGAGATCCCGGCCTTCCTGCGGCGTCAGGCAAACTGATCCGTTCACATCTCTCTTTTGAAAGGCCCGGCTTGTCCGGGCCTTTTTCTTTGTGAAACCAAAGCCTTGTGCGCGGCGTTGGCTTTCTCTACGGAAAAGGCGGCCCTGTGTTACATCCGGTCACAAAGAGTGAGTTGAGAAGAAATGCGCGACATCTTAACTCACGATGGCAAGACGGACCCGAGCCGTCGGCGAGAACCGGATCACAAGCCGGAAAGGAACCAGGCCGTGCAGTGCACCTTGAAATCCGCAGCGAAATTCACCGGCGTCGGGCTCCATTCCGGCGAGCCTGTCCGCATGGTCGTCAAGCCCGCCTCGGCCGACTACGGCATCTGGTTCCGGCGCGTTGACATCACCTCGGGCGATGCGCTGATCCCGGCGCGCTGGGATGCGGTGGTGCCGTCACGGCTCTGCACGCTCATTGCCAACCCGTCCGGCGTCACCGTCTCGACCATCGAGCATGTGATGGCGGCCCTTGCCGGCTGCGGCATCCACAATGCGCTGATCGAGATCGACGGCCCCGAGGTTCCGATCCTCGACGGCTCGTCCGTGCCCTTCGTCGAGGCCTTCCTGGCCCGCGGCATCCGCGAGCAGGCCGAGCCCGTGCGCGCCATCCGCATCCTCGAGCCGGTGGAAGTGCGCGAGGGCGAAGCCGTCGCCCGGCTGGAGCCCGCCGACGAGTTCGAGATCGACTTCTCGATCGACTTTGCCGAGACCGCCATCGGCCGTCAGGAAAAGTCGCTGAACATGGCCAACGGCGCCTTCGTGCGCGAGCTGTGCGACAGCCGCACCTTCTGCCGTCAGGCGGATGTGGATGCGATGCGGGCGAACGGTCTCGCCCTCGGCGGCACCTTCGAGAATGCCGTCGTGTTCGAGGGCGACCGGATCCTCTCGCCGGGCGGCCTGCGCCATGCCGACGAGCCGGTGCGCCACAAGATGCTCGACGCGCTCGGCGACCTTTCGCTGGCCGGTGGCCCGATCATCGGCCGCTACACCGGCATCCGCGCCGGCCATGCGCTGACCAACCGGCTGCTGCGGGCCCTGTTCGCCCGCCGCGAGGCCTTCCGTCTGGTGGATTGCGGGCTGATGGTGGGCTGCAAGCTGCCCGGTGTCGGCGTCCATCGGTCGGACATCCCTGCACTGCGCTGATCCTGGCGACGGGGCGCAAAGGCGTTTTGCGCCCCGGATTTTTCTGTGCTAGGAACCGGGCAAACAGCTGTCGGGCCCCGGCCCGGCAGGGCAGAGGGCAGAGGTAAGCGGAACATGGTGAAGTCTGGCGCGCGGATGCTCGGCACGGCCCTCTGTGTCGCGCTTCTGACCGGCTGTGGCGGTGGCAGCCAGAAAGAGCCGCCCCTCGAGAATTTCACCGCCGAACAGATCTACCAGCGCGGCGAATACGAACTCGAGGCGCAGACGAAGCCCGATCGCGCGATCCGCTACTTCTCGGAGGTGGAGCGGCTTTATCCCTATACGGAATGGGCCAAGCGCGCGCTGATCATGCAGGCCTACAGCTACCACAAGGCCAAGAACTACGAAGAGGCCCGCGGCGCGGCGCAGCGGTTCCTCGACTTCTATCCGGGCGACGAGGATGCGGCCTATGCGCAGTATCTGCTGGCCCTGTCCTATTACGACCAGATCGACGAGGTCGGCCGCGACCAGGGCCTGACCTTCCAGGCGTTGCAGGCGCTGCGCGTGGTGATCGAACAATATCCCGACAGCGAATATGCGCAGTCGGCGATCCTCAAGTTCGACCTCGCCTTCGACCATCTCGCCGCGAAAGAGATGGAGATCGGCCGCTACTACCTCAAGCGTGGCCACTATTCGGCGGCCATCAACCGCTTCCGCACCGTGGTCGAGGACTTCCAGACCACCACCCACACGGCCGAGGCGCTGCACCGGCTGGTCGAGAGCTATCTCGCGCTCGGCCTGCCGAACGAGGCGCAGACGGCGGGCGCGATCCTCGGGCACAACTACCGCTCGAGCCCCTTCTACGAAGACAGCTACAAACTGCTGACCGGCCGCGGTCTGGCGATGGAGGCGCGGGGCGACAGCTGGCTTGCCAAGGTCTATCGCCAGATGATCCGCGGCGAGTGGCTCTGACGCACCCGAACCTGACAGGGCAGGGCGATGCTGCGCTCGCTTGATATCCGTGACATGCTGATCATCGATCGGCTCTCGCTGGCCTTCCAGCCGGGGCTGAACGTGCTGACCGGCGAGACGGGGGCGGGCAAGTCGATCCTGCTTGACTCGCTCGGCTTCGTGCTGGGCTGGCGCGGCCGGGCCGAGCTTGTGCGCGCGGGCGCCGACAAGGGCGAGGTGACGGCCGTCTTCGACCTGCCGCCCGGCCATGCGGCCCGCGCGGTGCTGGACGAGGCCGGGATCGAGGCCGAGGACGAGCTGATCCTCCGCCGGGTGAATTTCGCCGATGGGCGCAAGACCGCCTGGGTGAACGACCGGCGCGTGTCGGGCGAGGTGCTGCGGGGCCTCTCGGACCGGCTGGTGGAACTGCACGGCCAGCATGACGACCGCGGCCTGCTGAACCCGCGCGGCCACCGGCAGATGCTCGACACGTTCGCGGGGCTCGACCTCTCGCCTTGCCGCCGCGCCTGGACCGCCCTCGGCGCCGCCCGGCGGTCCCTGCTGGCCGCCGAAGAGGCGCTGGCCGCGGTCCGCGCCGAAGAGGACTTCCTGCGTCATGCGGTGGCCGAGCTGGACAAGCTCGATCCCCAGCCCGGCGAGGAGGCGCTGCTCGACACCCGCCGCCGCGAGATGCAGGGCGCCGAGAAGATCCGCGACGACATCGCCCGCGCCTACCGGGCCCTGTCCGCCGAAGGGGCCGAGAGCCTTTTGGTCGATGCGCTGCGCTGGCTCGAGGCCGCCTCGGACCGCGCCGGCAGCCGGCTCGAGGCGCCGCTGGCCTCGCTGTCGCGGGCGCTGATCGAACTGGGCGAGGCGCAGGAGGGCGTGGAAGCCTGCCTCGCCGATCTCGACTTCGATCCGCGCGACCTCGAGGCGCTGGAAGAGCGGCTGTTTGCGATCCGGGCGCTGGCGCGCAAGCACTCCGTTCTGCCGGACGAGCTGGGCACCTTTGCCGAAGAGCTGCGCGCGCGACTCGAGGCGCTGGACGGGGGCACCAAGCGGATCGACGGTCTGCGCCGTACGGTGCAGGAGGCCGAGGCCGCATGGGAGGCCGAGGCCGCCGCCCTGTCCGCCGCGCGCCGGGCGGCCGCCGGGCGGCTCGATGCGGCGATGGCGGCCGAACTTGCGCCGCTCAAGATGGAGCGGGCGGTCTTCGAGACGCAGGTGACGGACGGCGATCCCGGCCCCGAGGGCCGGGACGCGGTGGCCTTCACCGTCGCCACCAACCCCGGCTCGCCCGCCGGCGCCCTGAACCGCATCGCCTCGGGCGGCGAGCTGTCGCGCTTCCTGCTCGCGCTCAAGGTCTGCCTGACCGGCGACAGCCCCGGCCTCACGCTGATCTTCGACGAGATCGACCGCGGGGTAGGGGGCGCCACCGCCGACGCGGTCGGGCGCCGGCTGAAGGCGCTGGCGCAGGGGGCGCAGGTGCTGGTGGTGACGCACTCGCCGCAGGTGGCCGCGCTCGGCGCGCATCACTGGCGGGTCGAGAAGCGGGTGGCCGGGGGGATGACGACCTCGACGGTGACGCCGCTCGTGGCGGAGGGGCGGATCGAGGAGATCGCCCGGATGCTCGCTGGCGACACGATCACCGATGCCGCGCGCGAGGCGGCCCGGGCGCTGCTCGACTGACGGCGGCCGTCAGCCTTCGATCACGGTGAAATGCAGCGTCACCGCCTCGCATCCGGCCTTGCGGGCGAGGAGGACGGCGGTGAGCACTGCCCCGATCCGCCCCGCATCGCGACCCTCGGCATCGACCAGCCCCGAGAGGACGAATCGCTGGTGGACGAGCGTCGCCCCCGGCCCGAGCGGGCGCATGTCGGTCTTGCCCGTCACCAGCCGCGAGCGGGCGAAGGCGCCGGCCAGCTCTGCCCGCAGGGCGGCGAGGATCTCCTTGCGGCCCTCGCACCAGAGACCGGTGAGCGTCAGCATGGTCGCGTCCTGCGCCAGGAGTTCAGAGAGGGCATCGGCGTCGCGCGCGGCCCAGAGGGCGGCAAAGCGGCGGGGAAATTCCTCGGGGGTGGGCGCGCTCATGTCTGGCTCACCATCTTTCCGGGGTTCATCAGCCCATGCGGGTCCAGCGCCCGCTTGATCTCGCCCATCACGATCCAGCCCTCGCCATGCTCGGCCGCCATGTAGCCAAGCTTGCCAAAGCCGATGCCGTGTTCGCCCGTGACGGTCCCGCCCAAGCGCAGCGCCCGCTCGGCCAGCCGGGCGGAAACGCGCTTGGCGGCCTCGCGTTCCGTCTCGCTGTCGGGATCGACCAGCAGGACCGAGTGGAAGTTGCCGTCGCCGACATGGCCCACCATCGGCCCCGGCACGCCGCAGGCCGCGATGTCGGCCTGCGTCTCCTCGACCGCCTCGGCCAGACGCGAGATCGGAACGCAGGCGTCCGTCACCCAGCCCTCGCAGCCGGGGCGCATGGCCAGACAGGCGCGGTAGGCGGCGTGGCGCATCTTCCACAGCCGCGCCCGGTCCTCGGTGCGGGTGGCCCACTGGAAGTCGGCCGAGCCGTGCCCGGCCGCAATCTCGCCGAACCGTTCCGCCTGCTCGGCCACGCCCGCCTCGGTGCCGTGAAACTCGATCATCAGATGCGGCTGAAGCGGCATCTCCATCTGGGCGTAGGCGTTGCAGGCCGCCACCGTGGCCGCATCGAGGAACTCGATCCGCGCCATCGGAATGCCGTGCTGGATCGTCTCGATCACGCAGTTGACGGCCGAGGACATGCCGGGGAAGGCGCAGACCGCGGCCGAAACCGCCTCGGGCTGGCCATGCAGCCGCAGTGTCAGTTCGGTGATCAGGCCGAGCGTCCCCTCGGAGCCCACGAAGAGCGCGGTCAGGTCGTAGCCGGCCGCGCTTTTTGGCGCCGCGGTGCCGGTGCGGATCATCCGCCCGTCGGCCAGCACCACCTCGAGCCCCAGCACATTGTCGCGCATCGTGCCGTAGCGGACCGCCGTGGTGCCCGAGGCCCGCGTGGCGGCCATGCCGCCGATGCTGGCATTGGCGCCCGGATCGACCGGGAAGAACAGCCCCGTGTCGCGGAGCGCCGCGTTCAGCGCCTCACGCGTGATGCCGGGCTGCACGCGGACGATCATGTCCTCGGGGCGCATCTCGAGGATCTGGTCCATCTGGGCGAAGTCGATCGTGACCCCGCCGCGCAGCGCCAGCGCATGACCCTCGAGCGACGTTCCCGCGCCCCAGCCGACCATCGGCACCAGATGGCGCGTGCAGATCTCGGCGATCCGCGCCACCTCGGCGGCCGAGCGCGGAAAGGCCACCGCATCCGGCGGGCCGGACCTCAGATGGGTCTCGCTGTGGGCATGCTGCTCGCGCACCGGGCGCGAGCGCGACAGCCGCTCTCCCAGCACTGCCTCGAGTTCACCGAGCGCCGCATCGATCCGCATGGTCTTCTCCCCTCTTTTCGGCGCGACCCTAAGACATGGGGCGGGCGGCTGGAAGAGGCGGGGGGCTGCGTCATCCCGCACCCGCGCAAGAGCCCGCCGCCCCGCCATCCCTTGCGTCAGGGGTGACGGTCCAGCCTCAGGGCCGCAGTTCGCCCAACCGCACCGACAAATCGCCATAGCCCGTGAAGCGCCGCTCGTAGGCAAGTCCCAGCCGGGCCGCGCAGTCCTGCGCCTTGGCGTCGAGCGCGGGATCCTCGGTCTGGGCCTGATAGACGAGCTTTGTGTAGTGGCCGAAATACATGTCCCGCAGCTCGGGGTGGCGGTCGAGGCCCATCGGCCGCCAGACGAAAGCCTCGAACTGCCGCACGAGGAAGTCGGTCAGGTAGAAGGCGGTGAATTCGTCGTCGGCATGGGCGGCAAAGGCCGCGTTGCCCTCGAAGAAGGAATAGCAGTGCGGGCCCTCGATCATCTCCACGCCCAGCTCGCGGCACTTCCGCTCCAGCGCGCCGCCGGTGCCGCAATCGGCATAGACGACGAACACCGGCCCTTCGGCGGCCCGAACCGCCGCCTCGACCGCCTCGACGATCTTCTCGGGCCGCAGGTGCAACTTGGCGGGCAGGCACTGCAGGTCGAGATGCTCCCATCCGTTCGCCCGCTTGAGGGCGAGGATCTCATGGGCCAGCGCCCCGCAGGCGATGAGACGGATGCGCCCCGCGCCCTCGGGCGCCAGCCCCTCGTCCGAGAGGCGTCCGTCGTCCGGCCTCATCGCGGTCCCCGCAGCCGCAACAGCAGGCTGGCCAGAAGTGCCACGAGCCCCAGCGCGCCCAGCGGCCAGCCAGCCCCCTGAAAGAGAGCGACCGTCACCCCCGCGGCGAGGATGACGGTCACGATCATGG
Organism: Cereibacter sediminicola; assembly: GCF_007668225.1. Lineage (NCBI taxonomy): Bacteria > Pseudomonadati > Pseudomonadota > Alphaproteobacteria > Rhodobacterales > Paracoccaceae > Cereibacter > Cereibacter sediminicola. The sequence continues at coordinate 76,035 of NZ_VDEK01000006.1, read as the reverse complement.
CAAGGATGAGGGTCGGGGGCATGGAGGTCTCCTTTCCCCCGACTTGGGCATTCCAGCCGCCGCAGGGAAGCCCTCAGGCGTTCATCCGGTTGTGACGGCGCGCGACATGGACCTTCGCCGTCTCGACCGCCACCGCAGCGTCGCGGCAGTAGGCATCCGCACCGATCGCCCGCCCGAACTCCTCGTTCAGCGGCGCGCCGCCCACCAGCACGATATAGTCGTCGCGCAGGCCCTTTTCCTTCAGCGTGTCGATCACGACCTTCATGTAGGGCATGGTCGTGGTCAGCAGCGCCGACATGCCGAGGATGTCGGGCTTTTCCGTCTCCAGCGCCTCGAGGTATTTCTCGACCGGGTTGTTGATCCCCAGATCCACCACCTCGAAGCCCGCACCCTCCATCATCATCGCGACGAGGTTCTTGCCGATGTCGTGGATGTCGCCCTTGACGGTGCCGATCACCATCTTGCCCATGCGCGGCGCCCCGGTCTCGACCAGCATCGGCTTGAGGATCACCATCCCCGACTTCATCGCGTTCGCCGCGAGCAGCACTTCCGGCACGAAGAGGATGCCGTCGCGGAAGTCGTTGCCCACGATGGTCATGCCCGCCACCAGCGCGCGCGTCAGCACGTCGTAGGGCGTCCAGCCGCGCTCGATGAGGATCCGGACGCCCTCCTCGATCTCGTCCTTCATCCCGTCATAGAGGTCGTCGTGCATCTGCAGCACGAGTTCCTCGTCGTCGAGTTCGGACAGGATGATCTCTTCGTCGTCAGCCATGGCGGGCTCCTGCGGGCGTAGGGTTTCCGATTGAATGCGACCAAAGGTCCGGCGACACTCATCGGTTTGCGACATGGGGCAGATGAAAGCCGACAGCAAGCCTCCCGGCAGGGCGAGGGCTGGCAAATGTTCCGTAAACGTTCTATGCTTCCCGCATGAGCCCGCGCCACCCCAGCCTTCCGCCCGCCCTGCGCCTGCGCGCCCGCGGCGCGCTGGCCAACGAGACCGGCCGGTTCGAGCCCGAGCGGCGCGAGGCCTTCCACGACGGCTGGGATCTGCCCGAGGAGGAGCGACTGCTGCGCACCGAGGTGCGGACCGAGCGGCCGCGCTCCGCCCTGACCTGGAACCGCTCGCCCGATCTGCCCTTCGACCGCTCGGTCAACCCCTTCCGCGGCTGCGAGCACGGCTGCATCTACTGCTTCGCGCGGCCCACCCACGCCTATCTGAACCTCTCGCCCGGCCTCGATTTCGAGACCCGGCTGATCGCGCGCCCCGGCATCGCCGCCGTGCTCGAGCGCGAACTGCGCTCCCGCTCCTACCGCGTGGCGCCGGTGGCGCTCGGCACCAACACCGACCCCTACCAGCCGATCGAGACCACGCACCGGCTGATGCGCGAGATCCTCGAGGTGCTCCGCGACTTCCGCCACCCCACCGCGATCACCACCAAGGGCACGCTGATCGAACGCGACCTCGACCTGCTGGCGCCGATGGCCGCCGACGGCCTGCTCCGGGTCGGCATCTCGGTCACGACGCTCGACCCGGATCTCTCGCGCCGGCTGGAGCCGCGGGCCCCGCCGCCCGCGCGCAGGCTCCAGACGATCCGGCGGCTGACCGGCGCGGGCATTCCCGTGCGGGCGATGATCGCGCCCGTGATCCCCGGCCTCACCGACCCCGAGCTGGACCGGATCGTGCAAGCGGTGGCCGAGGCGGGCGCGGTCGCGGCCAGCTGGATCATGCTGCGCCTGCCGCTCGAGGTGGCCCCGCTGGTGCGGGCCTGGGCCGAGGACCATTGTCCCGGACGCGCGGACAAGATGATGGCGCGGATCCGCGAGGTCCACGGCGGCCGCGACTATGATCCGTCCTGGGGCAAGCGGATGCGCGGCGAGGGGATCTGGGCCGATCTCCTGGCGCGGCGCTTCCGCCTGGCCACGGCGCGCCACGGGCTTGACCGCGCGCAGCCCCCCTTGCGCTGCGACCTCTTCCGCCCGCCGCCCCGCCCGGGCGACCAGCTGACCCTGCTCTGACATCCCGCCGCTCGTGCAGCCCGCGGACGCGCCCCGACCTCCTGCTGTCACTCTTGCCCAAATATCCTCGGGGAGGGGGCCCGGGGGAGGGGCAGACAGCCCCGCCCCCGGCCTCTCCTCAGCTCCGCCGCCGGCGACGCTCGCGCGTGGGTCCGGCATCGTCCGACCCGTCGGAGGCCGACGAGAACCCCCCCAGCACCTCCGAGATCGTCTCGAGCGAGGGGCGCGGCCCCTTCGGCCGGGATTCCAGCGCGGCCCGCATCGCCCTGAGATGCTCGGGCATGGTGCCGCAGCAGCCCCCGATGATCCGCGCCCCCGCATCCCGTGCCAGCACGGCATACTCGGCCATGAGGTCGGGCGTGCCGTCGTAATGGATGTGGCCGTCGTGGTATTTGGGGATGCCCGCGTTGCCCTTGGCGATCACGGGCACCTCCACCCCTTGCGCGGTGAAGCCCAGCACCGTGCGCAGCAGGTCCGAGGCGCCGACGCCGCAGTTGGCCCCGAAGGCGAGCGGCGGGTTCGGCAGCTTCGTCACCAGATCGACGAGCGCCGCGGGCGTGAGGCCCATCATGGTCCGCCCCGCCGTGTCGAAGCTCATCGTGCCGCACCAGGGCATCCCGGCCAGCCGCGCGGCCTCGGCCGCGGCCTTGTACTCCTCCGCCGCCGAAATCGTCTCGACCCAGAGCACGTCCGCGCCGCCGGCCTTCAGCGCCTCGGCCTGCTCGTGGAAGATCTCGACCGCCATCCGGTGGGTGAGGGTGCCCATCGGCTCGAAGATCTCGCCGGTGGGGCCCATCGAGCCCGCCACGACCACCGTCCGCCCCGAGGCGTCGGCCACCTCGCGTCCCAGCGCGGCGGCGGCCCGGTTCAGTTCGCCGACCCGCCCCTGCGCCTCGTGCAGCTTCAGCCGCGCGGCGTTGCCCCCGAAGCTGTTGGTCAGGAAGATGTCCGAGCCCGCCTCCACCGCCGCCCGGTAGAGGGCCCGGATATTGTCCGGCCGGTCGATGTTCCACAGTTCCGGCGGTTCGCCGGACGAGAGGCCCATGTTGAAGAGGTTGGTCCCCGTCGCGCCATCGGCCATGAGCCATTCGCGGGTCTGGAGCATGCGGGAAAGGGCGTCGGTCATCTTGTCCTCGCTGAGGTCCGGGACGGCGCGCAGGGAGTGCGGGCCGTTCGCGCGAAGCTCTGCCATGCGCCGGCCCGCGAGGCAAATCCATATTGCCGGCGGTGTCGCGAAGGGGCCGGGCCGGGCGGGGCCATGCCCGTGGGCGGGCCGGTTGGCCCTGACGGCTGACCCCGGCAAGGCAAGGGGACGTCCTCGGGCGCCCTTCGGGGCCGCGGTCGGACGGACGGCGCGACCGGCGCCGCCCCGGAAGATCCGGCCGCGGACGGCGCGATCAGGTCGCGGCTTCGCTCATCAGCTGCGCCTTGGCGACCGGCAGCAGCTCCAGCATCTTGCCGCGCACCATGTCGGCCGAGGCCTTGTCGCCCAGATCGGCCGCGACCTTGCGCACCACATCCTCGAAGCCCGGCTCGTGCAGGTCAGCCTGGATCACCTCGCGGGCATAGGCCTGCGCCTCGTCGCCGGTCTTGCCCAGCAGATCCGCCGCCCACAGGCCCACCAGCTTGTTGCGCCGGACCTCGGCGCGGAACTGCATCTCGGCATCGTGGGCGAACTTGCTTTCGAACGCGCGCTCGCGATCGTCAAAGGTGGTCATGGATGGTCCTCCCGTAGAGTGTATTTGGTCCTGATATGCCCTTGCCGCGAGGGCCGGGCAAGTGCGCGCACAGCCGCGCCCCGCGATTGCCTTGCGAGGCGGGGCGGCTTGGCTTATAGGCCAGTGCAACCTGAACGGGGTGCGCCGTGCGCGCCCCCTTCGTCGTTCGATCGGAGTGTGCATGGCACGTCGCAAGAAGGTCTACGAGGGCAAGGCCAAGATCCTCTACGAGGGGCCCGAACCCGGGACGCTGATCCAGTACTTCAAGGACGACGGAAGCGCCTCCTCGAGCCCGCCCCAGCCGGCGCTGGAAGGCAAGGGCGTGCTGAACAACCGCCTGTCGGAATTCTTCATGAACGGCCTGAACGCCATCGGCGTTCCGACCCACTTCATCCGCCGCCTGAACATGCGCGAGCAGCTTGTCCGCATGGCCGAGATCATCCCGCTCGAGGTGGTGGTGCGGAACTTTGCTGCGGGCGGCATCTCGAAGCGGCTGGGCATCCCCGAGGGGACGCCGCTGCCGCGCCCGATCGTCGAGTATTACTTCAAGGACGACAAGCTCGGCTGCCCGCTGGTCTCGGAAGAGCATATCATCGCCTTCGGCTGGGCCAGCCAGCAGGATCTCGACGATGTGGTGGCGCTGGCGCTGCGGGTGAACGACTTCCTGTCGGGCGTGATGATGGGCGTGGGCATCCGCCTTGCCGACTTCCGCATCGAGGTCGGCCGCATCTGGGAGGGCGACTACATGCGCCTCATCGTGGCCGACGAGATCAGCCCCGACAGCTGCCGTCTCTGGGACGTGCGCGCCGAGGGCGAGGGCGGCGCCCCGCGCGAGCCGGGCCCGCTGCAGGACGTCTATACCGAACTCGCCCGGCGTCTGGGGGTGCTGCCCTCGAACGTCACCCATTCCCCCAAGCCCACGCTGATCAACTGAAAGGCCCTGCCGCGATGAAAGCCCGCGTCCATGTCATGCTGAAGGATGGCGTCCTCGATCCGCAGGGCGAGGCGGTGAGGCACGCGCTCGGCACCCTCGGCTTCTCGGGTGTCGAGGGTGTGCGCCAGGGAAAGGTGATCGAGCTGGATCTCGCCGCCACCGACCGCGCCGCGGCCGAGACCGAGGTGCGCCAGATGTGCGAGAAGCTGCTCGCCAACACGGTGATCGAGAAATACACGGTCGAGATCGGCTGAACCCGCGCCGCCGGGGCGGCCGCGGGGCCGGTTCCGGCCCGGCCTGCCGCGCACGCCCGGACTGTTCGCGCCGGGCGGATTGCGCTATGTGGGGCGCGGGTTCTGCCGGGCCCACCGCCTCTGTCCGACCGCGGGCCGTCGCCCGTGGCCACCGCCCCCAGTTCTGCCAGCCGGAGCGCCGCCGATGAAAGCCGCCGTCATCACCTTCCCCGGGTCCAACTGCGACCGTGACCTTGCCACTGCCTTCGAGAAGGCGGGCGCCACGGTCAGCCGCGTCTGGCACAAGGACACCGAACTGCCCGAGGGCGTCGATGTGGTGGGGGTGCCGGGGGGCTTCTCCTTCGGCGACTACCTGCGCTGCGGCGCCATCGCCGCGCGCTCGCCGATCGCCGGCGCCATGATCCGCCACGCCGAGCGCGGGGGCTATGTCCTCGGCATCTGCAACGGCTTTCAGGTGCTGACGGAAACGGGCCTGCTGCCCGGCGCGCTCATGCGCAACGCGGGGCTGAAGTTCATCTGCCGCCCCGTCGATCTGCGCGTGGCGACCGCCGACAGCGCCTTCACCTCGGGCTGGGCGCCGGAGGATGTGGTCCGCTTTCCCATCGCGCACCATGACGGCAACTACACCGCCGATCCCGAGACGCTGGCGCGGCTGCGCGGCGAGGACCGCGTGGCCTTCACCTATGTCGAGAATCCCAACGGCTCCATGCAGGACATCGCGGGCATCCTGTCGGCCAACCGCCGGGTGCTGGGGCTGATGCCGCACCCCGAGCGGGCGATCGAGGCCGAGCAGGGCGGCGCCGACGGGATGGGCCTCTTCCGCGCGCTGCTGGGCGGGATGGCGCTGGCGTGATCGCGCGGCGCTTGTTGCGTCAGGCGCCCTTCAGTACCTTCGCGCCCATGCAGGAGACGGGCTATCAGAACGATGCGCCGGTGCCGCCGCCGGGTCACGGCTGGCGGGTCAAGCTGGTGGTCGTCCTGCTCATCCTCGTGGCGGTTGCGGTGGTGCTCATCACCAACCGCTGGATGAGCGAACGCTTCACCGAGAGCACCCGCTCGCGCGCGGAGCTTCGACTGGCGCTCTATTCCGGGAACCTGCTGACCGAGTTGCAGCGCACCTCGGTCGTGCCGCTGCTGCTGGCGCGCGATCCCGCTCTGATCGGGGCGCTGGGGTCGGGGGACTATTCCGCCACCTCGCAGCGGCTGATCTCGTTCCAGACCGAGATCGGCGCGGCCTCGATCATGCTGCTCGACAAGGACGGGCGGACGGTGGGGGCCACGAACCGCAACCTGATCGGCACCAGCCACCGCAGCCAGCCCTTCTTTATCGACGCGCAGCGGGCGCGCGATACCGTCTTTACCTCGGCGCAGCGCGACGCGGGCATCTTCGACTTCACCTATTCCAAGGCGATCCTCTCGGACAACCGGCTCGTGGGGGTGATCGTCGTGGCGGTGGACCTGATGAAATACGAGCGCGCCTGGGCGGGGCTGCAGGATGCGGTGATGGTCACCGACAGCACCGGCACCGTGATCCTTGCCACCGAGCCGCGCTGGCGGGGCCTGACCATAAAGGAGGCGCTGGCCGCTCGCGATGCGCCCTCGGCGATCCGGCGCGCGCTGCAGGCCACGGCCGACTGGGCTCAACAGCCGCCGGACGCCTACCTGAAGGGTGAGGCGGTGATGAAGACCGACGCGCGCGTGCCCTTCCGCGGCTGGCGCATCGTGACCTTCACGGCCTATGACTCGGTGCGCGAGCGGGTGAACGGCATTCTCGCGCTCGAGATCATGGGCTTTGCGATCCTGCTTGCGCTGACCTTCTATTTCCTGTCGCGGCGGGCGTGGTCGCAGAGCATGTCGTTTCAGCGCGAATCGGCGGAACTTCGCCTGCTCAACGCGCGTTTGCAGCGAGAGATCGCCGAGCGCGAGAAGGTGCAGAAGGATCTGGCCGTGGCCGAGCTGACCCTTGCGCAATCTTCGAAACTGGCCGCCCTCGGCGAGATGTCGGCCGCGGTCAGCCATGAGCTGAACCAGCCTCTGGCCGCGATGAAGACCTATCTGGCGGGGGCAAAGCTGCTGCTGCAGCGGCGGCGGACCGAGGAGGCGCTGGCCTCGTTCCAGCGGATCGACGACCTGATCGAGCGCATGGGGGCGATCACGCGGCAGCTCAAGTCCTATGCCCGGAAGGGGGGCGAGGCCTTCGAGCCGGTGGATGTGCGCATCTGCGTCTCGTCGGCGCTGACGATGATGGAGCCGCAGCTCAAGATCCGCGTGGTCCGCATCACCCGGACGCTGCCGCGCCAGCCCGTCATGGTGATGGCCGATCGGCTCCGGCTGGAGCAGGTGATCATCAACCTTCTGCGAAATGCGCTCGATGCTACCAAGGGCGTAGCCAGCCCGCAGATCGACATCGTTCTGGCGGCCGGAGAGACGGCCACCCTCACCGTCCGGGACAATGGTCAGGGAATCGAGGATCTCGACAACCTGTTCGAGCCTTTCTACACCACGAAGAAACCCGGAGAGGGTGTGGGCCTCGGGCTTGCGATCTCGTCGGGGATCGTGACGGATCTCGGTGGACGGCTGACGGCACGAAACGCCGAGGGAGGCGGGGCTGTATTCGAGGTCCAGCTCCCCATATTGGGCGCAGACGTGAAAGCAGCCGAGTGAGGAAGAGCAATGGCGCGTGCAATGAAGGTGGCGATCGTCGATGACGAGGCCGATATGCGGCAGTCGATCAGCCAGTGGCTTGCGCTCTCGGGCTTTGACACGGAAACCTACGCCAGTGCCGAAGAGGCGCTCAAGGGGCTGAACGCCGACTTTCCCGGCGTGGTCGTCAGCGACATCAAGATGCCCGGCATGGACGGGATGACCTTCCTCAAGAAGCTGATGAGCATGGATTCGGGCCTGCCCGTGATCCTGATCACGGGCCACGGCGACGTGCCGATGGCGGTCGAGGCGATGCGCGTGGGCGCGTTCGACTTCCTGGAAAAACCGTTCAACCCCGACCGCATGACCGAGCTTGCCAAGCGCGCGACGCAGCAGCGGCGCCTGACGCTCGACAACCGGGCGCTGCGGCGCGAGCTGTCGGACGGCACCGTGCTGATGAAGAAGCTGATCGGCTCCTCGCCGGTGATGGAGCGTCTGCGCGAGGATATCCTCGATCTCGGCCAGGCCGACAGCCATGTGCTGATCGACGGCGAGACCGGCACCGGCAAGACGCTGGTGGCCCATGCGCTCCATGCCGTGGGCGCGCGGGCCGGGCGCAAGTTCGTCACCATCTCCTGCGCCGCCTGGTCCGAGGATCAGCTCTCGGCCAAGCTCTTCGGCCCGAACGACGACGGCTCCCTGCCGCTGGTCGAGGAGGCCCGCGGCGGCACGCTCTGCCTCGAGGACATCGAGTCGCTGTCGCATCCGCTCCAGTCGCGGCTGCTGACGGTGATCAACGAACAGGGCACCCCGCCCGAGACGCGCATCATCGCGATCTGCAACGAGCACGCGCCGGACACGACGCTGGAAAACGTGCTGCGCTCGGATCTCTATTACCGGCTGGGCGCCATGACCATCGTGCTGCCGCCGCTGCGGATGCGGGGCGAGGACATCCTGACCCTCTTCACCCGCATGTCCGAGCAGTTCGCCGAGGAATATGGCTGCGAGGCGCCGCAGGTCACCGCGCAGGAGGCGGCCCAGCTTCTCCAGGCGCCCTGGCCCGGCAATGTCCGCCAGTTGGTGAACATCGCCGAGCGGGCGGTGCTGCAGAACCGTCGCGGCTCGGGCTCGATCGCCTCGCTGCTGATGGCCGACAACGAGGCCTCGGGGCCGGCGCTGACCACCGAAGGCAAGCCGCTGAAGGATTATGTCGAGGCGTTCGAGCGGATGCTGATCGACAACACGATGCGTCGCCACAAGGGCTCGATCGTGGCGGTGATGGAAGAGCTGTGCCTGCCGCGGCGGACGCTGAACGAGAAGATGGCCAAATATGGCCTGAGCCGCGCGGACTACGTCTGACCCGATCACACCACCCGCTTCGCGGCCATTCCGGGCCGCGCTCGACCGCTGGTTGCAGGGGGTCGGGGAAAAATAGGCCATTGTCTTTTGCCCGTCCCTGCCGCTAATGTCGCACCTACGCGGGTCCTGCACTTTTCGGCAGGAGTTTGCGCACCAGTTTCTCTGCCAAGCGCGCAATCCGGACGAGGGGTCCGGGGCACCGTCCTGGCAGACCTCCGGGCCGCAAGGCCCACAAGTTCGCCCGCCAAGTCCCTGACGGAACGGGCCAGTGCAATGGACGCTCCGGCGTCCCGGGATACAGAAACGCGATGAGCCGCGCCGACCGACTGCCAGACCGCGCGAAGGGCCCCTGGGGCTCCGCCCGGTCTGGCCCACGATCCGGCCCCCGGCGCAGCCACGCCCGAACAAGCCACCACGCGCAATGGACCCCGGCCGGAGCATGCTCCGGCCCAGACCCGTTGTCCGGGTGCCATGGAATCAAATGGCCAAGAAAATGCTTATCGATGCCACCCACCCGGAGGAGACCCGGGTCGTGGTGGTGGACGGAAACAAGGTCGAGGAATTCGACTTCGAGACCATCAACAAGCGGCAACTCGCCGGCAACATCTATCTCGCCAAGGTAACGCGGGTCGAGCCTTCGCTTCAGGCGGCCTTCGTCGATTACGGCGGCAACCGGCACGGCTTCCTGGCCTTCGCCGAGATCCATCCCGATTACTACCAGATCCCGGTGGCCGATCGTAAGGCCCTGCTCGAGGAAGAGCGGGCCTACGCCCGCGCCGAGGAGGATGAGGATCACGGCCGCTCGCGCCGCAGGTCGCGGCCGGCCCCGGCCGAGGCGGCGTCGGCCGATGCCGTCCAGTCGGGCGATGTGGGCGGCATGGATGTGGTCGATCTCGGCGAAGAGACCGGCGCCGACGCTCTTTACGAGACCGAACGCGCGGACGCCAAGCCCGAGGCGGACGAGGCCGAGAAGCCCTGGAAGGCGGTGGATCACGCCGCCGAGACCGACGACGAGATCGAATCCGTCGCCGACGAGGATGTGGCCGAGGAGATCCCGGCCCCGAGGAAGCCCCGCCAGCGCCGCTACAAGATCCAGGAAGTGATCAAGGTGCGCCAGATCATGCTGGTGCAGGTGGTCAAGGAGGAACGCGGCAACAAGGGCGCGGCGCTCACGACCTATCTCAGCCTGGCCGGCCGCTATTGCGTGCTGATGCCGAACACGGCGCGGGGCGGCGGGATCAGCCGCAAGATCACCCAGGCCGCCGACCGCAAGAAGCTGAAGGAAATCGCCTCGGAGCTTGAGGTGCCGGAAGGCGCGGGCCTCATCATCCGCACCGCCGGCGCCAAGCGCACCAAGCAGGAGATCCGGCGCGACTACGAATACCTGCTGCGCCTGTGGGAGCAGATCCGCGAACTCACGCTGAAGTCGGTCGCCCCGGCGCCGATCTACGAGGAGGGCGACCTGATCAAGCGGTCGATCCGCGACCTCTTCAACCGCGAGATCGAGGAAGTGCTGGTCGAGGGCGAGACGGGCTACCGCACCGCCAAGGATTTCATGCGGATGATCATGCCGGCGCACGCCCGGCAGGTGGTCCGCTACGACGAGCCGATGCCGCTTTTCGCGCGCTATCAGGTGGAAAGCTACCTCTCGGGCATGTTCAACCCGGTGGTGCAGCTGAAATCCGGCGGCTACATCGTCATCGGCGTGACCGAGGCGCTGGTCGCCATCGACGTGAACTCGGGCCGGGCCACCAAGGAAGGCTCGATCGAGGATACGGCGCTCAAGACCAACCTCGAGGCCGCGGAAGAGGTGGCGCGCCAGCTGCGCCTGCGCGACCTTGCGGGCCTGATCGTCATCGACTTCATCGACATGGAAGAGCGCAAGAACAACGCCGCCGTCGAGAAGCGCCTGAAGGACAAGCTCAAGACCGACCGCGCGCGGATCCAGGTCGGCCGCATCTCGGGCTTCGGCCTGATGGAGATGAGCCGCCAGCGCCTGCGTCCGGGGATGCTCGAATCGACCACCCAGCCCTGCGCCCATTGCCACGGCACGGGCCTGATCCGCTCGGACGACAGCCTCGCGTTGCAGGTGCTGCGCCAGCTGGAAGAAGAGGGCACGCGGAAACGCTCGAAGGAGGTGCTGCTGCGCGCCCCGATCGCGGTCGTCAACTTCCTGATGAACCAGAAGCGCGAGCATATCGCGATGATCGAGGCCCGCTATGGCATGGCGGTGCGGGTCGAGGCCGACCCCTCGCTGTCCAGCCCCGATTATGTGATCGAGAAGTTCAAGACCGCGACCCGCGTGGTGCCCGAGACGGTCAAGGTGATCTCGGGCAGCGCCGATCTGATGGGTGCGCCGGTGGACGAGCCCGAAGACGACTGGATCGAGGAGGAGCCCGAGGTCGAGGAGGCCGAGGAAGCGGTCGAGGCCGCGGAACCGGCCGAGGCCGCGCCCTCTGAAGGCCAGCCCAAGAAGAAGCGCCGCCGTCGCCGCCGCCGCCGCAATGGCGCGAATGGCGCCGCGGACCAGACCGGCGCCGAGGCGTCCGAGAGCGACGAGTCGGACGACTCGGACGAGGATGAGGACGAGGCCGCCGACGAGGCCGAAGTGCCGGAACCGGCAGCCTTCGTGCCCGAGATGGCGCCCGAGGCCGTGATCGCGGAACCCGCAGCCGAGCCCGTGGCCGAGCCCGAGGCGGTGGCCGAAGAGCCGCCCGCCCCGCGCAAGCGCACCCGCGTCCGCAAGCCCAAGGTGGTCGAGGAGGCGGCTTCCCCCGCCGAAGCCGCGCCCGATGCCGAGCCGAAGGAGCCGAAGAAGCCCTCCCGGAGCCGCACGAGCCGCAGCCGCAAGAGCGCGGCGGCAGCCGAGGAAGCCGCTCCTGCGGTCGAGGTGGCGGTGACGGTCGAGGTGGCCCCGGCCGAGGCCGCGCTCGACGTGGTCGAGACGCCGGCCGAGCCGGCCCCGGTGGCCCCAGAACCCGAGGCGGCCCCTGAGCCCCAGCCCGAGCCGGTCTCGGGCGAGACGGACGAGGAGAGCAAGCCCAAGCGCCGCGGCTGGTGGTCGATCAGCCGCTGAGCGAAGAACGGATCGGGGCGCCTGCGGGCGCCCTTTTCCTTGGCTCGGCCGGGATCACTCTCCGCGGCGGATCAGCCAGACGCTTTCGCGGCCGTCGCGCTGACAGGCAAGGATCTCATGCCCGGCGCCGGTGCAGAAATGCGGCAGGTCGATCACCGCCATCGGGTCGGTCGCCGTCACCCGCAGCACGCGGCCGGGCGCCATCCCCATCAGCCGCTTGCGGGCGCGCAGGACGGGCAGGGGGCAGATCAGCCCCGCGCAATCCAGATCCTCGTCGAACTCCATGGCCTTCTCCGAAAGTTGCGCCGGATCAACGCGCGCGGTGCCTGTCCGCGCGATACGCCGGGGGCCGGTCCACGTCAATGTGAGACCCGGCCCCGTGACGGGACGCCGGCAAGCGGCTAGGAGAGCAGGAAAGAGGGAGCGAAGATGTTCGGACTGGAGCTGATCGACGCAGGGCTGCTGCCGGGGATGCTGATTGCGCTGGTGGCGGGGGTGCTCTCCTTCCTCAGCCCCTGCGTCCTGCCGATCGTGCCGCCCTACCTCGCCTACATGGGCGGGATCTCGATGAAGGACCTGAACGAGGGCGCCTCGCGCGGGCCGATCCTCGCCGCCTTGTTCTTCGTGATGGGGCTCTCGACGGTCTTCCTGTTCCTCGGGTTCACCGCCTCGGCCTTTGGCGCCTTCTTCCTTCAGAACGCCGACAGTTTCGCCACGCTGGCGGGCATCATCGTCATGGCCTTTGGCGCGCATTTCCTCGGCATCTACCGCATCTCATTCCTGGATCGCGAGATGCGGATGGATGCGGGCGACCGGGGCGGCTCGGCCTTTGGCGCCTATGTGCTCGGTCTGGCCTTCGCCTTCGGCTGGACGCCCTGCATCGGCCCGCAGCTGGGCGCGATCCTGACGCTTGCCGCGTCCGAGGCGAGCATCGCCCGCGGCACCACGCTGCTGGCCACCTACGCCGCCGGTCTCGGCATCCCCTTCCTGCTGGTCGCGGCCTTCTTCCCGCGGCTGACCGGCCTCATGGCCTGGATGAAGCGGCACATGGAGCGGATCGAGCGCATCATGGGCCTGCTGCTCTGGACCATCGGCCTTCTGATGCTGACGGGGGGCTTCTCCAGCTTCTCCTACTGGCTGCTCGAGACATTTCCGGCGCTGGCCCGGCTGGGCTGAGGCGGAACAAAGCCCCCGCGCACCCGTTTCGCGTGCCATCCGAGGAGGCACGCAATGTCCGACCAGAACCCCGACGAAGTGCCCGGCAAGCCCGTGGGCGCCGGCGAGAACATCTGCCGCCGGTGCGAGGGCAGCGGCCGGATCGAGGGCGGCGAGTGCCCCGATTGCGGCGGCACCGGCAAGGTGATGACCCCGATCGGCGGCGGCTGAGCCTAGCGGGCGCGGTAGTGGCGCAGCACGAAGAGCCGGATGGCGCTGGCCAGCCCCACCTCGGGGTCGCGCCCCTCGTCCACCTCGGCGGCGAGTGCATTGACCGGCAGTCCCCGCTCGGCCGCAATCTCGCGGAAGGCGCGCCAGAAATCCTCTTCCAGCGAGACGCTGGTGCGGTGGCCGCGCAGCGTGAGCGAGTGTTTCTCGGGCCTCATTCGGTATCGGGCCCGGGCCCTCGCTTATGGGCGTCGAGGTGATCCCGGGCCTTCTCGGCCCGGGCCTCTTGCAGATCGCGCTCGACCCTGGTGCGGCCGAACTTCGCGGCGTTCTCGTCGCCCTTCCGGCGGCGGGCGTCACGCTCCGCCGCCTTGCGCTTCGCGCGAAGGTTGACGATCTCGGCCATCAGCCCTTCGGCCCGATCATGTCCTCGGGGCGGACGATGCGGTCGAAGGTCTCGGCATCGACGAAGCCGAGGGCAATCGCTTCTTCGCGCAGCGTGGTGCCGTTCTTGTGCGCGGTCTTGGCCACCTTGGTGGCGTTGTCGTAGCCGATGGTGGGGGCGAGGGCCGTCACCAGCATCAGACTTTCCTTCATCAGCTTGTCGATCCGGGCCGTGTTGGCTTGCGTGCCCACCACCATGTTGTCGGTGAAGCTGCCCGCCGCATCGCCCAGAAGCTGCATGGATTGCAGCACGTTGTAGGACATCATCGGGTTGTAGACGTTCAGTTCGAAGTGGCCCTGCGAACCGGCGAAGCCCACGGCCGCGTCGTTGCCCATGACATGGGCACAGACCATGGTCAGCGCCTCGGCCTGCGTCGGATTGACCTTGCCCGGCATGATCGAGCTGCCCGGCTCGTTCTCCGGCAGGATCAGCTCGCCCAGGCCCGAGCGCGGGCCCGAGCCCAGAAGCCGCATGTCGTTGGCGATCTTGAAGAGTGAGGCGGCGACGGTCTTCAGCGCGCCCGAGAACATGACCATCGCGTCATGCGCGGCCAGCGCCTCGAACTTGTTCGGCGCGGTGACGAAGGGCAGGTCGGTGATCTCGGCGATCTTCGCCGCCACCCGCGTGTCCCAGCCGACACGGGTGTTCAGGCCGGTGCCCACGGCGGTGCCGCCCTGTGCCAGTTCGTAGATGTCGGGAAGGCAGGCCTTCACGCGGGCGATGCCCTTTTCCACCTGCTTGGCATAGCCCGAGAACTCCTGGCCCAGCGTCAGGGGCGTCGCGTCCTGCGTGTGGGTGCGGCCGATCTTGATGATGTCCTTGAATTCCTCGGACTTCGCCAGCAGCGCCGCGTGCAGCTTTTCGAGCCCCGGCAGCAGCACGTCGCGCGCCATCATGCCGATGGCCACATGCATCGCGGTGGGGAAGGTGTCGTTCGAGGACTGGCCCATGTTCACATGGTCGTTCGGGTGCACGGGCTTCTTCGAGCCCATCACGCCGCCCAGCATCTCGATCGCGCGGTTCGAGATCACCTCGTTCGCGTTCATGTTCGACTGCGTGCCCGAGCCGGTCTGCCAGACCACCAGAGGGAAGTTGTCGTCAAAGCGGCCCTCGATCACCTCGGTCGCGGCGGCGGCGATGGCCTCGCCCAGATCCTTCGGCATGTCGCCCTGATCGACATTGACCAACGCGCAGGCCTTCTTGATCACGCCGAGCGCGCGGATGATCGCGACGGGCTGACGCTCCCAGCCGATGGGGAAGTTCTGGATCGAGCGCTGCGTCTGCGCGCCCCAGTATTTGTCGGCGGGAACCTCGAGCGGGCCGAAGCTGTCGGTCTCGGTGCGGGTTGCAGTCATGCGCAAGCTCCTTGATTTTCCCGCAAGCTCTTAGGGAAGACGAGCGGGAAAATCAATCGGCATGCCATCGCATACGGAATCCGCGCGGGGGGCTGCCTGCCCCCGTCTCCGGCCGATGCCGGAGACTCCCCCGGGGATATTTGAGCGAGAATGAAAGGGGGCGGCGCGCTACTTGCGGAACTTGTCGAGGCTGACCACCTGCGCGTCGTGGCGCGGCGGCTCATCGTCGCCGTCGGGATCCTCGTCGCCCTCGGTCTCCTCCTCCTCGTCCTCGTCCTCGTGCGTTTCAAACCGGAGGCCGAATTCCACGGATGGATCGACGAAGGTGCGCACGGCGTCGAAGGGGATCACCAGCGGCTCGGGCTGGTTGCCGAAGTTCAGCGTGATCGAGAAGCCGCGGTCGTCCACGGCGAGGTTCTCGTACCAGTGCTGGATGACGACGGTCATCTCCTGCGGGTAGCGGGCGCGCAACCAGTCGGCCATGGCCACATCGGGGTGGGTCGTGTCGAAGGTGATGAAGAAATGGTGCGCTCCCGGCAGCCCGTGCTCGGCCACATCCTCGAGCACGCTCTGGATCAGGCCCCGCATCGCGCGGTGCATGAGGTTGCCGTAATCAATCGAACGCGCCATGCAATATCCCCTGTCGCTTCGGGGTCAGCATAGGGGATTCGGTTCGGAAGAAAAGGGGGCCGCGCGGGGGTTTTTCCGCCGAAAGGCGACGCGGGGCCGGGTCAACTCGCGGGCTTGCCGAGTTCGCGCAGCAGCTTGGCGCGGAGGGCCCGGCGGTAGTCCTGCAGGCCGCGGGCGGTGAGCACGAAGCCGTTCCGCGTCACGGCCCAGCGGGTGTAGAAGGCCGTGATCGGCGCGGAGGCGCCCACGTCCTCGATGGCGATGGCGTTGATCTCGACACCGGCGGTTTCGGCGGCGCGGCGCGCGGCGGCGACCGTGAAGCCCGCGTTCTCGGGGCCGTCGCCCGAGATGTCGATCACCTTGCGGCGGCAGTCCGCCACGGCGCCGAACCGGTCCAGCGAGAAGGAGATGGCCTCGCCCACCGCCGTGTCCGAGGCGGTGAAGGCGCGAGGGAGCGCGCGGGCCTCGCGGGCGAAACGCGCCAGCTCGTCCGGGCCGAGCATCCGCCGCCAAGGCAGCACCAGCGCCTGCCGGCCCACGCCCGACCACTGGACAACGGCCAGCGCGCTCTGGCCGGTGAGCAGCATCTCGCCCACGTCCGCATCCTCGAGCGCATCGGCGAGACCTTCGATCTGGAGCGCATATTCGCCGCGGTCGATCGAGCCCGAAACATCGATGGCCAGAAGAAGCGCCGTGTCGCAGGCCGGTGCGGGCAGGGGCGCGGCGAGACAGAGGGCAAGGGACAGCGCGCGAAGCATGGCGAAGCGTGGCGCGTGGCGACCGGAAGGGCAAGGAGGAAGTGCAGGTTTCTGTTGCCAGGCACCTGCGAGCCCCGCCTTACACGGCTAAGCGCAAGGACTTAGGTTTCGATAACTCGAACTGCTTACGCAGCCAGAGCCACCGGAGCACGGTTGTCGTTGGCAACTGTACTTTTCGGACCGATAACGGTGGTACCTCACCGGGACAAAGCAACCCCTTTAGACGTTCGTCGATCCTGTTTCGGCCCCTTCCGCCCCCAACGAGGGATGTATGGTGGAGCCGCCGGGTACCGCCCCCGGGTCCGATCCGCTTATGACGAGCGCGTTTATGCCCATAGTCCAAGTTGCCCCGGACAGGGGGAATATAGGGGGGCGCAACGCGCGCTGCAAGCGGATGTGGTTTCGGCAAAGCGCAGCAGGGCGGGGCATGCCCGGTGCGGGGCGCGGGCCCTTCGGGCGCCGCCGGCCGCGGGGTGCGGGAGACGGCCGGGGGCAGCGCGGCGGCATGGCCGCGCGCCCCGTGGTGGTGCGGGAGCCGAAGCCCCCGCGCCCTTGCGGGTCAGAAGCCCGCCTTGATCTTCTCGAACTCTTCCAGCATGCGGTCGCGCATCGCCGGATCGAGCGGCGTCTGCGCCAGCAGCGTCGTCTCGACCGGATCGAGGTCGGCCTTCTTCAGATCCTCTTCCGAGATCTCGGCCATGGCGGCCTCGTTGGTCAGCGCATAGCCGTGGGTCTCGAGCAGCGAGGGCGCCGAGGAATGGGCCAGCCACGAGTTGATGAAGTCGTAGGCCTTGTCCTCGCTGCCGGGCGAGTCCTTCATGTTGACATAGCCGCAGAACCAGGTGGCCGAGCCCTCGTTCGACTGGCGCTGGAAGCCCACCGGGAAGCCCTCCTGCCGCATCAGCGCGATGGCGTCGTTCCAGGTCCAGGCGAGCTGCACCTCGCCGGTGGCCATCAGCTGCGACAGCTCGGACGGGTCGGCCCAGTAGGCGCGGACATTCTCGTGGGCCTGGCGCAGCCACTGGGCGCCCGCCTGGAACTGCTCTTCGGTCAGCTCGGTCCAGTCCGAGACGCCGGTGGCGAGCAGGGCGAGCGACCAGATGTCGTCGGTGTTGTCGGGCAGCGAGATGCGGCCGGCATATCGGGGATCGAGGAAGATCTGCACCGAGGCGAGATCCTCGGCCGGAACGCTCTCGGTGTTGTAGGCGATGGCCGTGTAGGCATAGTCGGTCGGGATGTACCAGACGCCCTGGTCGTCGCTGAAGATCTCGGAGTCCTTGAACCGCTCCGAGATGTTCTCGTATTCGGGGATCCGGCTCACGTCCCAGGGCTCGATCAGGCCGGCGTCGCGGTATTTCGACACCATCTGCGAGCAGGGATGCGCGAGGTCGGCCTTGAAGCCCGAGGCGACCTTCTGGAACGCCTCGTCATCGTCGCCGTAGAAGGCGTAGGTCGGCATCTGCCCGTGTTTCTCGATGTAGCTCTTCATCAGGCCTTCGCTCTCGAATCCGGCCCAGTCGAAGACGATGAGGTTCGGATCGGCGGCAAGGGCCGGCTGCGCCAGGATGGCTGCAACGCTGACCAGAAGGGAAGTGCGACGGATCATGGAGGCTCCTTGGAACATGGGTCTGCGACGGGTCCCGGGCTGGCCGGCAGATGATCGGACGCTAGAATAGCACCCGTGACGGCTCAAGCACTTATTGCAGTCTGGCGGTAGGGCGGGCCGTCGGGCAAGCGGGGCGGCCGCATCCTCACGCAGGCTTGTCCGGGCGCGCGGGCCGCCTTGGCGACCGCGCCTGCTTGTCTTGCGGCGGGCGCATGTCTAGCCTTGCCTGGCCAGCCCCGGAGATCCCATGACCGTCCTCGACATCGACTATGTCCGCGCCTGCTTTCCCGCCCTCTCCGAGCCCGCGCTGGCCGGACAGGCCTTCTTCGAGAATGCGGGCGGGTCCTACACCTGCCGGCAGGTGATCGACCGGCTCAGCCGCTTCTACCACCAGCGCAAGGTGCAGCCCTATGCGCCCTACGCCGCCTCCCATGCCGCCGGGGCCGAAATGGACGAGGCGCGCAGCCGGCTTGCCGCCCTGATGGGGGTGGAGGAGGACGAGCTGTCCTTCGGCCCATCGACGTCGGCCAACACCTTCGTGCTGGCGCAGGCCGTGCGCGGCTGGCTGAAGCGCGAGGGCGGCGCCGTGGTCGTGACCGATCAGGACCACGAGGCCAATTCGGGCGTCTGGCGCAGGCTGGCCGACGACGGGATCGAGGTGCGGGAGTGGCGGATCGACCCGGACACGGGGCATCTGGATCCCGCGGGCCTCGCGCAGCTTCTTGGGGACGGGCGGGTGCGGCTGGTCTGCTTTCCGCATTGCTCGAACGTGGTGGGCGAGATCAACCCGGTGGCCGAGATCTGCGCCATGGCGCGCGCGGCGGGGGCCTTCACCTGCGTGGACGGCGTCAGCTATGCGCCGCACGGCCTGCCCGACATGGGCACGCTGGGGGCCGACATCTATCTCTTCTCGGCCTACAAGACCTATGGGCCACATCAGGGCCTCATGCTGATCCGGCGCGAGGTCGGAGAGCTTCTGCCCGCGCAGGGGCACTGGTTCAACGCAGGCACGCTCTACAAGCGCTTCACGCCCGCGGGGCCGGATCATGCGCAAGTGGCGGCCTGCGCGGGGCTGGCGGATTACATCGACGCGCTGGCGGACCATCACATGGCAGGGTCGCACCGGGGCGGGCCGGAGGCGGGCGGGGCGCTGCCTCTTGAACGGGGCCATGAGGGGCCGCGCGCCGCGGGTCTTCGCGCGTCGCCGGTGGAGCGCGCGCGCGAGGTGCACCGGCTGATGCGCGAGCACGAGATCCGGCTGCTGCGGCCGCTGCTCGACCAGCTCGCGCGCCGGAACGATGTGCGCCTGCTGGGCCCGAGCGAGGCCGGGCTGCGGGCGCCGACGGTGGCGCTGGCGCTCGACCGGCCCGCCGAGCAGGTTGCGACGGCGCTTGCGGCGCACGGGATCATGGCGAGCGGCGGGGACTTCTACGCGGCGCGCCCGCTCGAGGCGATGGGGGTGGATCGCGCGCTCGGCGTCCTGCGGGTGAGTTTCGTGCATTACACCTCGGAGGCCGAGGTGGCGCAGCTGATGCTGGCGCTCGACGCGGTGCTCTAGGCGCGAGGTGCGGGCCGGGCGAAGGCGGGGGCTGTCTGCCCCCGGATCGGCCTCCGGCCGATCTCCCCCGAGGATATTTCCGCGAGAATGAACAAGTTGCGCCCCGGAGGGTGATCCGTGCCGGGCGGCCGCGCGTAGAAGCGGGTGAGACGAGAAAGGACGACATGGCCGAGGCTCCCCTGATCCTGTGGTTCCGGCGCGACCTGCGGCTGGCCGACAATCCGATGGTGCGGGAGGCGGCGGCGACGGGGCGTCCGCTGGTGCCGGTCTTCATCCTCGACCCCGAGACCGAGCGGCTTGGCGCGGCGCCGAAATGGCGCCTCGGTCTGGCCGTGGAGGCCTTCGCGCAGGCGCTGGAGCGGCTGGGCAGCCGGCTGATCCTGCGGCGCGGGCCGGCGCTCGAGGTGCTCGGGCAGGTGGCCGCAGAGACCGGAGCCGTGGGCGTGCACTGGTCGCGGCTCTGCGAGCCCGGCTGGCGCAGCCGGGACGAGGGGGTGAAGGCGGGGCTGAAGCGGCAGGGGATCGGGGCCGAGAGCCATGCCGGCCACACGCTGTTCGAGCCGTGGGAGGTTCAGACCGGGCAGGGCGGCTTTTACCGGGTCTTCACGCCCTTCTGGAAGAACGTGAAGGACCGCCCGGTGCCGGCCCCGCTCGCCGCTCCGGCGGGGTTGCGGGTGCCGGACGTCTGGCCCCGGTCGGACCGGCTGGCGGACTGGGGGCTGGCGCGGGCGATGGACCGAGGCGCGGCCGTGGTGGCGCGCCACGTGGCGGTGGGCGAGGCGGCCGCGGCGGAGCGGCTGGCGCGCTTCCTCGACGACCCGGTGGACGGCTACGCGGCAGGGCGCGACCGGCCGGACAGGGACGTGACCTCGCGGCTGTCCGAAAACCTGACCCATGGCGAGATCTCGGCCCGCACGGTCTGGCACGCGGGGATGCGGGCCCGTGCGGAAGGGCGCGCGGGTGCCGAGAAGTTCCTGCAGGAGCTGGTCTGGCGCGAGTTCGCCTGGCACCTGCTCTACCACACGCCCGAGATCGCCAGCCGGAACTGGCGCGGCGAGTGGGATGCCTTCCCGTGGCGCGCGGACAATGCCGAGGCCGAGCGGTGGCGGCGTGGGATGACGGGTGAGCCCTTCGTCGATGCCGCCATGCGCGAGCTGTTCGTGACCGGCACGATGCACAACCGCGCCCGGCTGATCGCGGGAAGCTACCTGACAAAGCACCTTCTGACCCACTGGCGGGTGGGACAGGCCTGGTTCGAGGATTGTCTGATCGACTGGGATCCGGCCTCGAACGCGCTGGGCTGGCAATGGGTGGCGGGTTCGGGCCCCGATGCCTCGCCCTATTTCCGGGTCTTCAATCCGGCGACGCAGGCGGAGAAGTTCGATCCCGACGGCGCCTATCGACGGCGCTTCATCGCCGAACTTTCGCCCGATCCGGGGCCCGAGGCGCTCTCGTTCTTCGACGCGGTGCCTCGGAGTTGGGGGCTTGCGCCGGATCAATGCTATCCTCGGCCTGTCGTGGGGCTGGCCGAGGGGCGCGCGCGGGCCCTGGCGGCCTACGGGCGCAGGGACGACTGACAGGGCGCGGGCAGGCGCCGGACGGGAAGGAGAAGGAATGACGGCACTGATGAGCACGCGCGGGCAGACGGATCTGCCGCGCTACTTCCCGCAGGTGTTCGACGTGATGCAGGGCCTGCGTCACGGACGCCTCGATTTCGTGCTGGACGACGGCCGGCGCTTTCGGATCGAGGGCGCGGGGCCGGGGCCGGTGGCGGAACTCGACATCCACGATCCCGACATCTTCGCCCGGCTGATCCGCGAGGGCGACCTCGGCTTCTGCGAGGCCTATCTGGAGGGCGCCTGGTCCACCCCGGACCTGCAGGCTTTCATGGATCTCGTGCATGCCGACAACGACGACGTCTATGACGGCTTTCCGGGCATGGGGCTGCTGCGCGCCTTCGAGAATCTCCGCCACTGGCTGCGCGGCAACTCGAAGCGGCAGGCCCGGAAGAACATCGCCGCGCACTACGACCTCGGCAACGACTTCTACGAGCTCTGGCTCGATGAGAGCATGACCTATTCCTCGGCGCTGTTCCACACCGGGCAGGAAAGCCTCGAGGAGGCGCAGCGGGCGAAATACGCCAGCCTCGTGGACCGGATGGGTGCGCGGCCCGGCGATCATGTGCTCGAGATCGGCTGCGGCTGGGGCGGATTCGCCGAATATGCCGCGAAAGAGCGCGGGTTGCGCGTCACCGGGCTGACGATCAGCCGGGCGCAGCACGATTACGCCGCCCGGCGGATCGCGCGGGCGGGCCTGTCGGAGCGGGTCGAGATCCGGCTGCAGGATTACCGGGACGAGCGCGGCACCTTCGACGGCATCGCCTCGATCGAGATGTTCGAGGCGGTGGGCGAGAAATACTGGCCGGTCTATTTCCAGACGCTGCGCGAGCGGCTGAAGCCCGAGGCCCGCGCCACGCTGCAGATCATCACCGTGCAGGACAAGCGGTGGGAGGTCTATCGCCGCGGCGTGGACTTCATCCAGAAATACATCTTTCCGGGCGGGATGCTGCCCTCTCCGACGGCCCTGCGGGTCGAGATCGCGAAGGCGGGGCTGCATGTGACGGACTCGGTCGAGTTCGGCCAGAGCTATTCCATGACGCTGCGCCGCTGGCACGAGACCTTCAACGACCGCTGGGACCGGGTGGCCGCGCTGGGCTTCGACGAGCGGTTCCGCCGCATGTGGAACTTCTACCTGACCTCTTGCGCGGGCTCGTTCGAGGGCGGAAACTGCGACGTGACGCAGATCACGGTAACGCGGGCCGCGTAAGACGGCCCCCTCGGGCAGGACAGACATGCCGACCGCCGCCAAACTGTTCGCAGCCCTCGCCTTCGCCGCGCTGGGCTTTCTCGGGGGGCGGCTCTTTGCGGGGCAGCTTCCCGAGGGGACGCCGACCGACATCTTCGGGCCCGCCACGGCGGCCGTGGGCCTTGTCTGCGGCTGGATGATCTCGGGGGCGCTGGCCGGGCGCGGCTATGTCGCCGCCATGAGCACCGGGGTGCGCACCGTCGTCACCACGGCCTTCGTCGCGCTGCTGGCCTATTCGATCTACATCATGGTGCTCCGGGCGATGCGGATGCTTTACGACGGGCCGATCGAGGCGCTGCTGGGGGTCTTCGCGCTGATGCTGTCCTACGCCCGGCTGCTCGCCGTGCCGGAGATCCTTGCCATGCTGCTCGTGGGGGCGCTCATGGGCGGCAGCATCTCGGAATGGGCGGGGCGGCGCTGGAAATGAGGGTGTTCCTCTGCGGGCCGATGGCCGACGAGGCGCTGCGCGCGCTGGTGCTGGGCGAGGAGGTGGCGGGCGTGCCCGCGCGGCTCGAGGGGCACGCGCTGCGCGCCGCGGGGGCGACGGTCGTGCCGGTGCCGGCCGGCTTCGATGCGGTCGAGGGGGTGCTGGCCGAATTGGGACCAGAGGCGGCCGCACGGCTCGCCTATCACCAGCAGGCCGCGGGCTATCGGGTCGAGACGCACGAGATCGGCGGGCGTCCGGCCATCGTCTTCACGGCCGATCCCGACGGGGCCGAGGCCTGGGATGCCGTGACGTGGAACGCCGTCTGGGGGCCCATCGTCGCCGCCACCGCGGGCGATGTGATGGCGCTCTGGCCCGAGGTGCCGGCCGAGCAGGTCAGGCGGCGCTACCGGCTGATGCTGGTGCAGGGCGCGAGCCGGGTGCGGGCCGCCGCCCCCGCGCCGTCGCGGCGGCGCCATGCGGCCTCGCCCGCGGATGTGTCGGTGATCCGCCGCAGGCAGCCCTACGCCAATTTCTTCGCGGTCGAGGAATATGACCTGTCGTTCCGCAGCTTTGGCGGCGGCATGAGCCCGGCGGTCAACCGGGCCGTGTTCATCTCGGGCGATGCGGTGACGGTGGTGCCCTACGATCCCGCGCGCGACCGGGTGCTTCTGATCGAGCAGTTCCGCCCCGGACCCTTCGGGCGCGGAGACGGCCAGCCCTGGCTGCTCGAGCCGATCGCGGGCCGCATCGATCCGGGCGAGACGCCCGAGGGGTCGGCCCGGCGCGAGGCGGTCGAGGAGGCGGGCCTTGCGCTGGGCGAGCTGCTGCCCGTGGCCTCCTACTACCCCACGCCCGCGGCCAAGGCGGAATATCTCTACTCCTACGTCGCCCTGGCCGAACTGCCCGACGGGATCGAGGGCGTCTTCGGCATGGAGGGCGAGGGCGAGGACATCCGAGGGCATCTCATGGCCTTCGACGAGATGATGGAGCTTGTCCGCAGCGGCGAGATCTGCAACGGGCCGCTGCTGCTGACCGCACTCTGGCTCGAGCGCGAGCGTCCGGGGCTGAGGGCGGCCCGCCGCTGAGGGGGCGCAGGCCGTGCCGGGCCGAAAGCCGCTGAACGCCGCGAGGCGTGAGGGGCCGGGTGCTTGAGTTCCGCCGACCCGCCTCCTACACAGGAGGTCTCAGCAAAGGACGGCCCCGAATGCGCATTCACCGCGACCTTGCCGACACGATCGGCAACACTCCCCTCATTCGCCTCCGCAAGGCTTCGGAGCTGACGGGCTGCGAGATCCTCGGCAAGTGCGAGTTTCTGAACCCCGGCCAGTCGGTCAAGGACAGGGCCGCGCTCTACATCATCCGCGACGCGGTGGCGAAGGGACTGTTGCAGCCCGGCGGCACCATCGTCGAGGGCACGGCGGGCAACACCGGGATCGGACTTGCGCTGGTGGGGGCCTCGATGGGCTTCCGCACGGTCATCGTGATCCCCGAGACCCAGAGCCAGGAAAAGAAGGACATGCTGCGCCTTGCGGGGGCGCATCTTGTCCAGGTTCCGGCCGCTCCCTACCGCAACCCGAACAACTACGTCCGCTATTCGGGCCGGCTTGCCGAGGTGCTGGCCCGGACCGAGCCGCAGGGCGCGATCTGGGCCAACCAGTTCGACAACATCGCCAACCGTCAGGCCCATGTCGAGACCACCGGCCCCGAGATCTGGGAGCAGACGCAGGGCCGGGTGGACGGCTTCATCTGCGCGGTGGGCTCGGGCGGGACACTCGCGGGCGTGGCGATGGCGCTGCAGCCGAAGGGCGTCAGGATCGGCCTTGCCGACCCCGAGGGTGCGGCGCTCCATTCCTTCTACACCGAGGGCACGTTCGAGGCCCCCGGCAGTTCGATCACCGAGGGGATCGGGCAGGGCCGGATCACGGCCAACCTCGAGGGGCTGACGCCCGACTTCAGCTGCCGCATCCCCGATGCCGAGGCGCTGCCGATCGTCTTCGACCTGCTTCAGGAAGAGGGGCTCTGCCTCGGGGGCTCGTCGGGGATCAACATCGCGGGCGCGATCCGCATGGCGCGCGAGATGGGGCCGGGCCACACGATCGTCACCGTGCTCTGCGACTATGGCAACCGCTACCAGTCCAAACTTTTCAATCCCTACTTCCTGCGCGACAAGGGGCTTCCGGTGCCCCAGTGGCTCGACGAGGCGCCGCCGGCCGTCCCGTCGGTGTTCGAGGACATCTGACCCCATGCCCATCCTGCGCGTGATGCCGCTCCTGCTACTGTGGGTGATGCTCGCCTGCGCGAGCCTGCCGCTCTGGTCCCCGGACCGGGCGGTGGCCCAGGAGATGGTCGGCCCGGCCGCCGGCGCCGACGAGATGAAGGCGCCGGACTACAAGCAGTGGGAAAAGACCGCCACGCGGGCCGAGCGCGAGATCGCCGACCGCGAGACCGAGAGCGCGTCCTACGAGATGATGCGCGGCTACCTCGTGCAATGGCGCGACACGTTCCTCGGGGCGCAGGGGCTGAACGCCAGCCGCATCGCCTCGGTGCGCAGCCAGCTCGACGCGCTCGGGTCGGCGCCCGCCGAGGGCGAGACCGAACCGGACGACATCGCGCAGCGCCGGCGCGAGCTGACAACGCAGCTTTCCGAACTGCGGGCGCCGGTCGTGGCCGCCGAAGAGGCCTACCAGCGCGCGGACGGCCTGATCCGCGAGATCGACCGCGTGGTGCGCGAGCGCCAGACCGAAGAGCTGCTGCGCATCTGGCCCATGCCGCTCAACCCCGCCAACTGGCCGAGTGCCGCTGGCGAGGTCTCGGGCCTTGCCGTGGATCTCTGGGACGAGGGCACGGGTCGTGTCGCCTCGCCCGCCGCGCAATCGACCACGCGGGACAACCTGCCCGCGATCCTCGGCCTGCTGGCGGTGGGGCTGCTGCTCATTGCGCGCGGCCGCTCGCTGATGGAGCGCCTGACCCAGCAGCTGCAGGATCAGGTCTCGGCGCGGGGCCGCAAGGTGACCTCGCTCATGGTCTCGCTGGGGCAGATCGCGGCTCCGGTGGCGGGCGTCGTGGCGGTGAGCCACGCGATCACGCTCTCGGGGCTGGCGGGGCCGCGCACGACGCTGATCGTCGAGGCGCTGCCGGCCGTGGGCTTCATCCTTTATTCGGCGGGCTGGCTCGCCGGGCGGATCTTCCCCAAGAACGGCCAGCAGACATCGCCCCTGAACCTCTCGGTCGAGCGTCGGCGCGAGGGGCGCTTCCACACGGCCATGTTCGGCGTCGTGCTGGCGCTCGACGGGCTGCGCGGCGTGGCGCTGCCGCCCGCGCGGGTGGGCGAGGCCGCAACCTCGGTCATGGCCTTCCCCATGATCGTCCTTGCGGGCGTCTTCCTGTTCCGCATCGGCCAGCTGATGCTGGCCAGCGTCCGCAACGATCTGGGCGACGACGAACCCACGAGCTTTCGCAACAGCGTCATCGACCTGCTTGGGCGCGGCGCCATCGCCATCGGCGTGATCGGCCCGCTGCTGGCGGCGCCGGGCTACATCGCGGCGGCCACGGCGCTCGTCTATCCGGCAGGCATCACCCTCGGCCTGATCGGGCTGCTCTTCGTGCTGCAGACGCTGGTGGTGGACCTCTATGGCCTTGCCACCCGCAACGAGGAGGGCGGGCGCGACGCGCTTCTGCCGGTGCTGATCGGCTTCCTGCTCGCGCTGGCCATGGTGCCGCTGCTGGCGCTGGTCTGGGGCGCGCGCGTGGCCGACCTGACCGAGATCTGGGCCCGCTTCCGCGAGGGCTATCAGGTCGGCTCGACCCGCATCTCCCCCACGAACTTCCTGCTCCTCGCCATCGTCTTCTCGATCGGCTACGGCATCACCCGCCTGCTGCAGGGCGCGCTCAAGAGCCAGATCCTGCCCAAGACGCGGCTCGATCAGGGCGGGCGCAACGCGGTCGTCTCGGGTGTGGGTTACCTCGGCATCATCCTTGCGGCCCTTGTCGCGGTCAATTCCGCGGGCCTCGACCTGTCGAACCTCGCCATCGTCGCCGGTGCCCTGTCGGTCGGCATCGGTTTCGGCCTTCAGAACATCGTCGGCAACTTCGTCTCGGGCATCATCCTGCTGATCGAGCGCCCCGTCTCGGAGGGCGACTGGATCGAGGTGGGCGGGGTGCAGGGCACGGTCAAGTCGATCTCGGTCCGCTCGACCCGGATCCAGACCTTCGACCGAACCGACGTGATTGTGCCGAACCAGGATCTCGTCGCTGGCCGGGTGACGAACTGGACCCGCTACAACATGACCGGGCGGCTGATCGTGCCCGTGGGCGTGGCCTATGGCTGCGACACCCGCAAGGTCGAGCGCGTGCTGCGCGAGATTGCCGAGGCGCAGCCGCTCGCGATCCTGAACCCGCCGCCTTCGGTGGTCTTCATGGGCTTCACGCAGGAGTTCATGAGCTTCGAGATCCGGGTGATCCTGCGCGACGTGAACTTCTCGCTCTCGGTGCGCTCCGACATCAACCACATGATCGTGCAGAGATTCGCCGAAGAGGGGCTCCGGCTCACCCACATGTCGCGCGAGGTCTGGCCGCCGGAGCCGGAAGAACCCGAGCCCGAAGGGCTCGACGAGGAGGAGATGGCCGCCCTGCTGGCGCCTGCGCCCCGGCAGAAGGACAATGTGCCAAAGGGCACGAGCGCGGTCGATCCCCGCGCCAGTGAAGAGGAAGACCCCGACGACGAGCCGGACGGCGATGCGGACGCCGATGGCGCGGCCGAGGGGGTCGCCGAAGCAACCGGGAGCAACCGTTGATGACCGAGCCGCTTTTTCGCACCGATCCCTACCTGCGCGAGGCCGAGGCCCGCGTCATCGGCCACACCGCCGAGGGGGGTATCCTGATCGACCGCTCGATCTTCTATCCGACGGGCGGCGGGCAGCCCGGCGACAGCGGACTTCTCGAATGGGAGAGCGGCCGGCTGCCGGTTGCCACCGCGATCAAGGCCGAGGGTGGGCGCGTCGCGCTGGTCCCGGCCGAGGCCGGGGCGCTGCCGCCCGAGGGGGCGCCGGTCCGCCAGATCCTCGACTGGGAGCGGCGGCACCGGCACATGCGCGTGCATACGGCGCTGCATCTGCTGTCGGTGGTGATCCCCCTGCCGGTGACGGGCGGCCAGATCGGGGCCGAGCGCGGCCGGCTCGATTTCGACATGCCCGAGCCGCCGGCCGATGTGGCCGCGCTGGAAGAGGCGCTGAACGCGCTGGTCGGGCGTGACCTGCCGGTGTCCGAGGACTGGATCACCGACGAGGAGCTTCTGGCCGATCCCACGATCGTCAAGACCATGTCGGTGATGCCGCCCACGGGGCAGGGCCGGGTGCGCCTCGTCCGCATCGGGCAGGGGGCGGATCAGGTGGACCTTCAGCCTTGCGGCGGCACCCATGTCGCGCGCACCGGCGAGATCGGACGGGTGGCGATCGGCAAGATCGAGAAGAAGGGCCGGCAGAACCGCCGCGTGACGCTCGCGCTGGCCGACTGAGCCGACCGGCGGGCGATCAGGCCGCGGGCCGGCCCGCCGCGGGCGACATCGACGTGCCGCGCCATTCGAACCCCTGACGGGCGAAGGTCGCAACCCACAGCACCGGCAGCATCAGGTCGCGCGCCACCCAGGCCGCCAGATCGCGCCGCCCGCAGGGCCAGCCCATCGCCCGGCAGAGCGCCGCCTCGGCCCCATACCAGAGCGCGAGGAACGGCAGGATCCAGAGCGGCGCGGCCACCCCCAGCATGACGAGGGGCACGGCGGGCGACAGCAGCGGCTCGAGCGCGAAGAGGGCCGGAAAGCCCTTTCGGCGGATCCGTGACCAGCGCAGCTGCCGGTCCCAGACATCGCGCAGGCGGCGGCGACCGATCGGCTGGGTGAAGGGGCGCGGGACCAGCCTGACCGAACGGCCCGCCGCCCGGACGAGGCGTGTCGCGGCCACATCCTCGGCCAGTTCGGCCCCGAGTGCTGCCAGACCGCCGCGCTCGTCCAGAAGCGAGCGGTCGAGGAACATGGTCTTGCCCTGCGCGAAGCCAAGCCCCACGCGCGCGGCCGCAAGCTGCCAGCGGCCCTGCAACCCGTTGAGGAACGATGCCTCGAGCGCGCCCCAGATCCCATCGGCCCGCCCGCCTGCGGGGGGCGAGGAGACCAGCCCCACGCCCGGCCGCCATTCCGACATGAGCTGTTCCAGGTAGTCGCGCGGCAGCATCAGGTTGGCGTCCGCAATGGCGATCATGCGCGCTTCGGTGCCGGCCCAGCCCTTGGCCAGATTGTTGAGCTTGGGATTGGCGGTGAAGCGCTCCTCTCCGATCAGCAGCCGTGCCCTTGCGCCCGGATGGAGGCGGATCAGCTCGCGCACCAGCGGGACGGCGGCATCCTCCTCATGGGCCGCGCAGAAGACGATCTCGTAATCGGGCCAGTCCAGCCCGAAGCTGGATCCGAGCGTCTCGCGGTCATGCCGGTCGCGGCCGCAGACCGGGCGCAACAGGCAGATGAAGGGCCGGTGCGAGGGCTCGGCGGGGCGGCGGCGGCCGTGCGAGGCGGCAAGCGCCGCCGCCAGCAGGTGAAGCGTCAGAAGCCCGAAGGCGGCAAGGACAAGGAACATCATGCCTCGGCAGGGATGGGAAAGGCGCGGGCGAAGGCGTCCGCGGGTTCGGGGGCGGCGCTGGCTTCGATCAGGGAGAGCCGTCCCGCGTCGTCCTCGGCCAGCGCGGTGAAGCTGTCCACCCAGTCGCCGCAGTTGGCATAGACGAGCCCGTGGGCCTCGTGCAGGGCCGCCTTGTGAAAATGGCCGCAGATCACCCCGTCGCAGGCCGCACGGCGGGCCCGCGCCACGAGCCGCTGCTCGTAGGCGGTGCCGAAGGCCATGGCCGCATCCACGCCCTTCAGCAGGGCCTCGATCAGGCTCCGGCGGTCGGGATCAGCGGTGCGGCGCATCCGCTTCAGCCGCTCGTCGAGGTGGCGCAGCATCCAGTCGAGCCGGCTGCCCAGCCGTGTCATCATGTGAAAGCGCAGCAGGCGCGGATCGCAGACATCGCCATGGATCACCAGATAGCGCCGCCCATCGGCCGCCTCGTGGAGGATCTCTTCGGCGACGGTGATGCGCTGGAAATGCTGGCCGAGATAGAGGCGCATCGCGGCGTCGTGGTTTCCGGTCAGGTAGTGCAGGCGCGCGCCCTCCTGCACGCGCCGCAGCAGAAGCGCAAGGATGGCGTCGTGGCTCGCCGTCCAGTGGGGGAAGGGCGGGTGCCAGAGATCGAGGATGTCACCCACGAGGTAGATGTCCTGCGCCGTATGGTCGCGCAGGAAGGCGAGGATGCGCTCGGCGCGGCACCCGCGCGAGCCCAGATGCAGGTCGGACAGGAAGAGGCTGCGGTGGCGGCGCGGCGGCGGCAGGGGGCACATGTCCATGGACGCGTCCTTGACTGGGGAAACGGGGCCGGCTTGCCCGCGCTATGCCACGGTCACGACACCGTTTTGTGACCGTCTCCCTTCAGTCATGTAACGCAGTCGCCCGAGCGGAAGATTGCGTCGAAGGACCGCACCGGCAGCCACCTGCCGAGGGGCGCCGTTGTCCGGCGGTGCTCCCGGACGGCCGATCCACAGCCCGCGCCACATGCGCGGGCCGCAGACCGCCCCGGGGTTGCCGCACAGGGACCGCCCGCGCACTGGGCGCCGCGTCGGCCACCGTATCGCTTGCGCCTCGCCGGGGGCGAGCTCAGGTGAGCACGGCCGCCAGTTCGCGCAGCAGGTCCCGCACCGGCCCGAACATGGCCGCCACCTGCCAGGTCACGAAGAACACGGCCGGGTAGAACAGCCCGCCGTGTGTGGCGGCATAGGCGGGAACGTCGAACCGCTGGAACTGCCGGGCCAGCCACGGCACCAGCGCCAGCGCCATGGCCACGCCGATCACCGCGCCCACGATGATGTCGAGCGAGTAGTGGAGCCCGAAATAGACCCTCGGAAGGCAGATGATGAAGGTGGCATGCAGCAGGGCCACCGCCCCCACGGCGCGATGCGCCAGGAAAATCCCGGTCGCCAGGGCAAAGTAGAGAACCGCATGATCGCTCGGCATCGAACTCCAGCCGTCGAGGGTCTCTTGGCTCAGGCCCGTGTGCAGCAGGAAGCCCAGCTCGGGGTCATGGATCGGCCGGGGCCGGTAGGGCAGCGTGACCGCAAGCGCCCGGCCCACGAAGACCGCGAACATCGAGACCACCAGCGTCGCGAGCAGTCGGGTCCGCGTCTGCTCTGCGTTCCGCTGCACCCCGAACCAGAGCCCCCAGAAGAGCATCATCGAGAAGACGCCCTTGAACAGCGTGTTCCGCTCGATGATGTGCAGCACCTGGTCGAAGGTGGGCAGCGTCCCAACGGCGCTGTTGATCAGCAACGAAAGTTCCAGATCCAGTGCGGCGGCAGCCTGTAACATTAGCATAATCCTCAATTCACCAATCGAAGTAGGAAACCCCGATCGTCATGAAAGCGTCAAGAATAATTCATGTTCCTTACGGGAAACGGCCGGCCGCGTCGAGCGCCAGAGGCTGAATCCCGCTCGTCGGGGCGCGCGGCATGGTTCCGGCGGGTCCGGCGGCCGCCCGGGCGGCGCGTGCCCGGGCGGCGCGTGATGCCGCCAGCCCGCGCTTGCCCCGCCCTGACAACTTATCGTGCGAAAGCGGTAGCACCCTCTTGCGCTCGGCCTTGCCCCGCCTACAGTCAACGCGTTGTCAACAAGGATTGCACGATGACCTTTCGCCTTCGCCACTGCGCCCTCGCCCTGATCGCCGGCCTTCTGGCAGGGCAGGTGGCGGCGGCGCCCTGCAGCAACACCGGCGCCGACTACGAGAACTGGAAGACCCTCATGGCGCAGGAAGCCGCGGCCGCGGGCGTGGGGCAGAGGGGCATCGCGGCCCTCATGGGGAGTTCCTATTCCTCCCGCACCATCGCCGCGGACCGCAACCAGAAGAGCTTCCGGTACAGCCTCGACAAGTTCATGCAGGTGCGCGGCTCGGACACGATCATCCGGCAGGGCCGGGCGCGAAAGGCCAAGAACCCTGACTTCTACGCCTCGCTCGAGCGGCGCTACGGCGTGCCGGCGGGCGTCCTGCTGGCGATCCACGGGATGGAGACGGGCTTCGGCAGCTTCATGGGCGACACGAACGTGGTCTCGGCCATCGCGACCCTGGCCTACGACTGCCGCCGGTCGGATTTCTTCACGCCGCACCTGCTGGCCGCACTCGTGCTGGTGGATCGCGGCTCGATCAGCCCCGCGTCGGTGGGCGCCAAGCACGGCGAGCTTGGCCACACGCAGTTCCTGCCGGGCAACGCGCTGGCCTACGGGGTGGACGGCAACGGCGATGGGCGGGTGGATCTGGGCAACATCACCGACGCCATGGCTTCGACGGCGAACTTCCTCGCGCGCAAGGGCTGGCAACCGGGGCTCGGCTACCAGCCGGGCGAGCCGAACTTTGCCGTGATCCGCGAGTGGAACGCGGCGAGCGTCTATCAGCAGGCCATTGCGATC
This sequence comes from Cereibacter sediminicola, assembly GCF_007668225.1. Lineage (NCBI taxonomy): Bacteria > Pseudomonadati > Pseudomonadota > Alphaproteobacteria > Rhodobacterales > Paracoccaceae > Cereibacter > Cereibacter sediminicola. The sequence goes on along the minus strand of NZ_VDEK01000006.1, from coordinate 43,478 downwards.
ATGGCGCAGCAGATCGATCGGTGATTTTGCCTCTTGCGCCCGGCGGCCGAGTCGCCTAGACAGCGCCTCGTCCGGATGGCCCGTTCGTCTATCGGTTAGGACACCAGGTTTTCAACCTGGGAAGAGGGGTTCGACTCCCCTACGGGCTGCCACTTCTTCCGAATGCTGAAGGATCGGCGACAAAAGCCGGACTTGTGCATCGAGAACGGATCGCTTCTCTTGCTGTCCGCTGTCCGCTGTCCGCTGTCCGCTGTCCGCTGTCCGCTGTCCGCTGTCCGTTCGTTCCAGACGTGTGTCGTCGCAGTGGCCGCCGTCCCATCGGCCGTGTCGCGGCACCGGTAGCCTACAGGTTCCTTGCGGCTGCCTCCGAACGTCGGAGGGAAGGTTCTGGGCCCGCTCTTCCAACAGCCTGCCGGCGACCGAGCCAAGCATTGGCTGCCGATGTTGGCTTTGCGTCGTGGCAGGCGACGGCCTCGCGATGGGCCGGCCTTGGCGCACCCTGTCCAACCTTGTCGCCGGTTGCCGAAAGGTCCGTGGTATGAAGCCCAGACCTACTGTCCTTCGACGACCCACAGCGGTCGAAAATCGACCGGTTCGCATCCGGATCACAGGGATAAGTGGCAGCCCGTAGGGGAGTCGAACCCCTCTTCCCAGGTTGAAAACCTGGTGTCCTAACCGATAGACGAACGGGCCACTGGGGACAGGCGCGGTCTTATGTCGGCGCGCGAAAAGGCGCAAGAGGGAAATTCACGCTTCGTGAAAATCATGCGCGTGCGGCATCTTCGAGCCGCATCTGCACCCGCGCGCTGCCCCCCCAGGTGTCGATCTCGAGCCGGCCCGCGAGGTGGAACAAGCCTGCGCCGCCGCTCTCCAGAAGCGGACCGAGCGGGCCGTCGAAACAGCCGAAGGCCACCGCCTCCAGCCGGCCCTCGGCGCCGCCGATGGTCAGGCGCAGGTGCTTCTCGCCCATGCGGCGGGTCACGACGCGCTGGCTGGCCAGGGCGAAGCGCGGGGCGGCGGCGCCCGCGCCGTAGGGGCCCGCGGATTCGATCTGCTCGACAAAGGCGGCCGTGGCGGCCGACGGCATCAGCACCCCGTCGAGCCGCAGATCGGCCGGCCCCGCCGAGGCCGCACCCTGCCGCGCCAGAAGCTCCGAGAGCCGCTCCATCGCCGCGCCAAGACGCCCTTCCTCGACCGTGAGGCCCGCGGCCATCCGGTGCCCGCCGCCCTTGAGCAAGAGCCCCTCGTGCGCCACGCGATGCACCGCGGCGCCCAGATCCACCCCCGAGATGGAGCGGCCCGAGCCCTTGCCGATCCCGTTCTCGAGGCCGATCACGATGGCCGGACGGTTGGTCGCCTCCTTCAGGCGGGCGGCGACGATCCCCACCACGCCCGGATGCCAGCCCTCGCCCGCGGCCCAGACCAGCGCGCCGGAGGTGCCGCGCGCCTCGGCCTGCGCCAGCGCCTCTTCACGCACGCGGGCCTCGATCTCGCGCCGCTCCGTATTCAACTGGTCGAGCCGCTCGGCCAGCGCCGCAGCCTCGCGCAGGTCGTCGGTCGCAAGAAGCCGCGCGCCGAGGTCGGCCTGCCCGATGCGGCCGCCGGCGTTGACGCGCGGTCCGAGCAGGAAGCCCAGGGCGTAGCAGTTCGGGGCGCTGTTCATGCGCGAGACATCGGCCAGCGCCACGAGGCCCGGCCGCTCGCGCCGCGCCATGACTTTCAGGCCCTGCCGCACGAGGGCGCGGTTGACGCCTGTCAACGGCGCCACGTCGGCCACGGTGGCCAGCGCCACGAGGTCGAGCATCGCCATCAGGTCGGGCCCCTGGACCCCCTCGGCGCGCAGGCGGCGGTTGGCCTCGACCAGCAGGAGAAAGACCACGGAGGCGGCGCAGAGATGGCCGAGCGAGCCGTCCTCGTCCTGCCGGTTCGGGTTCACGACGGCAAGCGCGGGGGGCAGGGTCTCGGCCCCCAGATGGTGGTCGAGCACCACCACATCCGCCCCCGTCGCCGCCGCGATCGGCTCGTGCGAGAGGGTGCCGCAATCGACGCAGAGGATCAGGTCATGGGCCGCGGCCAGCGCCTGCATGGCGGGCACGTTCGGGCCATAGCCCTCGTCGATCCGGTCGGGAATGTAGAGCGTGGCCGCCCGCCCCATCGCCCTCAGCCAGACGATCAGCAGGGCTGCGGACGAGCCGCCGTCCACGTCGTAATCGGCGAAGATCGCGATCTTCTCGCGCCGCGCCACGGCCTGCAGGAGCCGCGCGGCCGCGGGCGCCATGTCCTTCAGCGTGAGGGGATCGGGCAGCAGGTCGCGCAGTGCGGGCGCAAGGAAGCTCTCGGCCTCCGTGGTGGGAACGCCCCGCCGCACCAGAGTGCGGCAGAGCGCGAGCGGCAGGCGCGTGGTCTGCGCCATCGCCTCGGCCAGCCGATCCTCCTCGGGGGAGGGGCCGACCCAGCGGCGCCCGGTCGCGGAGGCCTCGACCCCCAGAAACGCACGCGCCGCCGGACCCGTCATTTCACCGGGTTGCGGTAGCTCATCCGCCGGACCGAGCCGGTCTTGGACCGCATCAGGATCGTTTCGGTGGTCACCCAGCCCGGCTCGCGCTTGATGCCGGCGAGGATCGAGCCGTTGGTCACGCCGGTCGCGGCGAAGATCACGTCGGCCGTCACCAGCTCGTCGCGGGTGTAGATCCGGTCGAGATCCTGGATGCCGGCGCGGCGGGCGCGGGCGCGCTCGTCGTCGTTGCGGAACAGGAGCTGGCCATACATCTGGCCTCCCATGCATTTCAGCGCCGCGGCCGCCAGCACGCCCTCGGGCGCCCCGCCCGAGCCCATGTACATGTCGATGCCGGTCAGGTGGGCCTCGGCGCAGTGGATCACGCCGGCCACGTCGCCGTCGGTGATCAGCCGGATCGCGGCCCCGGTCGAGCGGACCTCGGCGATCAGTTCCTCGTGGCGCGGACGCTCGAGGATGCAGACGGTCACATCCTCGGCCGTGCCGTTCTTGGCACGGGCCAGCGCATGGACGCGCTCGGACGGGCTCATCTTCAGCGTCACCGTGTCGGGCGCGTAGCCCGGCCCGATGGCGAGCTTTTCCATGTAGACGTCGGGCGCGTGCAGCAGCGTGCCGCGCGGGGCCATGGCGATCACGGTCAGCGCGTTCGGCATGTCCTTGGCGGTGAGCGTCGTGCCTTCCAGCGGGTCGAGGGCGATATCGACGGCCGGGCCATGGCCGGTGCCCACTTCCTCGCCGATGAAGAGCATCGGCGCCTCGTCGCGTTCGCCCTCGCCGATGACGACGACGCCGGCGATGTCGAGCAGGTTGAGCTGGTCGCGCATCGCGTTGACCGCGGCCTGGTCGGCGGCCTTCTCGTCGCCGCGCCCGATCAGGCGGGCCGAGGCGAGGGCAGCGGCCTCGGACACGCGGGCAAGGCCCAGCGAAAGCATTCGGTCATGAAATTGTGCGGCGTCTGCCATGGTCACTTTCCTCGAGGGTGCAAGTTCTCCGACCCCTCCCTATCGGAACGGGAGGGGGGGATCAAACCTCTTCGATGCGGATGGCCACAGGCTCGCCGACGAGGACGCCGGTGGCGCCAAACTGGCTTATCGCATGGGAAATGTCGTCGCGCGTGGCCTTGTGCGTGACGATCAGCACCGGGGCGTGGCCGCCTTCGTGCCCATACTGGCGCATCCGGTCGATCGAGATGCCGGCGTCGCCGAGGGCGGTCGCGATCTTGGCCAGCGCGCCGGGCTTGTCGAGAAGCGTCATGCGCAGATACCAGGGCGCTGGCGCCGCGACCTTGGCGGGCACCGCCTCGACGAGGCTGGTGGCGGGGCGGCCGAAGGTCGGCAGGCGCAGGCCGCGGGCGAGGTCGATCACGTCGCCCATCACGGCGCTGGCCGTCGGGCCTTCGCCCGCGCCGGGCCCGCGCAGGACGATCTGGCCGACCGAGTCGCCTTCCAGCACCACCATGTTGGTGCCGCCCTGAAGCTGGCCCAGCGGGCTGTCGGCCGGCACGAGGCAGGGAGTCATCCGCTGCTCGAGCCCGCGGCCCGAGACCTGCGCCACGCCCAGAAGCTTGATGCGGAAGCCGAGATCGCCCGCATGGCGGATGTCGTCGATCGAGATCTGGCCGATCCCTTCAAGCTGCACCGCGTCAAAGCTGACGCGGGTGCCGAAGGCGATCGAGGCCAGCAGCGAGAGCTTGTGGCCCGCGTCGATCCCGCCCACGTCGAGGTTCGGGTCGGCCTCGAGATAGCCGAGCTGGCGGGCCTCCTCGAAGACATGCTCGTAGGGCAGGCCCGCGGTCTCCATCCGGGTCAGGATGTAGTTGCAGGTGCCGTTCATCACGCCCATCACGCGGCGCATCTGGTTGCCGGCGAGACCCTCGGTCAGCGCCTTGATGACCGGGATGCCGCCCGCGACGGCGGCCTCGAACCGGATGGCGAGGCCCGCGGCCTCGGCCATCTCGGCCAGGGCCTGCCCGTGATGGGCGAGGAGCGCCTTGTTGGCCGTCACCACATCCTTGCCTGCGGCGAGCGCGGCTTCGGTCGAGGCGCGGGCCGCGCCCTCCGATCCGCCCATGACCTCGACGAAGACATCGACATCCTCGCGCTGCGCAAGCGCCACGGCGTCCGTCTCCCAGGCGTAGCCGGACAGGTCCGCGTCGCGGTTCTTCGCACGGTCGCGGGCGCAGACGGCGGTGATGGTGACGGGGCGTCCCGCGCGCGCCGCGATCAGGTCCGCGTGGCGCTGGATGATCTTGACCACCCCGATGCCGACGGTGCCGAGACCGGCAATACCAAGACGCAGGGGGGCAGCCATGAAACCTCCGAAAACTGTGGACCGGCGTCGCGCGCCGGGCTGGGATGCGCAGGTCTGTTAGCCTTTCGCGGCCGGAAGAGCAACGCGGCTCAGGGCGCTGCGGGCGCATCCTGAAGCGCGGCCGCACGGGCGCGCAGCGCCGCCGCGCGCGCCTCGAGCGCGGCTTCGGTCTCGGGAGAGACGGTCGGGGTGCCGGCCTGCGCAAGCAGCTCGTCGAGCGGCAGGAGGGGAGGCGGCGGCGCATCCTCGCGCCCGGTGCGGGCCGCATCGACCTCTGGAAACTGCTCGCAGCCTGCGAGAGCGGTCATCACGGCAAGGATCAGGGCAGGGCGCATCGGTCGCTCCATCGGGCGGTCGGAGATTAGCCCCCGTCCCGCGGCGGCGACAAGCCCCCGTCCCGCGCCGCAAACGCGGGTCCTTGAACTGAACCACCGTTCAGATAATCCTGCGGTCATGGCACGCAAGGCAGGATCCCACGCCGAAACGACGGGCCCGCGCGTGCGCGCGGCGGCCCAGACCCTGATAGCGCGCCACGGCTATGCCGCCGTTTCCATGCGGCAGATCGCGGCCGAGGTGGGGGTGCAGGCCGGGGCCCTCTACCTCTACACGCCCGACAAGCAGACGCTGCTCTTCGACCTCATGCGGCTGCACATGGAGGAACTGCTGGCCGCCTATGAGGCGCTTCCCGCGCCCCCGGATCCGCGCGAGGCGCTGGCCCGGTTCGCCCGGTTCCACATCGGCTATCACATCGACCGGCCCGAGGCGGTGTTCATCGCCTACATGGAGTTGCGAAACCTGAGCCCCGAGAACTTCGCCGAGATCGAGCGGCTCCGGCGGCGCTATGAGCGGCATCTCGAGGCGATCCTCGAACGGGGCGCCGCCGAGCGGGCCTTTGACCTGCCCGATGTGAGGCTCGCCTCGCTCGCGCTGATCGCCATGCTGACGGGTGTGACGAACTGGTACCGTGAAGGCGGGCGTCTGGGCCGGGAGGAGGTGCAGGCGATCTACGCCGACATGGCGCTGAAGGCGGTGGCGGCCGTCACAGACAGCTCTTCGTGAGGTTGGTCTTGCCCGGACGCGGACGGGTGGCGATGAACTGGTGAAAGGTCCGCGGTTCGAGCGGGGTCGAGACCGGCAGCGAACTGAGATCCATCGCGGGCACGAAATCGACCCAGGTCTCGACGATCACCGACCATTCGCCATCATCCAGCGAGGGGATGCGCCCCTTGATCCCGGTGTCGGCATTGAGGAGGGCCGTGGTCCAGACCGACTTCGCGTTGCCCGGAGAGCAGGACCACTGGACGTTGAACCGCGTGTCCCTGTCGCTCCAGACGACGGCGGTGATCCGCATCTTCGCCCCTTCGCGGTCGCCGATCATGTATTCGAGAACGTCCTGCATCCCCGGAAAATCCGCAGGATCCAGCGTGTCGAAGCGCGAGATCATGTCGGCGATCGTGTAGCTGGCCTTCTGCGTGGTGTTGAGCACGCGGTAGGCATCCCAGTAGGTAAAAAGCGCGAGATAGGCCCACAGCATGATCGGCAGGACAAGCACCAGCTCGACCACCGCGGTGCCGCTGTCGTCGCGGCGAAAGGGGCGGAACAGACGGTCCATCATGTGCCCGGAGTGTTCTGTTGCGGTTCGTTCACGAAGGCCGAGGCGGCGATCAGCGCATAGCCGCCCTTGTCGCGCTGGAGCGACAGACCGATGCCTGTCGTCGGGAAGATCGGGTCCATGATGAGGCAGACGCGGACCAGCATGATCTCCTTGTCGGAGCCGAGCACGAAGGGGGGCGGGTCGAGGCTCTCGTCGCGGTCGCTGCACTGGGTTGCGGTGGCGGGCATGGCCCAGCTGTCCGAGCTGACCGGCTGAAGCTCGACCATGATCCGGCTTTCGCAATCGCCGAGGATCACGCCCTTGTCGCAGATCTCCTTCTTCAGGATCTGCGCGTTCGGCTCGGAGAAGTTGCCCAGCCGCAGATCGCGCATCGTCATGTCGGTCGCCCGCTGCAGCATGATGAGGCGCATCATCAGCAGGCCGCTTTCGGCCGATGCCATGAAGATCGAGAAGATGATCGGCAGCGCGATCACGAATTCGACGCCGGCCGAGCCGCTTTCGTTCGAGGCCCTGCGCCGAAGCCATGTGACGAGGCGTTTCATTGGCTGAGCCTCAGGTAGCTGATCTGGCTGGCGATGGCCCGGAAGGCGGTCTGGATCTCGAGGCCGGACGCATCGAAATAGTGGCTGCTCCTGGAGGTCGAGCAGTTCTGGATCTGCGTCTTGCCATTCGCCGGCGCCTCGAACGCGATCCCGAAGATGGTGACATTGTTGGACTTGGCGAGGTTGCAGAGCGCCTGCAACTGCGCGTCCATCGTGCTGATGGGCGTCAGGGTGCGGAACGCATTCATCTGTGCCGTATAGGCGGCCAGCCGGTCGCTGGATTTGAAGCCGGGGCGCCGGGAATAAAGCTGCCAGGCGATGTAGGAGGTCCTGTAGCTGGCCCAGACCTGCTGCCAGGTCAGTTGCGTGGGTGATTTGCCCTTTGCCGCGGTGTTGGTCGTCGTGTTGTCGTAGGGCCAGTAGAATTTTCCATTGCTCAGCTTGAGCGAAAGATATTCGCCGTCGCTGCTGCGGTAGATCGGGGACTCGCCGACGCGGTAGCCGTCATTGACCCGCTCTTCCTCGAAATGCTCGCCATCGGTCATCACGATCATGACCTTCATCACCTCTTCGTCGGTGTAGTCGAAGGGGCGGCCATGGAAATAGGACTGGATCTCGCCCGAGCCGACGAATTCCGCAAACAAGGGTCGGGCCGAGGGGTCCAGAAGCGACAAGCCTACCTTCATGCCCGCATTGATCGAGGTGGCGCCGTTGCCTTCCAACCCGTCGATGCTGGCCTGCAGGCTCGATATGCTGCCCGACGGAAGGCGGACCACGTTGGCAGCCGTAGGCAGGCACCAGCGGTTGCCGGCGGTGGGGAGCGCCTCGGATGTCTTCGGCCCCGAATAGGTATCGGGCGGAGTGCCACCTGTCCGCGCGTTGCTGAACGCCGCCGAAAAGGTATCGGCATTCGCCGTCATCGGCATCTTCAGCGTCCGGGAAAGCCCGGTGCTGGCATAGACCGACGCTGGCATGTCCACGCAATCCATGTAGGTCACGCCGTTGTTGTCGTAGGTGTTGAACTTCTGCCGCAGGGATTTGCCGAGGTTCACCTGACCGTTGTAGGGCACGATGGCGATCGAGATCCGGTGGTTCAGATCCTTTGCCAACATCGTGTCCACGAATTCCTTGGCCGCGGCCTTGAGGTTCTTCAGCTTGTCCGTGGGTCTGCTGTAGGCGTCGCGGACCATCGAGCCGGACACGTCGAGCACCATGACGATCTCGACATTCGTCACCTTCTGCTCGGCCTTGGTGGCAGCGGGCGCGGTGAGGCCGTCGATGCCCAGCATGTGCGCGAACAGGGGTTTGGTCGGCTGCTGGGCCGTGACCACCACCTCGCGGTAGTTCAGCCCCTCGTCGTGGTCAATGAGGGTGACGTACTCCGCCTTGCCCGCCTTGAGCATGCAGTCCTCGACCACCTCCTCGGGGTCGCGGGTCTGCGCCAGCGCCGCCGCCGTCAGGGCGCAGCGGTCCACGGCCTGCTGAAGATCGGTGCGCTTGGCCTCGAAGGACATGACATCGACCGCAAAGCCGCCAAGCATCAGCATGAGGATGAACAGCATGAGGCCGAAGACGAGGATCGAACCCTCCTCGGACCGGGCGAAACGGGCGGCGCATCCGTGCGCTCGGCCCGGTGCGCCAGCGGCTGCGTGGGACTCCCTCGGGACGGAAATGTTGAACTGGGCCATGAAACGCGATCCTCGAAACGCGCTCCGCCGCCCGCGGCGCGGCGGTATCCGAAAGCGGAGGAGCATGCTCATCTAACGGATGGGGTGGGGCAGAATTGTGGCGCTTTGCAAGGGGCTTGGCGGATTGGACCGGCTTCCGGAAACGGTGCCGCGGCTGGCCTGCGGATTGTTCCGCGTTCCGCGCGCCCGCGCGCCTGACGAAGCCGCCGGCGTCGGGCTGGCGAATCGCTTTGGCTGCCGAAGCAGGTGACGACCGGGCCGGGGCGGACTAGCTTGCACCCCGGGCGCAAGCCGCGCCCGATGCGAGGAGGAGGCATACCATGCATGTCGCAGAACCCGGTTTCCGCGAATCCGTCGATCTGATGTTCAATCGCGCGGTGGCGCTCATGGATCTGTCCCCTGGCCTCGAGGAGAAGATCCGGGTCTGCAACTCGACCTACACCGTGCGCTTCGGGGTGCGGCTGCGGGGCAAGATCTTCACCTTCACCGGATACCGCTCGGTCCATTCCGAGCATATGGAGCCAGTGAAGGGCGGGATCCGCTACTCGCTCTCGGTGAGCCAGGACGAGGTGGAGGCGCTGGCCGCGCTGATGACCTACAAGTGCGCGCTGGTCGAGACGCCCTTCGGCGGCTCGAAGGGCGGGCTCTGCATCGACCCGCGCGAATGGGACGAGCATGAACTCGAGCAGATCACCCGCCGCTTCGCCTACGAACTGGCCAAGCGCGACCTGATCCATCCTGCGCAGAACGTGCCGGCGCCCGACATGGGAACGGGCGAGCGCGAGATGGCCTGGATCGCCGACCAGTATGCGCGGATGAACACGACCGACATCAACGCGCGCGCCTGCGTGACCGGCAAGCCGATCAATGCGGGCGGCATCCATGGCCGGGTCGAGGCGACGGGCCGGGGCGTGCAGTTCGCGCTTCGCGAGTTCTTCCGTCACGCCGACGACAAGGCGCGCGCCGGCCTTTCGGGCGATCTCGAGGGCAAGCGGGTGATCGTGCAGGGGCTTGGCAACGTGGGCTACCATGCCGCCAGGTTCCTCTCGGAAGAGGACGGGGCGAAGATCGTGGCCGTGATCGAGCGCGACGGGGCGCTGCTGAACCCGGCGGGCATCCCGATCGAGGACCTCCGGCACTGGATGATCAAGACCGGCTCGATCCGGGGCTTTGCGCACGCCGACTTCACCGAGGCGGGCAGCGCGGTGCTGGAGGAGGAGTGCGACATCCTCATGCCCGCGGCCATGGAGGGCGTGATCACCCGCGACAACGCCGCCCGGATCAAGGCGCCGCTGATCATCGAGGCCGCCAACGGGCCCGTCACCTTCGGCGCGGACGAGATCCTGCGGCAGAAGGGGACGGTCATCATCCCCGACCTCTATGCCAACGCCGGCGGCGTGACGGTCTCCTACTTCGAGTGGGTGAAGAACCTCAGCCATATCCGCTTCGGTCGGATGCAGCGCCGCGCCGAGGAGGCGCGGAGCCGGGCGCTTGTCGAGGAGCTGGAGCGGCTCTCGGCCGATCAGGGCCTGGGCTGGCAGCTGGCGCCGGACTTCAAGGAGAAGTTCATGCAGGGCTCGGACGAGCTGGCGCTGGTGCGCTCGGGGCTCGATGATGCGATGCGCATCGCCTACCAGTCGATGCGCGAGGTCTGGCACGGGGGCGACGGGGTCGAGGATCTGCGAGTGGCGGCCTATATCGTGGCGATCCGGCGGGTGGCGGCGACCTATCGGTCGAAGGGGCTGTAGGGGAAGGGTGGGGGCGCTGCCCCCACACCCCCGGGATATTTGAGCGAGAATGAAGGGGCCGGACGCGGTGCCGGTGGGAGGCGGCGCCCGGGTGGTGCTGTCGGTGGCTGCTGGACTCGGAGGCCGGGCGGCACGATAACCGGAGCATGAGCCTGCCACCCGGATTCCTCGACGAACTGCGCAACCGCGTCCCGCTCTCGCAGGTGGTCGGGCGCAAGGTGACGTGGGATCTGCGCAAGTCGAACCAGGGCAAGGGCGACTTCTGGGCGCCGTGCCCGTTCCATCAGGAGAAGTCGGCGAGCTTTCACGTCGATGACCGCAAGGGCTTTTACTACTGCTTCGGCTGCCATGCGAAGGGCGACGCCATCGGCTTCGTGAAGGAGACCGAGAACGTGGGCTTCATGGAGGCGGTCGAGATCCTCGCGCGGGAGGCGGGGATGGCGATGCCGGCCCGCGATCCGCGGTCGGCGGAGAAGGCGGACCTGCGCGCCCTGCTGGCGGAGGCGATGGAGGAGGCGGTGAAGTTCTACCGTCTCCAGTTGCGCACCGGGGCGGCCTCGGCGGCCCGCGACTATCTGGTGCGGCGGCGCCTGTCGCCCGAGGGGCAGGAGCGGTTCGGGATCGGTTTCGCGCCCGACGGGCGGCAGGCCCTGTTCCAGGCCCTGACCGGCAAGGGGATTGCGGCGGATCTGCTGGTCGAGGCGGGGCTGTGTGCCCGGCCCGAGGACGGGGGCGCGCCCTATGACCGCTTTCGCAACCGCATCATCTTTCCGATCCGGGATGCGCGGGGGCGGGCGATCAGCCTCGGCGGGCGGGCGATGGATCCGGCGGCGCGGGCGAAATATCTCAACGGGCCCGAGACGCCGCTCTTTGACAAGGGGCGCAACCTCTACAACATCGGGCCGGCGCGCGAGGCGGCGGGCAAGGGCCAGCCGCTCGTGGTGGCCGAGGGCTACATGGATGTCATCGCCCTCTCGGAGGCGGGCTTCGGGGCCACCGTGGCGCCGCTCGGGACGGCGGTCACCGAGGATCAACTGCGCCTGATGTGGCGCATCCATTCCGAGCCGGTGATCGCGCTCGACGGGGATGCGGCGGGCCTGCGGGCGGCGCTGCGGGTGGTGGATCTGGCGCTGCCGCTGCTGGAGGCGGGGCAGGGGCTGCGCTTTGCCGTGCTGCCGCCGGGGCTCGATCCCGACGATCTCATCCGCTCGGAGGGGGCCGCGTCCATGGCGCGCGTGATCGAGGGCGCGCGGCCGATGGTGAGCCTGCTGTGGCGGCGCGAGACCGAGGGGCAGATCTTCGACAGCCCCGAGCGGCGGGCCGCGCTCGACAAGCGGCTGCGGGCGGCGGTGCAGCGGATCGCGGACCCGACGATCCGGCGGCACTACGGCGACGAGCTGAACCGGCTGCGGATGGATCTCTTCGGCAGCGCCACGCCGCGGCGGGCCTTTCACCGGGGCGGCCGCCGCGAGGCCGGGGCGGGGATGCAGGTCTCGGTCGCGCGCAACTCGCTGCTGGCGCGGGCGGCCAGCGAGGCGGCGGAGGAGCAGTTGCAGGAGGCCGTGCTGCTGGCCGCGCTGGTGACGCATCCGGGGCTGGTCGCGCGGTTCGAGGCCGGGATCGAGGCGGTGGACTTTCTGGGCGACGGGCACCGGCAGGTGTGGCGGGCCCTGATGCGCCATGCGCTGCCGGGAGTGGAGCCGCGCGACCTGCGCGCGCGGATCGCGGCGGAGGCGGGAGAGGGGCTTGAAAAGCTCCTGTCGGAGAGCCACCTGCGCATAGCGCCCGGCGCGCGGGAGGGCGACGAGGACGATCTGGCCGAGCAGTGCGTGCGCGAGGCGCTGGCCAAGAAGGCCGCCCGCATCGCCGCCCGGCGCGAGATCCAGGAGGCGCTCGAGGACATCAACGGCCTGCCGGACGAAAGCCTCACATGGCGGATCGACCAGATCAACCGCGCGAGATTCGATGCGGCACGTGGTCCTGCTCAGGCCGGGCCGGAGGTCATCATCGCGCCCAACGGGGTCGAACTGAACAGGGACGAAGTGGAATACATGAAGAAGTCATTCGACCAGATCGATTTTTCCCGCGGCGGCCGCACGAGGCACCGATAGGGCCCCGTTGCGGCGCGGCCGTAAAAACTGCGGCCCGTGCGCTTCCCCCACCTGTGATTCGAGCTATTGATTCGCTATATCGTCCCGACGATTCGACTTTCGCTTCGGCAAGACCACCCTCCGCCCTTCTGAGGAGCATCCATGGCAGTCAAAGACACTGACGACGGCAAACCCGAGGATCAGGACGCCGAAACCTCGCTGGACATGAGCCAGGCCGCCGTCAAACGGATGATCGCGGAGGCGCGTGAGCGGGGTTATATCACCTACGACCAGCTCAACACCGTCCTGCCGCAGGATCAGGTCTCGTCCGAGCAGATCGAGGACGTGATGGCCATGCTCTCGGAGATGGGCATCAACGTCATCGAGAACGAGGAGGCCGAGGAGGGTGAGCCGGCGGGCGAGCTGGTCGAGCAGGGCTCGGGCTCGCGCGAGATCGCCGTGGCCGGCACGCAGGGCGAGACGCTCGACCGCACCGACGATCCGGTGCGGATGTATCTGCGCGAGATGGGCTCGGTCGAGCTGCTGTCGCGCGAGGGCGAGATCGCCATCGCGAAGCGCATCGAGGCCGGCCGCAACACGATGATCGCGGGGCTTTGTGAAAGCCCGCTGACCTTCCAGGCGATCACCATCTGGCGCGACGAGCTTCTGTCCGAGGACATCCTGCTGCGCGACGTGATCGACCTCGAGGCGACCTTCGGCCGCTCGCTCGACGGGGATGACGATCTGGACGGGCCCGAGATCGAGGAGGTCGAGGTGGCCGCCGCGGCCCCGTCCCCCGCACCGCGCCGCACGAACGCGTCCGAGCCCGAACTCGACGCCGACGGCAATCCGATCAGCCGCGCCGAGGAGGAGGACGAGGACGACGAGGCTTCGGCCATGTCGCTCGCCGCGATGGAAGCGGCGCTGAAGCCGCGCGTGCTGGAAACGCTCGAGCTGATCGCGCGCGATTATGCGACGCTCGCCGAGATGCAGAACAAGCGGATGTCGGCCACGCTGAACGACAGTATCCGCTTCACGCCCGAGGACGAGGCCGCCTACCAGAAGCTGCGGTCCGAAATCGTGCTGCTGGTGAACGAGCTTCACCTGCACAACAACCGGATCGAGGCGCTGATCGACCAGCTTTACGGGATCAACCGCAAGATCATGTCGATCAACTCGGCCATGGTGAAGCTGGCCGACGCCGCCCGCATCAACCGCCGCGAGTTCATCGAGGAATATCAGGGCTACGAGCTGGACCCGACCTGGGCCGAGCGCATGGCGCAGAAGTCGGGGCGCGGCTGGCAGACCCTGATGGAGAAGAGCCGCGACAAGGTCGAGGATCTGCGGGGCGACATGGCCCAGGTCGGCCAGTATATCGGCGTGGACATCAGCGAGTTCCGACGCATCGTGAACCAGGTCCAGAAGGGCGAGAAGGAAGCCCGGCAGGCCAAGAAGGAGATGGTCGAGGCGAACCTGCGCCTCGTGATCTCGATCGCCAAGAAATACACCAACCGCGGGCTGCAGTTCCTGGATCTCATTCAGGAAGGCAACATCGGCCTGATGAAGGCGGTGGACAAGTTCGAGTATCGCCGCGGCTACAAGTTCAGCACCTACGCGACCTGGTGGATCCGGCAGGCGATCACCCGCTCGATCGCCGATCAGGCGCGGACGATCCGTATCCCGGTCCACATGATCGAGACGATCAACAAGCTGGTCCGCACGGGCCGGCAGATGCTGCACGAGATCGGCCGCGAGCCCACGCCCGAGGAACTGGCCGAAAAGTTGCAGATGCCGCTCGAGAAGGTCCGCAAGGTGATGAAGATCGCCAAGGAGCCGATCTCGCTCGAGACGCCGATCGGCGACGAGGAAGACAGCCAGCTTGGCGATTTCATCGAGGACAAGAACGCCATCCTGCCGCTCGACAGCGCCATTCAGGAGAACCTGAAGGAGACGACGACGCGGGTTCTGGCCTCGCTCACCCCGCGGGAAGAGCGGGTTCTGCGGATGCGCTTCGGCATCGGCATGAACACCGACCATACGCTCGAAGAGGTGGGCCAGCAGTTCTCGGTCACCCGCGAGCGTATCCGCCAGATCGAAGCCAAGGCGCTGCGCAAGCTGAAGCATCCCAGCCGCAGCCGCAAGCTGCGGAGCTTCCTCGACCAATAAGGAGCGGTTCCATGATCCGTCATCTCGTGATTGCCTCTGTCGCCACGCTGGCCCTTGCGGGGCCCGCGGCAGCCTACATCGCGCAGAACGGCCTGCAGGTCCGGGCCGAAAGCGGCGGCAGCTTTCTGGTTGTGGGCAGTCCGGGGCAGGGGCCCGGTGACAGCTGGTGCGCGGCGGGGGATTATGTGATGGCGATGGGCCTTGCGCCGACCACCCGGATCTGGCGCCTGTCCGAGCCGCCGCGGCGGCAGGGCGAAGGCGTGCGCTTTGGCCTGTCGCCCGAGGGTGCGGCCAGCAAGACCGGCCTCTTCATCCTGGGCTCCGAGGATGCCTCGCTGAGCGCGATCCACGCCCGCACCCTCTGCCGGAAGGACCCGCCGATCAACGATTGATCGCCTTTCGACAGGAAGGTTGAAGGGCCGGCCGATGTGCCGGCCCGTTTTCATTTCGGATGGCGCGCCGGGCACGGGCGCCGGCAAGCCCGTGCGGCGCGCGGGCCCTGAGTCTCCTGCGCCACAGCGTGCGTCCCTCATCTGGGGGTTTGAGATTTCCGCTGTGCAACCCCTCGGCCTCTGGCTATGGTCTTGTGGATAACGAGAGGGGCACCCCCCGGATCTGATCTCCGGGGCCTGCGCCCCCGACCTGAGGCATGAGGGAGAGGCGATGCGCTGCCCGTTCTGCGGAAACATCGACACGCAAGTGAAAGACAGCCGCCCGGCCGAGGATCATGTCTCGATCCGCCGCCGCCGCTTCTGCCCGGCCTGCGGCGGCCGGTTCACGACCTACGAGCGGGTGCAGCTGCGCGATCTCGTCGTGATCAAATCCTCGGGCAAGCGCGAGGATTTCGACCGCACCAAGCTGGAACGTTCGATCCGCATCGCGATGCAGAAGCGCCCGATCGAGCCCGAGCGGATCGACCAGATGATCTCGGGCATCGTGCGGCGGCTGGAGAGCCTGGGCGACACCGACATCCCCTCGAAGGTGATCGGCGAGATCGTGATGGAGAGCCTCGCGCGGATCGACACGGTCGCCTACGTGCGGTTTGCGAGCGTCTACAAGAACTTCCAGGCGGCGGACGATTTCGACAAGTTCGTGTCCGAGCTGCGCCCCACCGCCCCCGCGGAAGAGTGACCGACGTCGACCACATGGCCCATGCGCTGCGGCTGGGCGCGCGCGGACTTGGGCGGACCTGGCCCAACCCGGCGGTGGGCTGCGTGATCGTGAAGGCGGGGCGCGTCGTGGGCCGCGGCTGGACCCGTCCCGGCGGGCGTCCCCACGCCGAGCCTGTGGCGCTGGCCGAGGCCGGGGCCGCGGCGCTGGGGGCCACGGCCTATGTCACGCTCGAGCCCTGCGCGCATCATGGGCGGACGCCGCCCTGCGCCGAGGCGCTTGTCGCCGCCGGGGTCGCCCGCGTGGTGACGGCCACCGGCGATCCCGATCCGCGCGTCGCGGGCCGCGGGCACGCCCTGCTGCGGGCGGCCGGCATTGCCGTGACCGAAGGTGTTCTCGAGGCGGAGGCGCGCGCGGCCAACGCTGGGTTCCTGAAGCGCGTGACCCTTGGGCTGCCCTTCGTCACGCTGAAGCTGGCGGCGAGCGTCGATGGGCGCATCGCCACCGCCTCGGGCGAGAGCCGCTGGATCACGGGCGCGCAGGCGCGGCGGGCGGTTCACGCGATGCGGATGCGGCATGATGCGGTGATGGTGGGCGTGGGAACGGCGCTGGCCGACGACCCGGACCTGTCCGTGCGGGACCTGGGCGCGGCGCACCAGCCGGTGCGGATCGTGGTGGACAGCCTCCTGCGCCATTCCTGCGACAGCCGCCTGGGGCGGACCGCGCGGCATGTGCCGGTCTGGCTCTGCCACGGGCCGGATGCGCCCGAAGCCGCGCGGGCCGGCTGGCGGGAGGCGGGTGCGCTCCTGCTCGAATGCGAGGCGGGGCCGGATGGGCTCGATCCGGTCGCGGTGATGCGGCGCCTGGCATCCGAAGGGCTGACGCGCATCTTCTGCGAAGGGGGCGCGCGGCTCGGCGCGGCCCTGGTGCGGGCCGGCCTCTGCGACGAGCTTGTGTCCTTTACGGCCGGCAAGCTGATCGGCGAGGAGGGGCGTGGCGCGATGGGGCCCTTGCGGCTGGCGCAACTTGCCGAGGCGCCGGCCTTCCGGCTGGCCTCGGTCGAGACGGTGGGGGTGGATCTGCTGGCGCGCTGGCGGCCGCTCTGAGGACTGCCCGAGGGGCAGTCCCCGACGGCGCAGGCCTTACCAGTGGCCGGTGTTCGGCATCGAGGCCCAAGGCTCGGCCGGGGGCAGCGCGTCGCCCATCTGCAGCAACTCGATCGAGATGTTGTCAGGGCTGCGGACAAAGGCCATGTGGCCGTCGCGCGGGGGGCGGTTGATCGTGACGCCCGCCGCCTGCAGCCGGGCGCACATGTCGTAGATATCCTCGACCGCATAGGCGAGATGGCCGAAATGGCGGCTGTCGGAGGGCAGACCCTCGTCGCCGTCCCAGTTGTAGGTGAGTTCGACCGGGCATTCGGGCTGACCGGGCGGCGCCATGAAGACCAGGGTGAAGCGGCCCTTCTCACTTTCGGTGCGGCGGGTTTCCTCGAGCCCGAGAAGGCGGAAGAACTCCATGCTCTTCTCGAGGTCGAGGACGCGGACCATGGTGTGGAGATATTTGACCTGCATGTGGTTCCCTTTCATGTTTTGGGGCAGGCTAGCCAGATTGCGGCGGGAAGGAAACCGTGGGCAGGAGGCAGGTGCGATGGTCGGCCGGTAAACTGACTGGCATGGCGGTCGGCGGTCTGGTAGCAACCGCCGGGGGCTCTGCCCCCGGACCCCCGGGATATTTTCGCAGAGTGAAGATGGCAGGGGCGTGACAGGGAGGACCGGCGTGGCGCATCCGGAGCAGCAGTATCTCGATCTTCTGGCGCAGGTGCTTGCGCGCGGCGACCGGCGGGTGGACCGGACCGGGGTGGGCACGCTGTCGCTGTTCGGTGCCATGCTGCGGTTCGACCTGTCGGAGGGCGCGGCGCCGATCCTGACCACGAAGAAGGTGTACTGGAAGACCGCGGTGAAGGAGATGCTGTGGTTTCTCACCGGCGGCACCAACATCCGGCCGCTGCTGCAACACAATGTGCGGATCTGGACCGACTGGCCGCTGGCCTCCTATCGGCGTGCGACGGGCGAGGAGATTGGCCAGGCCGAGTTCGAGGCCCGGATCGTCGCGGATGACGGGTTTGCCGACCGCTGGGGCGAGCTTGGGCCGGTCTATGGCAAGCAGTGGCGGCGCTGGCTCGGGCCGGACGGGCGCGAGCATGACCAGATCGCGGGACTGATCGAGACGCTGCGGACCAATCCCGCAAGTCGGCGGATGCTGTTCCACGCCTGGAATGTGGCCGAGGTGGGGCAGATGGCGCTGCCGCCCTGTCACATGGTCTATCAGTATCACGTCACCTCGGACGGGCGGCTGAATGCGCTGCTCTACCAGCGGTCGGTCGATCTGCTCCTGGGGGCGCCGTTCAATTTCGTGGGCGCGGCGGCGCTGCAGCTGATGATCGCGCAGCAGGCGGACCTGGTGCCCGGAGAGCTGGTCTGGGTCGGGGGCGACACGCATCTTTATCTGAACCATCTCGAGCAGGCGCGCGAGCAGATCTCGAGGGCGCCGCGGGACTGGCCGCGGATGCGGCTGGTTCGTCGGGCGGAGAGCATCGACGACTATCGGATCGAGGATTTCGCGGTGGAGGGCTACGAGCCCCATCCGGCGATTGCGGCGGAGGTGGCGGTCTGATGCTGACGCTGGTGGTGGCGCGCGCGAAGGGCGGCGCGATCGGCAAGGACGGCACGATCCCCTGGCACGCGCCGGAGGATCTGGCCTTTTTCCAGCGTGAGACGCTGGGCGGCGCCCTCATCATGGGGCGGCGCACCTGGGAGAGCCTGCCGAAGAGACCGCTGCCACGGCGGCTGAACATCGTGGTCACCTCGCGGAGGCTGGAGGGCGAGGCTTTGTTCACCTCGCTCGATGCGGCGGTTCCGGCGGCGCGGGCGGCGGGCCATGCGCGGATCTATTCGATCGGCGGGGCGGGGATCTTCTCGGCTCACCTGCCGATCGCCGACCGCCTGCTCGTGACCGAGGTCGATCTGGAGGTCGCGGGGGCGGACACGTTCTTCCCCGAGTTCGACCCGTCGGAGTGGGTCTGCGCCGCCCGGATCGAACTGCGCGCCGCGCCGCCTGCCTGCGTGCTTTACGAATACCTGCGGCGGCGGTGATACTGGGCGGGTTCACCGCCCGGACAGGAGCCGCCGCATGAGTCTCGCCATCCTTGCCATCGTCACCGGCCTCGTCTTCCTCGGGCTCGACGCGCTGATGCTGTCGCGCGTGATGAAGCCGCTGTTTCAGGCCCACATCGGCCCCCTTATGCTGGACAGCCCGCGGATGCTGCCGGCGGCGATCTTCTATGTCGGCTATGTCGCCGGGCTGATCTGGCTCGTGTCCTGGCCCGCGCTGCGCGAGGGGTCGGCGATGCAGGCACTCATTGCGGGGGCGGTGCTCGGGGCGGTGGCCTATGGCACCTACGAGTTCACCAGCTATACGATTCTGCGCGACTGGCACCCGACGATGGTGGCGGTGGATCTGGCCTGGGGCGCCATCCTCACCGGCGTGTCGGCCGGCGTGGGCGTTGCGGTCACACGTTGGATCGCTCCGATCTGAGGGTGCTTGCGCAGCCGCGGAAATCCGGCATCACTGGGGCCGCACATCGCGAGCACGGGCACTCCATGATCCTCTACGGCATTTCCACCTGCGACACCTGCAAGAAGGCGCTGAAGGCGCTGGAGGCAGCGGGACACAGCATCGAATTTCGGGACGTCCGGGCCAGGCCCCTGAGCGAGAGCGAGATCTCGGAACTGGTGACGGAGTTCGGCGACGCGATCGTGAACCGGCAGTCAACCACCTGGCGGGGACTCTCGGACTGGCTGAAGGCTTCGGAACCCGAGGCCCAGATTGCCGCTCAGCCGACGCTCATGAAGCGGCCGGTGATCCGCACCGAGGAGGGGCTGTTTCTGGGGTGGGACGCGGGGGTGCAGCGGCGGCTTCTCGGATGAGAACAGCCCACGGGTCGGCAGGCTGTCTCTGTAGTCTCAGGCGCGTTCTCTGGCGTTACAGCAGCCGCAGGTCGCCCGCAGAGGAGCGGCCATCGCGGCCGGACTGCAGCTCGTAACCGATCTTCTGGTTGTCGCTGAGGCCCTTGAGGCCGGCACGTTCCACCGCCGAGATGTGGACGAATACGTCCTTGCCGCCATCATCCGGCGCAATGAAGCCAAAGCCCTTGGTACTGTTGAACCATTTCACGGTGCCGGTCGGCATTCCGTCTCTCCCTTCGTCAGCCTTCACCCGGGCGACATTGCCGCGGGCCGTGCATCCAGGTCCTCCGCATACACCCTGGAAACAGGAAAGCGTCAGAACGTCTGTTGTCACGTGCGAAAGGATGCCAAAGCGCCAACGAAAATCAAGCAACAAAGGAAAAGACGTGCGCAACAGGCATTTGCCCGGCCTGCGGGCAAATGCTGTTCGGGCGTGTTCGCTGGCGGGTCTGGCTTGCGTGGGTGGGATTAGAACGCATTTTCCGCCGGGATGCGCGCGGCGAACTGCCGCGCCGCGAGGGATCCAGGCCGTTAACCTTTTGAAAAGCCATGACCTTGCGGAAAGCCGCAATGCCCGCGCCCGTGCGCGCCGTGGGGCGCGGGAACCGGCGGCTCTCGGCCCGCCTGTTCCTGGCGCGCTGCCGGCCCCATCCCAAGGTCGAATGGAGCCGGCAGAGGATAAGCGGGATCATGCCGAGCGGCAGAGAATCAGCCCGGAATGCGCGCATCCGCGGCGAGCATTTCGACCACCTGATCGAGCGGCGCCGACTCTGTCCGCGTCTCGCCGAGGCGGCGGACCGAGACCGTCCGGCCCTCGACCTCCTGCATCCCGATGGCGAGGATCACCGGCACCTTGCCCACCGAATGCTCGCGCACCTTGTAGTTGATCTTCTCGTTTCGAATATCCGCCTCGGCGCGCACGCCGCGCGCGCGCAGCGCCGCCACCACCTCGGCGACGTATTCGTCGGCGTCCGAGACGATCGAGGCCACCACCACCTGCCGCGGCGCCAGCCAGAACGGCAGCTTGCCGGCGTAGTTCTCGATCAGGATGCCGATGAACCGCTCGAACGACCCGAGGATCGCGCGGTGCAGCATGTAGGGCCGGTGCTTGGCGCCATCCTCGCCGATGTACTCGGCGCCGAGGCGGGTAGGCAGGTTCGGGTCGACCTGGAAGGTGCCGCATTGCCACTTGCGCCCGATCGCGTCGGTCAGCTTGAAGTCGAGCTTCGGCCCGTAGAAGGCGCCCTCGCCGGGGTCGATCTCATAGGCGCAGCCCACCTTCCTGATCGCGTTTTCCAGCGCGGTCTCGACCTTGTCCCAGGCCTCGTCCGAGCCGATGCGGACCTCGGGGCGGGTGGACAGCTTGATCTCGAAACTGTCGAAGCCGAGATCCTTGTAGACGCTCGAGAGCAATTCGATGAAGGCCGCGCATTCGCCTTCGATCTGGTCCTCGGTGCAGAAGATGTGGGCGTCGTCCTGCACGAAGCCGCGCACTCGCATGAGCCCGTGCATCGAGCCCGAGGACTCGTAGCGGTGGCACGAGCCGAACTCGGCGAGCCTCAGCGGCAGGTCGCGGTAGGACTTCAGGCCCTGGTTGTAGACCTGCACATGGCAGGGGCAGTTCATCGGCTTCAGCGCGTTGATGCGCTTTTCCTTGGCATGTTCCTCCTCGACCTCGACGAGGAACATGTTTTCCTTGTAGGCCTCCCAGTGGCCCGAGGCTTCCCAGAGCTTGCGGTCCACCACCTGCGGGGTGCGGATCTCTTTATACCCCGCCTGCCGCAGCCGGCCGCGCATGTAATCTTCCAGCGTGCGGTAGATCTGCCAGCCGTTCGGGTGCCAGAACACCATACCGGGGGCTTCTTCCTGAAGATGGAACAGCTCCATCTCCTTTCCCAGCTTGCGGTGGTCGCGCTTGGCGGCTTCCTCCAGCATGTGGAGGTAGGCCTTCAGCTCGTCGCGGGTCTTGAAGGCCACGCCGTAGATGCGCTGGAGTTGCTTGTTGGCGCTGTCCCCGCGCCAGTAGGCGCCGGCCACCGACATCAGCTTGAAGGCGTCGGCGGGCACCTGACCCGTGTGCTGGAGATGCGGGCCGCGGCAGAGATCCTGCCAGCCGCCATGCCAGTACATGCGAATCGACTGATCCTCGGGGATGGCCTGCACCAGCTCGACCTTGAAGGGCTCGCCGCGGCCCTCGTAGTAGGCTATGGCGCGGGCGCGGTCCCAGGTCTCGGTCCTGACCGCGTCGCGGGCGTTGATGATCTCCTTCATCCGCTTTTCGATCGCGCCGAGATCCTCGGGCGTGAAGGTTTCGGCGCGGTCGAAGTCGTAGTACCAGCCGTTCGCGACGACCGGGCCGATGGTGACCTTCACGTCGGGCCACAGCTCCTGCACGGCGCGGGCCATGATGTGGGCGAGGTCGTGACGGACCAGTTCCAGCGCCTGCGCCTCGTCGGCCATGGTGTGGATCGCGATCTTCGCATCCGCCTCGATGGGCCATTGCAGGTCGTAATGCTTGCCATCGACGCTGGCCGAGATCGCCTTCTTCCCGAGGCTGGTCGAGATCGAGGCCGCCACTTCGGCAGGGGTGATGCCGGCGGGAAACTCGCGTGCGTTGCCGTCGGGAAATGTGAGGGAAATCTGGGCCATGTCTGGCTCTCCTCGTCGGTTTGGCGCCTACGATTGCGCCCGGTTGCGGGTTATGGTCGCCCGCTTCTGCGCCGCACGTCGGGGAAAGTCAACGCACCATGCCCAAGGTGGCCTGCGGCGGCGGGCTTTGCTAAGGCTGGGCGCAAAGGAGGTGCCCCATGCCAGACCCGAGCTTTCTCGTGACACCCGAACACCGCCGCATCGCCTATCGTCTGGCCGACGGAGAAGGGCCGGCGGTGGTCTTCTGCGGCGGCTTCAAGTCGGACATGGAGGGGACGAAGGCACTGCATCTGCAACGCTGGGCCGAGCAGACAGGCAGGGCCTTTCTGCGCTTCGACTATTCCGGCCACGGATCCTCGGAGGGCGCCTTCCTCGAAGGCGCCATCGGCGACTGGTTCGAGGATGCCTGCGCCGCCTGCGGCCTGCTGGCCGGGCCGCTCGTTCTGGTGGGCTCGTCGATGGGCGGGTGGATCTCGCTCCTCCTCGCGCGGGCGATGCCGGAGCGGATCGCAGGGCTCGTCGGTATCGCCGCAGCCCCCGATTTCACCGAGGACAGCATGTGGGCAGGCTTCTCCGAGGCGCAGCGCGAGGCGTTGCAGCGCGACGGGCAGGTGACGTTGCCGTCGGACTACTCCGATGAGCCCTACATCATCACGCGCCGCCTGATCGAGGAGGGGCGCGGGCGCCTCGTGCTGCGCGATCCGCTCGACCTGCCGTTCCCGGTGCGGCTGCTGCAGGGCACCGCGGACACGGATGTTCCGCCCTCGGTCGCGCTGCGGCTGCTGGATCATGCGACGGGGCCGGACATCCGCCTCACGCTGGTGAAGGGGGCGGACCACCGCTTCTCGACGCCCGAATGCCTGACGATGATCGAGGACGCGGTGGAGCAGGTTCTCGGCCGGTGATCCGGGCCGGGGCAAGTGAAAAGGGCGCCCGGCGGGGCGCCCTGATCTCGGTCAGCCCGCCACGGCGGCGGGGACGATCTTGGGCTTCGGCTTGGGGACGTTCGCGTCGATGAAGCGCAGCACCAGCGGGCGGATGTTGAGCCGCCAGCTCTTGCCCGCGAAGATGCCGTAGTGACCGGCGTCGGGCTCGAGGTGGCTCGCCTTCTTCGAGTCCGGCAGACCCGTCAGCAGGTTCAGCGCGGCGACGCACTGGCCGGGGGCCGAGATGTCGTCCTTCTCGCCCTCGACCGTCTTCACCGCCACATCGGTGATCGCGCCGATATCCACCCGCTTGCCCGCGACGGTGAACTCGTTCTTCGCAATCTCGCGGTTCTTGAACACCCGCTCGACGGTCGAGAGGTAGAACTCGGCCGTCATGTCCATCACGGCGAGGTATTCGTCGTAGAAGCGGTTGTGCGCGTCATGGTCCGACGCCTGCCCGCGCGCCACGCGCACGATCTGCTCCTGAAACGCCTTGGAGTGGCGCTCCATGTTCATCGAGATGAAGCTCTGAAGCTGGAGGAGGCCCGGATAGACCAGCCGCCCGGCGCCCATGTACTTGAAGCCGACGCGCTGGATGGCGAGTTGCTCGAGCTGGCCCATCGTGACGCGGCGGCCGAAATCCGTCACTTCGGTCGCGGCCGCATCCGGGTCGATCGGGCCACCGATCAGCGTGAGGGTCCGCGGTTGCGCCGCCGGATCCTCGCCCGCCAGATAGGCCGTTGCGGCCAGCACGAGCGGCGCCGGCTGGCAGATGGCGATCACGTTGGTGTCCGGGCCGAGGGCGCGCATGAACTCGACGACATAGAGGGTGTAATCCTCGACGTCGAACTTGCCGCAGGAGACGGGAATGTCCCGCGCGTTGTGCCAGTCCGTCACATAGACGTCGCAGTCCGGCAGCAGACTGAGCACGGTCGAGCGCAGGAGCGTCGCATAGTGGCCCGACATGGGGGCCACCAGCAGCACCTTGCGGGCCATCGGCGGGCGCCTCCGCACGAAGAACTGGATGAGGTTGCCGAAAGGCTTTTCCACGATGGTCTTGACATCGACCAGATGGTCCTGCCCGTCCTCGCCCACGATCGAGCGGATGCCCCAGTCGGGCTTGGCGACCATCCGGGCGAAGCTGCGCTCGGTGACCTCTCCCCATGCGGCGGTCAGCGCCAGCATGGGATTCATCGAAAGGGCAAAGAGTGGATAGGAGGCCATGGCCCTTGCGGTCGCGCCCAACCACTCGTTGGTGTTGCGCGCACTCTCCATGACGTCATAGGTTGTCATATATTTCATTCGGTATCCCTGCCCGGTGGAGGCGCTGTGATCCTGCAGTTCTCCCCCCAGAGGCAGGCACACTATGCTGCATGGCAGCAAATGAGGGGGGAAAAGTCAATATGGCAACCGAAGAGCAGGCCCCGGGTTCCGTCCGCGACGCGCAGCTCGAGCGTCTGAACGCCAACCTGGCGCGCATCGACGAGTTGTCGAAGCGGCTCACGGCGGCGCTCACCCGGCGCAAACTGTCCGACCCGGCGCTTCATGGCCCTTCCAGCGACGTGTTCCTCAAGGCGATGACCGCCTACATGGCCGAGATGATGCAGAATCCGGCCAAGATTCTCGAGCATCAGATCAGTTTCTGGGGCAAGAGCCTGAAGCACTACGTCGAGGCGCAGCAGCAACTGGTCAAGGGCGAGCTGAAGCCGCCGCCGGACACGACGCCGAAGGACCGGCGCTTCTCGAATCCGCTCTGGCAGACGCATCCGTTCTTCAACTACCTCAAGCAGCAGTATCTGATGAACGCCGAGGCGGTGCAGCAGGCCGTGGACGCGCTCGAGCAGATCGAGCCTGCCGACAAGAAGCGGGTCGAGTATTTCTCGCGCCAGATCGTCGATCTCTTCTCGCCCACCAACTTCTTCGGCACGAACCCCGACGCGCTCGAACGCGCCATCGCGACGGATGGCGAGAGCCTCGTGCAGGGGCTCGAGAATCTGGTGCGCGACATCGAGGCGAACAACGGCGACCTGCTGGTGACGCTGGCCGACCGCGAGGCGTTCCACGTCGGCCACAACCTCGCCACGACGGACGGCGCGGTGGTCTATCGCAACCGCATGTTCGAACTGATCCAGTATCGCCCGACGACCGAGACGGTCCACGAGACGCCGCTGCTGATCTTTCCGCCGTGGATCAACAAGTTCTACATCCTCGATCTCAAGCCGCAGAACTCGCTGCTGAAATGGCTGGTGGACCAGGGCTTCACGGTCTTCGTCGTCTCCTGGGTGAACCCCGGCAAGGGCTATGCCGGCGTCGGCATGGATGACTACATCCGCGAGGGCTACATGCGCGCCATGGCCGAGGTGCGCTCGATCACCCGGCAGAAGCAGATCAATGCGGTGGGCTACTGCATCGCCGGCACCACGCTCACGCTGACGCTCGCGCATCTGGAGAAGGCCGGCGACACGACCGTGCGCTCGGCCACCTTCTTTACCACGCTCACCGACTTCTCGGATCCGGGCGAGGTGGGTGTGTTCCTGAACGACGATTTCGTGGACGGGATCGAGCGGCAGGTCGCGGTGGACGGCATCCTCGACAAGACCTTCATGTCGCGCACCTTCAGCTACCTGCGCTCGAACGACCTGATCTACCAGCCCGCCATCAAGAGCTACATGATGGGCGAGGCGCCGCCCGCCTTCGACCTGCTCTACTGGAACGGCGACGGCACGAACCTGCCCGCCCAGATGGCGGTGGAATATCTGCGCGGTCTTTGCCAGCAGGACCGGCTCGCCAAGGGGAGCTTCCCGGTGCTCAGTTCGCCTGTGGGGCTTGCCGACGTGACCATCCCGGTCTGCGCCATCGCCTGCGAGACCGATCATATCGCGCCCTGGAAGAGCAGCTTCAACGGCTTCCGGCAGTTCGGCTCCGACGACAAGACCTTCATCCTGTCGCAGTCCGGCCATGTGGCCGGGATCGTGAACCCGCCCAGCCGCAACAAGTATGGCCACTACGTCAGTCCCGCGCCCCTGACCACCGCCGACGCCTTCCGGGAGTCGGCCGAGTTCCACGAAGGCTCGTGGTGGCCGCGGTGGGGCGCCTGGCTGGCCGAACGTTCGGGCAAGCGGATCAAGGCGCGCCAGCCGGGTGATTCGAAGCATCCCGAGCTTGCTCCGGCGCCCGGCACCTATGTCGTGACCCAGCCCGAGGCCTGATGACGGAGAACAGCCTGCCGCAGGGTAAGGACTTTCCCGCCATCCGGCCAAAAAATGCTGCATCGCAGAAATCCTGCTTGATTTGCTGCGGCGCAGCATTTATATCCTTGTCACAGGACAACCGGGCATGAGCCCGCTCGCAGGAGACAAGGCAATGACCAAGACCCCCGACTTCACCAAAGTGATGCAGGACATGATGGCGGCTTTCCCGGTCGATGCGTCGGCCATGCAGAACGCGTTCAAGACCCAGGCCGCGATGGCCGAGAAGATGTCGAAGGTGACCCTCGAGGCCGCCGAGAAATCGACCGAGATCACCGCGAAATGGGCCAAGGACACGATCGCCAAGTTCGGCGACCTGGCCAAGGCCAAGTCCGAACCCACCGAATACACCAAGGCTGCGACGGACTTTGCGTCGGCCGCCGCCGAGATGGCCGCCGAAAACCTCGCCGCCTTCGCCGAAGTGGCCAAGAAGGTGCAGATGGAAACGGTCGAGCTGATGCTGGCCGCTGGCAAGGACATGCAGGACGACGCGACCGCGGCGGTCAAGAAGGCGACCGTCGATGTGACCTCGGCTGCCAAGAAGTCCACCGCACCGGCGAAGTGAGCCGGCGCGCATCCACCCAGTCCTCCCAAGGCGGATGCGCGGGGGGCGGGCCAAAAGCCCGCCCTTTCCTTTTTTCCAGGCCTGCCCTAGTCTTCTCTGCAGCCGCACAAAAAGACAGGGTTGGGTATGGCCGAGACCGACAAGCCGTTGCTGATCAAGCGCTACGCCAGTCGGCGCCTCTACAATACCGAGACCAGCGATTACGTCACGCTCGAGGATATCGCCGGGTTCATCCGGGCGGGGCGCGACGTTCAGATCATCGACCTGAAGTCCGGGGACGACCTGACCCGGCAATATCTCCTCCAGATCATCGCCGAGCATGAGTCGAAGGGCGACAATGTCCTGCCTCTCGCGGTCCTGACCGACCTCGTCCGCAGCTACACGACCGAGGTGCAGTCGGTCGTGCCGCAGTTCCTGGCGGCCTCGTTCGAGATGCTGCGCTCGGGCCAGACCAAGATGATGGAGAATTTCAGCCAGATCTCGGGGCCGATGGCGGGGATGCCGGGGTTCGATGCGATGCGCAAGCAGCAGGAAGCCTTCATCAAGGCGATGATGGCCCTGCCAGGCTGGACGGCCCCCGTGTCCCCCAAGGAAGAGACGCCCGAGCCGGGCAGTGCCGAAGAGCTGGCCCAGATCCGCAAGCAGCTTGCCGAGCTGCAGAAGAAGCTCTCGAAACTCTGACGGCATGAAAGTGGCGAGCTCCGCAGGCGACTGCGGAGCCCCGATTCACAAGGGTCAGGCGACCTCGGCGAAGACCTTTTTCAGCGCCGCACCCAGCTTGTCGAACATCTCGTCCATCTGCGCCTCCGTCATGATGAAGGGCGGGCAGAGCACGATCGACTGACCAAGCGGCCGACAGATCAGCCCGTGATCGGTGCAGGTGTTGGCGATCCGCTCCGACACCGAGAGGTCGCCGGGGAAGGGGGTCTTGGTGGCCTTGTCCTTCACCGCCTCAAGCGCCCCCATCAGGCCCTTGCCGCGCCACTCGCCGATGTTCGGATGCTCGGCCAGATGGGCCAGGCCCGCCTCGAACTTCGGCGTCAGCCGCTTCACGTTCTCCGCCAGCCCCTCGTTCATCACCACGTCGATGGCCTTGAGCGCGATGGCGCAGCCCACCGGATGGCCCGAAGCGGTGAAGCCGTGCGGGAACTCCTCGACCGCCTCGGCGGCGGCCTGCACACGATCCGACAGCTCAGGCCCGAGGATCACCGCGCCCATCGGGAAGAAGCCCGCGGTGATGTTCTTCGAGCTGATGATCGCATCCGGCACGAAGTCGTAGGTCTGGCAACCCCAGGTGTTGCCCGTCCGTCCGAAGCCGCAGATCACCTCGTCCGCGATCAACGGAATGCCGTAGCGTTTCAGGACCGGCTGGATGGCCTGGAAATACCCCTCCGACGGCGGGATCACCCCGCCGGCGCCCATCACGGGCTCGGCAAAGAAGCCCGCGATCGTGTCCGGCCCCTCCTTGATGATCGTGGCCTCAAGCTCGCGCGCGAGACGCTGGGTGAAGGTGGCCTCGCTCTCCCCCTCCTGGCCAAAGCGCCAGTAATGCGGGCAGCCCACATGGATGAAGCCCGGCAGCGGCAGACCGAACAGGCTGTTGTAGGGCTTGCCCGTCATCGAGGCCGAAACGGCGGTGACGCCGTGATAGCTGTTCACGCGGGTGATGATCTTGCGCCGCTCGGGATGCCCTTCGGCCGCCCCGAGGAACCACAGGATCTTGACCATCGTGTCGTTCGCCTCGGAGCCCGAGTTGGTGTAGAACACCCGTCCGCGGTCGAAGGGCGAGACCTCCACAAGCTTCTCCGACAGCATCACCGTCTGGTCCGACATCCGCCCGAAGAAGGCGTGGTAGCCCGGAAAGCGGTCATACTGCGCCTTGGCGGCCTCGATCAGACCCGGATGGTCAAACCCGGCCACCATGTTCCACAGCCCCGAATTGGCATCCAGATAGGCGCGCCCGTGAACGTCGTGGACGTAGGGCCCCGTGCCATGTGTCAGCACCACAGCGCCGCGCCGATGCACCGAGGGCAGGTCGGTGAAACCGTAAAGGGAGAAGGCGTCGGCCCGCGACTCCCAGGAATTCGGCGCATCGTCACGCATGATCGGCTCCTCGCATTGGGTCAGGCGACAGGCTAGCGAGGCACCGACAGAGGTTCAACACCCGCAGCCGATCCTTCGACACACCGCGCCGCGGCCCGGAGATCCTTGCGCCCCGGCCCCATTGCGCAGGATCTTTGCCCGGCGTCCACCACCCGCCGCCCGTCCCGCACCGCCCGAACCACGTGCCCTTTCATTCTCGCCCAAATATCCTCGGGGGTCCGGGGGCAGACAGCCCCCGGCGGCTCCCGCTGGCGCCGCGCTTCAGATCCCCAGCCGATCGCGAAGGGAATACCATGTCATCGCCAGCACCAGCATCGGCCAGCGCAGCGCCGCGCCGCCGGGGAAGCGGGGCTGCGGCAAGCCCGCCATCAGATCGAAGCGCCCGGCCTGGCCTGCCACCGCTTCGGCGATCAGCCGCCCCGCAAGCGTCGCCATCGCCACCCCGTGTCCCGAATAGCCCGAGGCTGACAGGATGTTGGGTGTCACCCGTGTGAAGCAGGGCAGCCGGTTCATGGTGATGGCCAGCGTGCCGCCCCAGGCATGGGTGATCCGCACGTCGCGCAACTGCGGATAGACCTCCAGCATCGGCTTCCGCACGGTCCGCTCGATGTCGGGGAAGCGGTAGCCGTAGCTCTCGCCGCCTCCGAACAGCAGGCGCCCGTCCTCGGACAGCCGCCAGTAGTTTACCACGAAGCGCGTGTCCGCCACCGCCACGGGTTCCGACAGAACCTCGGCCGCGCGGGGCCCCAGCGGTTCGGTGGCCAGGATGAAATTGTTGATCGGCATCACGCGGGCCGCGACGGAGGGTTCGAGGCGCCCGAGGTAGCCGTTCGCGGCCAGCACGACCTGGGCGGCGCGCACGCGCCCCGCGGCGGTCTCGGCCACAGGCTCGGCGCCATGAATGATCCGCGTCACCGGGCTCCGCTCGCAGATCCGCACGCCCGCCGCAACGCAGGCGCGGGCCAGGCCGATGGCGTAGTTCAGCGGATGGAGATGGCCGGCCCCGCGGTCGATGTCCCCGCCGACATAGTCTTCCGAGCCAATCAGGCGGCGGATGCCGTCCCGGTCGAGCGGCTCGATCCGGTCGTAGCCATAGTCGCGGGCTAGCTTTTCGGCATGGGCGTGCGCGTGGGCCACCTCCGAAGGCTTGCGGCAGGCGTGGGCAATGCCGGGATGGAAGGTGACCGGCATGTCGTGGCGAAGGATGAGATCCCGGACCAGCGCCTTGGCTTCCTCGCCCAGATCCCAGAGCTTCCGCGCGTCGTCGAGCCCCACCATCGCCTCGAGCTCGTCCTGCTCGAGCCGCTGGCCCGAGCCCACCTGCCCGCCGTTGCGCCCCGAGGCGCCAAAGCCCACCCGATGCGCCTCGAGCAGAACCACCGAATAGCCGCGCTCGGCCAGATGCAGCGCGGCCGAGAGGCCCGTATATCCGGCCCCCACGACGCAGACATCGGCCCGCACCTCGCCCTCCAGCGCGGGGAAGGGGGCAAGATCGGCCGCGGTGGCCGCATACCAGGAGCGGGGATATTCCCCCGGCCGGTCGTTGGCATAGAGCAGGTTCATACGTTCAGCAGCAGATGCTCGCGCTCCCACGGGCTGATGACCTGCAGGAACTCCTTGTATTCGTTGCGCTTGACTGCGTCATAGACGCCGCAGAACTCGTGCCCCAGCACGTCGCGGAGCGCCGCGTTCTCCTCGAGCAGGTCGAGCGCATCGCCGAGATTGTAGGGCAGGTCGGTCTCGGACATGTAGGCGTCGCCCGTGCATTCGGGGCGCGGCATCTTCCGCTCCTTCAGCCCGAGGTAGCCGCAGGCCAGCGAGGCCGCGAGGCCGAGGTAGGGGTTGCAGTCCATCCCCGCGAGCCGGTTTTCCAGCCGGCGCGCCTCGGGCCCCGAGATCGGCACGCGCAGCCCGGTGGTGCGGTTGTCGCGGCCCCACTCGAGGTTGATGGGCGCCGCGAAGTCCGGGACATAGCGGCGGTAGCTGTTGACGTAGGGCGCAAGCAGGGCCACCGCGGCGGGCAGATGGGTCTGCATCCCGGCGATGAAATGGAGGAAGGCCTCGGCCTCGCCCCCCTTCGCGTCCGAAAAGATGTTGAGGTTCGTCCCGGTCTCGACCACGGAATGATGGATATGCATGGCCGAGCCGGGCTCGCCCTCGATGGGCTTGGCCATGAAGGTGGCGAAACAGTCGTGCCGCAGCGCCGCCTCGCGGATCAGCCGCTTGAAGAAGAAGATCTGGTCGGCCAGCGCGACCGGATCGCCGTGGGCGAGGTTGATCTCGACCTGACCCGCGCCGCCTTCCTGAAGGATGCCGTCGATCTCGAAGCCCTGCGCCTCGGCAAAGTCATAGATGTCGTCGATCACCTTGCCGTATTCGTCCACGGCGGACATGGAATAGGCCTGCTTGGCCGCCGCCCGCCGGCCCGTCCGCCCCATCGGCGGCATGACGGGCATGTTGGGGTCGATGTTGCGGGCGACGAGGAAGAACTCCATCTCCGGCGCGACGATCGGCGTCCAGCCCTCGGCATTGTAGAGGTCCACCACCCGGCGCAGCACGTTGCGCGGCGAGACGGGAACCGGATGGCCCTGCTGGTCCACCGCGTCATGGATCACCTGCAGCGTCACATCCGCCGTCCAGGGCGCGGCGGTTGCGGTCGAATAGTCGGGGATCAGGATCATGTCGGGCTCGGTGAAGGCGCCCGAGGGATTGTCGGCCCATTCGCCGGTGATGGTCTGCAGGAAGATCGAGTTCGGCAGGAAGAAGCTCGTCTGCTTGCCGAACTTGTAGGCGGGCATGGCCTTGCCGCGCGCGACGCCGGCGATGTCGGAGAGGATGCATTCCACCTCGTCCACGCGGCGGTTGCCTATATAGGCGCGGGCGGCTTCGGGGAGACGATCGGTCCAGTCGGACATGGGACTATCTTGCCTGATTGAAGAACTGGGCGATGCGGTCGGCGAGGCGGCCGGCATCGTTGGGCTGGCCAAGCCGCTGCTGCGCGGCCTCGAGCCGGTCGTCGGGAACGACGCCCTTGCCGCGTGTCTTCATCAGCCCGTCGATGAAGTCGTCGCGGAACTCGGGGTGGGCCTGCACCGTCAGGGCGAAGTCGGGATAAAGCAGCGCCGCATGCGCGCAGAAATCGTTCGAGGCGATCACCTCGGCATCGGCGGGCGGCTCGATCACCTGGTCGCGGTGCCAGGCGTTCAGCACGATCCGGTCGTCGCCGAAGTCGTAGGCGGTCGGGCCCACGGCCCAGCCCTTCTCCGACCGCTCGACGCGCCCACCGAGGGCCTGGGCGATGATCTGGTGGCCGAAGCAGATCCCCACCATCGGCACGCGCGCCTCGCGCGCCTCGCGGATGAAGGTCTCGAGCGGCGGGATGAAGGCATGATCCTCATAGACGCCGTGGCGCGAGCCGGTGATCAGCCAGCCGTCGCACTCGGTCACGCTCGCGGGGAACTCCATCTCCATCACCCGGTAGGTGCGGAACTCGAGCCCCTTCTCGTCGAGCAGGCGCCGGAACATGTCGGGATAGTCCCCCATCTCGCCGGAGAGGACGTCGGGCGCTTCGCCCGTCTGCAGGATGCCGATCAGCATGAATTGTCCGAAATTGTCTGAGCCGGAGACTAACCCCGGCCCGGGTGAGGCGGCAAGAGGTCACACGGTATCGAGGTAGAGCTCGACCTGTTCCTCGGGCGAAAGCTCGGCCAGATAGTGCAGTTCCTGCCGCTTCGTCAGCACATAGTTGCGGATCAGCTCGCGCGGAAGGATGCGCGGCAGGATGGCGGAGTTTTCGAAGGCCCGGATCGCCTCTTCCCAGGTGGCGGGGATCTGGGGCAGGTCCTCGAGCGCGTAGGCGTTGCCCATGATGGCCTGAGGCGGCTCTTCCTGGTCCTCGATCCCGGTCAGGGCCGCGCCGAGGATCGTGGCCACCAGCAGGTAGGGGTTCACGTCCCCCCCCGCCACGCGATGCTCGATCCGCCGCGCGGCGGGATTGCCCGCGGGAATGCGGACGGCGGTCGTGCGGTTCTCGTAGCCCCAGGAGATCGCCGTCGGCGCGTGCATTCCCGGCACGAGACGGTCGTAGCTGTTCGCGTGCGGTGCAAAGACCAGCGTGCTGTCGTGCATCGCGTTCAGGCAGCCCGCCACCGCATGGCGCATCATGGCGGTGCCCTTGGGGCCGCCGCTGTCGAACACGTTGCGCCCCTGCGCGTCGAGCACCGAGAAATGCATGTGCAGCCCCGAGCCGGAATATTCCGGGTAGGGCTTGGCCATGAAGCTGGCGGCGAAGCCGTGCCGCCGCGCAAGCCCCTTGACCAGCAGCTTGAAGAGCCAGGCATCGTCGGCCGCGCGCAGCGCGTCGTCGCAATGCATCAGGTTCACCTCGAACTGGCCGAGGCCGGTCTCGGAGGTGGCGGTGTCGGCGGGGATGTCCATCTCTTCACAGGCGTCGTAGAGGTCGGTGAAGAAGGTGTCGAACGCGTCGAGCGCGCGGATCGAGAGCGCCTCGGCGGCCTTGCGGCGCTTGCCCGACCGGGGCGAGGGCGGCACCTGAAGCGTCTTGCCGCTGTCGTCGATCAGGAAGAACTCCAGCTCGACCGCGACCACCGGGGTCAGTCCCCGCGCCTTGTAGCGATCAAGCACGGCGCGCAGCGCGTGGCGCGGGTCGCCCTCGTAGGGGCGGCCGTCCTCGCGGAACATCCAGATCGGCAAGAGCGCGGTCGGCGCCTCGAGCCAGGGCATCGGCATGAAGCCGCGCTCGGTCGGGCGCAGGATGCCGTCGGCGTCGCCCTGCTCGAACACCAGCGGGCTGTCGTCAATGTCCTCGCCCCAGATGTCGAGGTTCAGCACCGAAAAGGGAAAGCGTGTCCCGTCCTTCACCACCTTGTCGGCGAAGCGGGCGGGGATGCGCTTGCCGCGCGCCTGCCCGTTGAGATCCGCGGCCGCGACACGGATCGTGCGGACCTGGGGGTGCTTTCTCAGCCAGTCTTTCATCACGTCACCTGATGATCTGCGGCCTGACCCTCAGTCGCGGCCTGCGGGCCGCGGGAACGTGGCGGTTCAGCCTCCGGTTCATCAGCCCGAAGAGCCAGATCACGAGAAGAGTGAGGCAGATGAAATAGAAGGCCACGATGGGGTAAGGCACGAACGGGTTGAAGGTCTTGTCGGCGAAATATTTGGCGTAGTAGAGGGCGTCGCCGCGCTGCTGGAAGGCGGGAAAGCCCGAGAAGAACACGAGCGTGGTGGCGTGGAACAGGAAGATCGCCTCGTTGGTGTAGGCGGGCCAGGCAAGGCGCAGCATGGTGGGCCACTGGATGCGGCGGAACTTCTTCCAGCCCGACAGGCCGTAGGCGTCGGCGGCCTCCAGATCGCCCTTCGGGATCGCCATAAGCGCGCCGTGGAAGATCTCGGCCGAATAGGCGGCCGTGTTCAGGAACAGCACGATCAGCGCCCCCGCCCAGGCGCGGGTCAGCCAGCCGGTCTCGACCGTGAGGCCGAAGATGTCGATGCCCGCCCGCGGCAGCAGAACCAGCGCCTCGTAGGCCAGGAAGAACTGGATGAAGAGGGGCGAGCCGCGGAACAGGAAGATGAACCATTCCGCGGGCTTGCGGATGACGGGCGAGGGGGCGGCCTTGGCCACGGCCAGCGCGTTGGCTAGGAAGAAGCCCGCCGCCAGCGCCAGCACCCCGAAGTAGATGTTCCAGATCATGCCCGAGCCGATCAGCGTGAACTGCTGGCAGAGCGTGAAGTCGCTGCGCGGCAACAGCCTCTCGCCCATGCCCAGCGAGCGGAGGCCGTAATCGGCGATCGTTTCGATGCAACTCATGCCGCGGCCTTCCGCTGTGCTTCGCCCGCGGCCGTGGCCTGCCCGAAGCTGAGCCTGCGCGTCAGACGGCCGAGCACGACCTCGGACAGGCGCGTCATGCCGAGGTAGAAGACCAGCAGCGCGAGGAAGTAATAGAGCCGCCAGTCCGGGTGCGGATAGGCGTAGAGCGAGGTCTTAGTGCCGCCCAGCTCGCGCGCCCAGTAGACGATGTCCTGCACGCCGAGCAGGAACAGCAGCGGCGTGGCCTTGATGAGGATCATCCAGAGGTTCGAGAGGCCGGGCAGGGCGTAGATCCACATCTGCGGCACGAGGATGCGGCGGAAGACCTGACCTTGCGTCATCCCGTAGCTTTCGGCGGTCTCAAGCTGCGCGCGCGGCACGGCGTTCATCGCGCC
The DNA here is from genome assembly GCF_007668225.1 of Cereibacter sediminicola. Taxonomy (NCBI): domain Bacteria; kingdom Pseudomonadati; phylum Pseudomonadota; class Alphaproteobacteria; order Rhodobacterales; family Paracoccaceae; genus Cereibacter; species Cereibacter sediminicola. The sequence goes on along the minus strand of NZ_VDEK01000006.1, from coordinate 7,956 downwards.
GGTCAGCACGTTCGAGACGAAGGCGCCGAAGACGATCGCGAAGGTCACGACCGCCAGCCCGAAGCCGTAGATCTGGTGCCAGATCTGCGCGGCGTTGCCGGGCGGCACCTTGGCCGAGGGGCAGACGCGGAACTCGAGTCCCTGCCGCACGGGCTCGGTCCAGTCGGGGCAGCGGATCTGGTGGGTGACCCATTCGATGCCCTGGTCGAGCGCGATGACGAAGAAGAGGAAGAAGACGATGTCAGGGATGCCCCGGACCATCGCGGTGTAGGTCTTGCCCGCGACCGAGACCGGCCAGAGGGGCGACCGGGCCGCGACCGCACCGGCAAAGCCGAAGGCCAGCGCCACCGGAGCCGTGATGGCAAGCAGCACAAGCACGGTGACGAACGACCAGTAGAAGGCGATGTGCGACCCCGAGGTGAGGTAGCACAGGAGCCAGCTCAGGCCCTCGAGACTTCTGGGATCGGCGCAGCTTGCGAACATGGGCGGGCGGAGGGCCCTCGCCGGGCCCCCCTCCTTTCGTCAGAAGGTCTGGATCTCGTCGCCGAACCACTTGCGGATCATGGCGTTGATCGTGCCGTCGTCCTTCATGGACTGGATGGCCGCGTTGAACTTTTCCTTCAGCTCGGTGTCGGACTTGCGAACGCCCATGCCCACGCCGCCGCCCAGCGGCACGTCCTCGCCCACGAAGGTGAACTCGCCGTTCGACTCGTTGACGAAGGGCACGAGGAAGTCCTTGTCGGCAAAGACCGCGTCGGCCTCGCCGTTGCGGACCGCGGCCACGGTCTCCTCGCCGGTGGCGAACTCGAGCAGCGTCGCGCCGCTCTCGGCCACATGGCTCGCCTGGATCGTGCCGGTCTGCGCCGCCACCACGCCGCCCTCGATGTCGGCGTCGGGCGAGATCGAGGCATAGGCCGACGCCAGCGGCGGGATGTAGTTCTGGGTGAAGTCGATGACCTCTTCCCGCTCTTCCGTAATGCTCATCCCGGCCATGATCGTGTCATAGTTGCCGGACTGCAGGTTGGGGATGATGCTGTCCCACTCGTTCTTCACCCAGGTGCAGGTGAGGTTCGCGCGCTTGCACAGCTCGTCGCCCAGCTCGCGCTCGTAGCCGTCCACCTCGCCCTTGTCGTTGATGAAGTTGTAGGGAGGGTAGGCGCCCTCGGTGCCCATGCGCACGGTCTGTTGCGCCGCGGCCGCGCCCGCGGCCAGCGCCAGAAGCGCGGTGGTCAGGATCAGCTTCTTCATCGGTCTCTCCCGGTCAGTTTTCTCTTGTTGTTGGTCGTCAGGCGGTGGCGGACAGGAACTGGCGCAGCCGATCGGTCTGCGGCGCACCGAAGAGCCGGTCGGGCGGCCCCTCTTCCTCGATCCTGCCCTGATGGAGGAAGATCACATGGTCCGACACGTCGGAGGCCATCCGCATGTCGTGGGTCACCAGAAGCATGGTCCGGCCCTCTTCGGCCAGCGCCTTGATGACGCGCACCACCTCCTGTTCCAGCTCGGGGTCGAGCGCCGAGGTCGGCTCGTCAAAGAGCAGGGCGCGGGGCTCCATGCAGAGGGCGCGGGCGATGGCGGCGCGCTGCTGCTGGCCGCCCGAAAGCTGGGCGGGGTAGGCGTCGCACTTGTCGCCGATCCCCACCTTGGCCAGATAGCGCCGCGCGGCCTCCTCGACCTCGGCCCGCGGCCGCCCGAGCACCGTCACCGGCGCCTCCATGACGTTCTGGAGGATGGTCATGTGGGACCAGAGGTTGAACTGCTGGAACACCATCGACAGGTTGGTGCGGATGCGGATCACCTGCGCCTTGTCGGCCGGGTGGCGGGCAAGCCCCGTGCCCTTCCAGCGCACCGCCTCGCCCTCGAAGAGGATCTCGCCGTCCTGGCTGTCCTCGAGCAGGTTCGCGCAGCGCAGCAGGGTGGACTTGCCCGAGCCGGACGACCCGATGAGCGAGACCACATGGCCCCTGGGGGCCACCATGTCCACGCCCTTGAGCACCTCGAGACTGCCGTAGCTCTTGTGCAGGTTTCGGATCTCGATGACGGGAACGGGGCGCGAGGGGCCTGGGTCTCGGGTCTGGGCGGTCACGACGGCTCGCAAATTGTCACTCTGGCCCGAGTAGGGCCCAAATCCTTGGCCAAGGCAAGGCGGATTCGCCGCGCACCCGCGGCCGACGACCGACCGACGGCCTTGCCGTCCCTGCGCGAGGCGACGGTCCGCGCGGGCCCTGGCCGTTCAGCCGCGTTCGGCGCGCTGGCGGGCGATGGCGCTTTCCTGGTCGGTCAGGCCGAGCAGGTTCGCCACCAGCCGAAGCACCTGATCCTCGCCGTCGTCGCGCTCGCCATCGGCCAGCGCCACCGTCCAGAGCGCCTGCATCAGCGAGAAGCGATCCTCGACCGGCACGGCCTCCTTGAGGGCGCGCGTGAAGCGCACCGTGTCGGGCGCCTCGGCCTCGAGCGCCTCGGCCTCACGCCTCAGCCGGGTGGCGTCCTCGGGCGTGATCCCGCGTCGGCCCGAGAGCACGCGGTCGATGCGGCTGATCTCTGCCTCGTCGTAATGGCCATCGGCGCGGGCCACGCGCACCAGAAGCGCCGCAAGCGCAAGGTCGGCGTCGGCCTCGGGCAGGCGATCGGGGGCGGGCGCCGTCAGGCGGCGGAGAAGGCTGTCGAACATGGGACAGGATATAGAGCGGCGCCCCACGGCTGCCAAGCGCCCGGACATCACGTCGCGCGCAGCCCGTTCATCCGGCAAAGAGTGCGGTCAGGCGCGCGGCCTCGTCGTCCGTCCCCCAGGGCGGGTTCACCACGAACATCCCCGAGCCCACCAGACCGTGCCCCTCGCGCGCGGGGGGGAAGCGGACCTCATGCGCCAACGCCTCCGGGAACTGCGCCCGCAGCACCTCGACCATCGGACGGTGCAGGCCCGCGGGCAGGATCGGATACCACAGCGCCAGCGTCCCCACATTCCATTTCCGCGCGATGGCGGCCATGTGCCTGGGGATCGCCGCATAGTCGTCCTTCACCTCGAAGCTCGGGTCGATCAGCATCAGGCCCCGACGCGGCACGGGCGGCGTCAGCGCCAGGGCTGCGCGGAAGCCGTCTTCCTGCCGCAGATGCGCGCCCCACGGCTCCATGACCCGCGCGAGCGCCCGGTATTCCTGCGGATGCAGCTCGGCCAGATGCATCACGTCGCCGTCGCGCAGGAAGCCCGCCGCCAGCAGGGGCGAGCCGGGATAGGCCTCGGGGCCGAAGAGCGCGCGCTCTTCCCGCAGCCGCCGCCGGTAGGGATGGTCCTCGGGCAACCGCCGCTCCAGCACCGCGATGCCCTGCGCCGCCTCGCCGGTCTTGACCGCCTCGGCCGAGGACAGATCGTAGAGCCCCCGCCCCGCGTGGGTCTCGATGTAGGTGAGCGGCTTGTCCTTCTTCACCATGTAGTCGAGCATCGCACAGAGCAGCGCGTGCTTGTGCACGTCGGCGAGGTTCCCCGCATGGAAGATGTGCTGATAGGAGAGCATCAGGGCCGCCCTGGTCCGCGCGCGTCCCGGGCGCCGGGTCGCGACGGTGCGTGGCCGGGATCAGGCCGAGGCCGGGCGTGCTGCGGGTTCATGCGATCTCCTGAAGGGGCAGGCCCAGGCCGCCATGGGCCGCCCCTTCGGGCGGCCGGCGGGCAATCTCAGACCAGCCGCGACACCTCGACGGCGGCGCGGATGAAGTCGGCGAACAGCGGGTGGGGCGCGAAGGGCTTGGACTTCAGCTCGGGGTGGAACTGCACGCCGATGAACCACGGATGGTCCTTGATCTCGACGATCTCGGGCAGGCGGCCGTCGGGGCTCATGCCCGAGAAGGTCAGCCCGCAGCCTTCCAGCGCCTCACGGTAGCGCACGTCCACCTCGTAGCGGTGGCGATGGCGCTCCTCGATCTCGGTCGAGCCGTAGATGGTGGCCACGCGCGATCCCGCGGCCAGCGCGGCCGTATAGGCGCCAAGCCGCATCGTGCCGCCCTTGTCGTCGTCGTGCTTGCGCTCGACGATATGATTGCCCTGGATCCATTCCTTGAGGTGATAGACCACGGGGGTGTAGCGCTTCCGGCCGATCTCGTGATCGAACTCTTCCGAGCCTGCATCCTTCACATGGGCAAGGTTCCGGGCGGCCTCGATCACCGCCATCTGCATGCCCAGACAGATGCCGAGATAGGGGATGCCCTTCTCGCGCGCATACTGCGCGGCGCGGATCTTCCCTTCCGTGCCACGTTCGCCAAAGCCGCCGGGCACGAGGATGGCGTGGAAGCCCTCGAGGAACGGGCTCGGGTCCTCGCGCTCGAACAGCTCGGCGTTGATCCACTCCGCCCTGACCCGCGTCCGGTTCGCCATCCCGCCGTGGGTCAGCGCCTCGGCGATGGATTTGTAGGCATCCTCCAGCTGGGTGTATTTGCCGACGATCGCGACGCGCACCTCGCCTTCGGCATTCTCCAGCCGGTCCATCACATCCACCCAGCGGTCGAGGTTGGGTTTCGGCGCGGGCGAGATCCCGAACGCATCCAGCACCGCCTGATCCAGCCCCTCGCGGTGGTAGGCCAGCGGCGCCTCGTAGATGGTCTTCAGGTCATAGGCCGCGATCACCGCCTCTTTGCGCACGTTGCAGAAGAGGGCGATCTTCTCGCGCTCCTTTTCCGGGATCGGGTGTTCCGAGCGCAGGAGCAGCACGTCCGGCGCGATGCCGATCGAGCGCAGCTCCTTCACCGAATGCTGGGTGGGCTTGGTCTTCAACTCGTGCGACGCCGAGACGTAGGGCAGGAGGGTCAGGTGGACGAAGATGCACTGGCCGCGCGGCTTGTCCTGCGCGAACTGGCGGATGGCCTCGAAGAAGGGCAGGCCCTCGATGTCGCCGACCGTGCCCCCGATCTCGCAGAGCATGAAATCGACCTCATCCTCGCCGACCCTCAGGAAGTCCTTGATCTCGTTGGTGACGTGCGGGATCACCTGGATGGTCTTGCCGAGGTAGTCGCCGCGGCGCTCCTTCTCGAGCACGTTGGAATAGATCCGCCCTGACGAGACCGAATCCGTCTTGCGCGCCGAGACGCCGGTGAAACGTTCGTAATGGCCGAGGTCGAGGTCGGTCTCGGCGCCGTCATCGGTGACGAAGACCTCGCCATGCTCGAAGGGCGACATCGTGCCCGGATCGACGTTCAGATAGGGATCAAGCTTTCTCAGTCTGACCGAAAACCCGCGTGCCTGCAGCAGCGCGCCAAGCGCGGCCGAGGCCAGACCTTTGCCCAGCGAAGACACCACCCCGCCGGTGATGAAGACGTAGCGTGCCATGCGGTGGGATCTCCCGTGACTGTCGGTTCAAGGTAGTGCGATCGGCTTGCCCGAATCCCACCATCACGGGAGTCGGGATATAGCGCATCCGCAAAGAGTTCGCAACTGACGACAGCTAGATGCTGTCGTCAGAAAGGCAAAAGCATCAAAGGATTGTAGAGATCAGTTGGCCGTCGTCGGAGCGGGCGCGACAGGAGCTTCCGGTGCGGCCGGTTCCTCGGTCGGGGCGGCCGTTTCCGGCGCCGGAGTGGCCTCGGGCGCAGCCGCTTCGGGCTGGGCAGCCTCCGGCTCGGTCGTTTCCGGGGCGCTCGCCTCCGGTGCGGCCGGTTCCGCGTCAGGTGTCGCCGCCGCCTCGGGGGCCGCGGCCTCAGGGAGAGGGGCTTCAGCCGGAGCCGGAGCTTCCACCGCCGGGGCCTCCAGCGCCGGGGCCGCCGGTTCGTCCACGCGCGGCGGCGTCAGCGGGGCGTTCGTCGGTGCCGGGGGCAGCAGATCACCACCCAGCGGCGCCTCGGGCGCGGCAGGGGCCTGCTGGCGCGTGGTGCCGCCGAACTGGTCGATCACCGAGGACCCGTGCGAGTTCTGCGCGGCAAAGATTGTCAAAGCGATCGAGGTGCCGATGAAGGCCACCGCAAAGACCCAGGTCAGGCGCGTCATGGCGTTGGCCGCCTGACGGCCGGTCATGGCGCCGCCGCCGCCGCCCATGCCGAGCCCGCCACCCTCCGAGCGCTGCAGCAGCACCACGCCGATGAGCAGAAGCGCGAGGATCAGATGGACGATGAGAACGACGTTTTGCATGCGGAGGGGGCCTTCAGATGCTGACGCGCCTATCTAGGCCCATGCGTCCGTCGCCGCAAGCCCTTCAAGGCCGCAGGTCCGGGTGCCGCGCGCCGCGGGCGCCGGTCCCGGTCCCGCCGGCCAGGCCCCGGCCGCCGCTTGCGGCCGTCCGTCCGTCCGCCGGGCGAATTTGCGGTTCCGTCCCGCTCGGGCAAGGGATATAGAGCGCGGGTCTTTTTTCATCAGCAAGGAACGGACATGGCCAACGTCGTCGTCGTGGGCGCCCAGTGGGGCGACGAGGGGAAGGGCAAGATCGTGGACTGGCTCTCGGAGCGGGCCGACGTGATCGCGCGCTTCCAGGGCGGGCACAACGCCGGCCACACGCTGGTGATCGACGGCAAGGTCTACAAGCTGTCGCTGCTGCCCTCGGGGATCGTGCGGCCGGGCAAGCTGTCGGTGATCGGCAATGGCGTCGTGCTCGACCCCTGGCACCTGGTCGGAGAGATCGCCAAGCTTCGCGGCGAAGGCGTGGAGATCACGCCCGACAATCTCATGATCGCCGAGAACGCCGTTCTGATCCTGCCGCTGCATGGAGAACTGGACCGGGCGCGCGAGTCGCACAATGCGGTGGCCAAGATCGGCACCACGGGCCGCGGCATCGGTCCGGCCTACGAGGACAAGGTGGGCCGCCGGGCGATCCGCGTGGCCGACCTCGCCGACGAGGCGACGCTTGCCCTAAGGGTGGACCGGCTGATGGTCCACCACGACGCGCTGCGCCGTGGCCTCGGGATCGAGCCCATCGACCGCGAGGCCCTGCTCGCGCAGCTGCGCGAGATCGCGCCGCAGGTGCTGCCCTACGCGAAGCCCGTGTGGAAGGTGATGAACGAGATGCGCAAGGCCGGAAAGCGCATTCTCTTCGAGGGGGCGCAGGGCGCGCTCCTCGACATCGACTTCGGCACCTATCCGTTCGTCACCTCCTCGAACGTGATCGCGGGGCAGGCCGCCACCGGCACGGGCATCGGTCCGGGCGCCATCGGCTTCGTCCTTGGCATCGTCAAGGCCTACACCACCCGCGTGGGCGAGGGCCCGTTTCCGGCGGAACTCATGGACGCCGACGGCGAGCGTCTGGGCGAGCGCGGCCGCGAATTCGGCACCGTGACCGGGCGCAAACGCCGCTGCGGCTGGTTCGATGCGGTCCTCGTGCGCCAGACCTGCGCCACTTCCGGCGTCTCGGGCATCGCGCTGACCAAGCTCGACGTGCTGGACGGGTTCGAGACGCTGAAGATCTGCGTGGGCTACGACCTCGACGGCGAGCGGCTCGACCACCTGCCGATCGCCGCCGACCAGCAGGCGCGCTGCACCCCGATCTATGAAGAACTCGAAGGCTGGTCCGAAAGCACCGCCGGCGCGCGCAGCTGGGCCGACCTTCCGGGCGCCGCGGTGAAATACGTCCGCCGGATCGAGGAACTGATCCAGTGCCCGGTGGCGCTGCTCTCGACCTCGCCCGAGCGCGATGACACGATCCTCGTCACCGACCCTTTCGAGGACTGACCCACCGGGCCGCCCTCGCCCGGGCGGCCCTCCCTTGCCACAGGAGGTTCCATGGCCCTGAGCTACAAGACACGCCGCCGCCTGTCTCTGCTGGTCCTCATCGTGGGGATGCCGCTCTATATCGTGGCGGCGGTTGAGCTGGTCGACCTCTTCGACCGCCCGCCCTTCTGGCTCGAACTCGTCATCTATGTGGCGCTGGGTATCGTCTGGATTCTGCCCCTGAAGCCGATCTTCATCGGCGTCGGGCAGGCAGACCCCGACGCGAGCGAAGCTCGTGGCTCATCTGGGCGAGACACCTGTCCTTGGTCGCATTGGCCGCG